>NZ_NTFS01000211.1 GCF_002289455.1 Brunnivagina elsteri CCALA 953
ACTTTTACCTCGAAAAAATACAACACTATTATTGTATGATAAAAGTTCCTTAAAAACTCACAAAGTCAACAGCCTAGGCTAGAGCCGACAGTGATGTAGATATATTAGTCGATCTAGAGTCTCCCATAACTTTTGATCGCTACACGGACGTGAAATTCTATTTGGAGGAACAATTAGGAAGTCGGGTAGATTTAGTAACTTGGAAAGCATTAAAGCCTCAAATCCGCGAAAATGTAGAGCGAGATATAATCTATGTCACGTAATCTTAATTTATACTTGGAAGATATTTTGTCTAGTTACACAAAATACTCGACTACACACAAAATATGACTTTCTATGGATTTGTTGGAGATGAGCGAACTTTTGATGCTGTCATTTTTAATCTTTTGGTCATTGGAGAAGCAGTTAAAAATGTTCCCCAAGAATTGAGAGACAGGTATCCAGAGATTGAATGGCGTAAAATAGCAGGATTACGAGATATACTCGTACACACTTATTTTCAAGTGGATAACGAAATCATTTGGGATGTTGTACAAAGCAAAATACAACCTTTGCAGCAACAAGTAGGGAATTTGTTGGATATCGGATAAGTGGCATAAAAATTGTCAAATTGCGGAAATATTACTTTTGCTACTGAATCTTAAATTATTGTAATTCTGTAACAATGTATATATATTTCCGGTGATAATTATGATAGAAGCATCTAAGCTCCAATTGATTATTGATTTCAACGATTTTGATTTGGATGATGACGGAAAAGACGAACTGCGGCAAGAACTGGAAGAATTGGCAGGAATTGACACAGAACCACCAATTGGACGTAAAGGTAAAGCAATCGGTAGCATTCTCACTGGCATTTTGATGGCAGAAGTCAATCCAGCTAACTTGACAAAGCTATTTACGTTCCTCTCTGACAGGTTAGGTAATAAACCGATCAAGCTCAAGCTGAAAACACCCGATGGTAGGGAATTAGAAATAGAAGCAAGTAGCAAAGAGGAAATTGAATACGCGATCGCACAAGCAGAGAAATTCATCAAACAACAATAATATACCCGTAGGGGTGGGGTTTCCCCATCCTTATTTTATTATTATGCTAATTAGGATTTTTTGCTGGGAGAAACCCGATTTCTTGAGTAAAGTCAATATTTCGGTTTGTTATACTAATTCAATTTCTTAAGCCTCTCCCCTTACCAAGGATGTTGTTGGCGAATTAATGATGGGTCGAACCCCATTTTCCTCGTTCCTTGCCTCTGGCAAGGAATGCAGCGATTGAGGCTCCGCCTCCAACCTAACTGGAGGCAGAGCCTCCAAAAGCGCGTTACCAGGCTGGAGCCTGGTAACGAGAGGGTGGGGGTCTTCACCCCTCAACGATTCGCCAACAGTATCCTTACCAAGGGGAGAGGTTGGAGAGGGGTTCTATATTAGTAAAGTTTTAAGCCGTTCGTAGTATATTTTTGCGCGATCGCAATCAATATTTATTAGTCAAGTTGAGAGAAAAGGGAATTGATACGGAAAATTTGTAAGTTCCAAAAGTTCTAAGTAGGGGCAAACGGTTGTTTACCCTAATTTGCTCTAATTTGCGGAGAATTATCTACACTGGTAGTGTTGCTGACTTAAATTTACCAGGGGATATGCTGTGGCAAATATTGGGGAACAGGGATTTATTGAACCGTACCATCAAAAAAAGTCTTCATCATCGAGAGTGGAGGTAATCGATTGCGTATCTGGGGATAATTTTAAAGTTGAGATTCTCGGTTATAAATCATTATCGGGTATAAATGACCCAGAAACAGCCCAGGCTATTTACTATGCAAATCAAGTGGGAATGCAACTCAAGCAGGTAAAAATTACCCTCCAAGATGGAGAAGCACAAATTGAAGCTGGTGCATTGCAATATTTGTATGGGCAAATTCAAGTTGAAAATAGAGCTGGGGGAATGGCAGGTTTAGGAAAAGCCATGCTCAACAAGTTTATGACGAATGAGTCAGCATTTATTCCGCGCTATCGGGGAAATGGCTGTATCTTCCTCGAACCTTCTTTTAGTCATTTTTTGGTTTACTATCTGAATAACGAAGAACTTATTTGCGATCGCGGTTTGTTTTATTGTGGTGAAGGTTCACTTGATGTTGGTGTTGCAATACAAAGGAACGTTTCATCAGCTTTGTTTGGTGGTGAGGGTTTATTCCAAACTCGGATTCGTGGTACGGGGATTTGTGTGTTTGAGTTACCTGTTCCTGCTACGGAAGTGCATTGCATCCATTTGAATAATGAAACTCTTAAGGTTGATGGTAATTTTGCTTTAATGCGATCGGGTAAAATTGAGTTTACTGTGGAAAAATCTACAAAGACTATTTTCGGAACTTTGACGAGTGGTGAAGGATTGCTACAAACTTTCCGAGGGATTGGTAGAGTTTGGTTAGCACCAACTCAAGGTGTTTATGAGCAAATGCGGGTAAGTGGTATTGATAGTTTGACTCATGCACCAAAATCATCAAATAATTGGACTGATGAGTAATCAGTAATCAGTAATCAATGCCCAATTCCCAATAATAATTAAAAATAAACAATTCTATTTAAAGCATCAATAATTACTGGTATGTCATTGCTTTCAGATGATTTTACTATTTCTATGGCTTTATCTATAATCCGACTTGGACTAGCAATGATACGTCCTAAAAAAGCGACTTTCTGATCGAGTGAAATAATTGTTGATTGCTGCTGTTCAGTTGTTTGTAATGCTAGAATTTGCGCGTGGTTCCAAGCTTGTTGACGTGCTTTTTTGATACTAAAACTCACAATTGCTTCGTCAGTGATACCACCAACTTTATCTAATATTTCTAAAAGTGGAGAAAATTGACTTACAACTTCCTGATTGGGATTTAATAAATCAGCAATTGTATTATTTATTTTTTCAAAATCACCTGCAAAGCTCTGTAATTCTTCCCCTGGACAAATTTCTGCTGCCACAATTCCTAAATCTAAATTAATATGAGCATTTATACCCAACAAAAGATGCTGAAGAATAATAAAATCTGGTTGTGAAGCAGCTTCAAATGCCACTTTCCAGCTTTTCGTTGGTTTACCACCACTTCTATATGTATCGAGCGCAATAAAATAACGATTAGCAAATTTAGCCGCAAATCTATTCATGCGATCGCAATCATCAAAATGATTACTTTCCATTCCTATTCTAATCTTCAGCGTCACCTGACGATATAATGCAGCGAATAAACCAATGCGATACGCCCTTGGCGTTAAGCTCCGCTTATCGCGCAGTGTCTCCCCTGGAGAATCGCTCTTTGAAGCTGCCTCAGCAATCATCAAGTCTAATGTCTTTATTACCTCATCAATATTTGTCGTCAGCATTTTTCTATTTTTGACTACCTAGTGTTGCTTTAGAAAGGATACACCCATCTGGTAGTTGTGTTGCTGATTCAATAATTTGTTTGACGCAGAGAGGGGGAGAATCAGAGCGATCGCATTAGACATCTCCGGAAAAGACGTAGAGACGTAGCATTGCGGAGGCACGACAAGGGTTCTGGGGAACGCATGATTAAATTCGGTCGATGTCTATTAAAAAAGGCTAGAGAACCCGTAGGATTTACCTCTAACCTTAATCTACTTAATGGGCAATACCGGACTCGAACCGATGACGTCCTGCTTGTAAGGCAGGCGCTCTACCAACTGAGCTAATCGCCCGTTTTGTCTCACAAGAAATAATCTTAGCAAAGTTTTTTGAATAGCGCTAGTCTTTTTGGAAATTTTTTTTTGGAATTTTTTTGGACAGGAGATTAGAGGGTGGGAATTACTGTCAATCTTTATCTATCAGCAGCTTTTCCGGTACTATACTTACTTAGGAATCTACACTCAGCATACTCCCACGGGAACGTGCATCGATTACATCATACCCCTATGCCTTCAGGTCGGACGCACGATCGCATTACTATTTGGGCTTTACCTATCGTCGTTGGTGTCACCTTTTGGCAAACGCGCAATGGTAATCTGACTTTGTTGGTTGCGACGGGCTTTATGTTGGGGGGATTGATGTTTGGTCCCGATTTGGATATTTATTCCCGACAGTTTCAACGCTGGGGATGGTTACGCTGGATTTGGTTGCCGTATCAAAAGCGTCTGCGACATCGTTCGTTTTTTTCCCACGGTCCGTTAATTGGTACGACTTTACGAGTTATTTATTTTACTCTATTCTTAAGCATTATTGCGGTGATTGGGTTATTAATTGCCGAGAAAGTGGGAAATGTGGCTTTGAATTGGCAGGGGTTGGGTAATGGTATATTAGGTGCGATCGCTCAATACAAAACAGAATTTATCGCGTTGTTTTTAGGTTTGGAAGCGGGGGCAATGAGTCATTCGTTTAGTGATTGGACTGGTTCAGCTTACAAGCGATTTAAAAAGCAAGGAATTAGAGGAATATTACCAAGTCGCAAAATCAAAAAACGCAAAGTAGTTAGGGGGAAGAAATTAGTAACTAAGGGAAGAAAAAAAAGATAATTCATAATTTATATTCACCTCAATAATTAACTATTAATCACTACCTAATGAATAATACATTAACTGCACTACAAGAATTAATCGATGTTGTGGCAAAATTACGAAATCCTGAAGATGGTTGTCCTTGGGATTTAGCGCAAACTCCGCAAACTCTGATACCTTATGTAATTGAAGAAGCTTATGAGGTTGTGGATGCGATTAAAAGTGGAGATAACCAGGCAATTTGTGAAGAGTTGGGAGATTTATTATTACAAGTAGTATTGCAAGCACAAATTAAGAGTGAATCTCAACAATTTACATTGAAAGAAATCGCTGAGGGGATTTCCCAAAAGTTAATTCGTCGTCATCCCCACGTGTTTGGTGATGTGTCGGTAAAAAATATCGATGAAGTGCGGCAAAATTGGGAAGAAATTAAAGCGTTAGAAAAAGGAGAAATAGCACCAAATCAACAATTATTAAGCAGCCAATTGAGTAGTTACGCTCGGAAATCTCCACCAATCACAGCAGCAATGAATATTTCTCGGAAAGCTGCCGAAGCTGGTTTTGAGTGGGAAAATATTGATGGGGTTTGGAGTAAATTTCACGAAGAATTGGCAGAGTTTCAACATGCATTAATTCACGAAACACCAGAAGAGCAACAAGCTGAATTAGGTGACTTACTATTTTCGATAATTCAACTTGCTAGATGGCATAAACTCGATCCTAGTGAAGGTTTACAAGGAACAAATCAGCGCTTTATTCAACGTTTGCAAAAAATGGAATTATTTGGAAATCGTCCATTAACAGATTACAACTTAGATGAGTTGGAAGCACTTTGGCAGCAAGCAAAAGCAGAAATCGCTCTCCAAAAGCAGAAAAATCTAGATTGAGTCAGGGTTTTATGTCTTGAGTCAGAGGTGCGATCGCAATTTTGAAGGTTACTATTGCTTTAATAGGAAATAATACACTTGTCCGAAAATTTGTGATTCATCAAGACTTAGGAAATCCTCACAACCGTGAATTTAAAAAGGATAACTCAATTACAAGTTACAAATTTAACTGGTTTGACTGGTTTTGTCTTTGGTATCCACCAGGTTGGTTGATTTTATTTAACCGTCACTGGCAACATTACCACTCAGATACTGATGGATGGAAATGGTTTGAGTATGGTTTATTTCTAATCCCATGTGGATTTTATCTAGCAGTATTAATTCGCTGGTTGCGTTTGGGTTGTCGTTTCCCAAATAATGAAATTACTGAGTTTAATCCCAATTACCAGCAGTTATTTGGTCGAGAAATATTAGCTCCCATTATTAAACATTATTTTCGTGCTAAATTACATAATATCGAAAATTTATCTCCAGCCGAATCACTAATTATAATTATGAATCATGCGGGAATGTCTTTCCCTTGGGATTTCATTTGCTTGAGTTATTTACTAAGAGAAGAATGTGGATTAATTGTTCAACCTTTAGCGGGTACTGCCTTATTTGACCATGTTTTGATGCGTTGGTGGTTGCCTGTTGGATGGTCAAAAGTTTTGGGTGGTGTCCGTGCTGAACTTAATAGTTTCAAAGTGGCAATTGAAGAGCATAAAAATGTACTTTATGCACCAGAAGGATTACGTGGACCAATTAAAGGATGGGCAAAACGTTATCAATTACAAGCTTTTGATATAAGCTTTGTCCAACTCAGTCAAAATTATCAGCTTCCGATTCTTCCTGTGATTTGTATTGGTAATGAAAAGTTGCATCCTTTTACTATTAACTTTACATGGCTACAACGATTATTTAGAATGCCATTTTTGCCACTATCACCATTAATTTTGATTTTTATTCTTTTCCCTTCAATGGGTGTTTGGGCAATGCGATCGCAATTAAATTACTTCATCCAACCAGTTAATACTACAACTACAATTAATAGTGATACGAAAAAGCGTTTAGCTGCTTATCAAAAAGCGCAGGAATTGAGAGAATATATGCAACTACAAATTAACCAATTATTACAAATAAATAGCATTTAATTTCGCAGGTAACTATTATAACTCAATAATTATACGTAGTAAAGTATTCAAAAAATACTAAATTTGGTTTATTATACGTAAAAGTATCGATCAACCCCCTTGCTTACCAAAAAATTCGTCAGAAACTGAAAAATAGAAACCCCCAGCAAACTAATTATGCTGAAATTCCAAAACGATAACCTTTGCCATAAACAGTGTAAATCAGTTGCGCCTCCCCCGTAACCTCAATTTTACGCCGCAATAGACGAATTAAAGCCGCGATCGCATTACTGCTGGGTTGTTCGTTTTCATTCCACAAATTTTGCATAATTTGAGCATGAGTTAGCAACTGCCCAGTATGTTCCATAAAATACTGTAATAATTGACACTCTTTTTCCGATAGCTCAATAATCCTTCCTTGACGGTAAGCAAATTGATTTTCGCGATCGAGTTCCAAATCTGCAACTGTCAATCTTTCCGTTGCTAATTCCTGTATTTGAGTGCTAGAACGACGTAGCAAAGCACGTACTCTCGCAAGCAATTCCCGCAGTTCAAAAGGTTTAACCAAATAATCATCCCCCCCAGCATCCAACCCTTCAACCCGATCATCCAGGGTATCTTTGGCAGTGAGAAACAGTACGGGGGTAGTTTTACCTTGACGACGTAGTTCTTGACAAATTTCGAGTCCAGTTTTTCCGGGTAGCATCCAGTCTAGAATTAGTAAGTCGTAATTATCACTTTGAGCTAATTCGTTCCCATTGCTTCCATCGTATGCTGCATCAACGTTATATCCTTCCCGTGTCAGTAATCGGGTTAAGGGGTTGGTTAATTCTGTTTCGTCATCAACTAAGAGTATTCGCATATTACTTTGAGATTTTAGATTTTATAGTCTAGATAATTAGATTTTCAATTTCAAACTAAATTTAGAGTTGAGTCACACTACTGGTAAAATTAGATATTGCTGATTTTAAAATTGGCTCTAATTCAGTTATTTGTAGGTTGGGTGGAGGATTTGCGTAACCCAACATTAATCTACACAATCAAGAGTTATCTTTTATTTAATTCAGATTCCCTAACACAAGTTAAAAAATCATTTTTAAGTCACTTTAAAAAGATACGATAATTTATGAGCATCCTAACTCCTAACTCCTCAGGGCTGTTTCGTTCCCTTTTAAACAGGATTTGTCAAGATAGTTAGCGATAAATGTCTAAGTAAGGGTGGCGATTAAATTAACTTTTAAGCACTCGGTTAGCCGTAATTTTGTTCGTTTTCTCGACACGCTGGTAACAAAATAACCAGTTTTAAATTGCTATAACCCTTGATTTTTAAAGTGTTTTAGGGGATGAATCAGCCCTGCCTAACTCCTAACTCCTAACTCCTAACTCCTAACTCCTAACTCCTACCTAAATTCTATGATTACCGTTGCAATACCGAAAGGTGGACTTTTAAAAGATAGCATTCGTCTACTACAATCAGTTGGATTAGATTTTAGGGCTTTTCTAGACTCTGGAACCCGTCAATTACAAATTATTGATGCAAGTGGTAGAGCAAAAGGTTTACTAGTTAGGGCACAAGATGTTCCTGTATATGTAGACTATGGACAGGCACAATTAGGTATTGTCGGATATGACGTATTGCGCGAAAAAAAGCCTAATGTTGCTCATTTAGTTGATTTAAAATTTGGCTATTGTCGTCTATCTGTAGCAGTGAAAGAATCAAGTTCCTATCGTTCAAGTTTGGATTTGCCTGCACAAATAAGGATTGCATCAAAGTATGTAAATTCTGCCCGTGATTATTTCCAAAATTTGGATTTACCTGTAGAAATTATTCCTTTATCTGGTTCTGTAGAATTGGGACCAATTACGGGTATATCTGAAGCTATTGTTGATATTGTTTCCACAGGAAGAACCTTAAAAGAAAATGGTTTAATTGAGATTGAAACATTATATGAAAGTACTGCAAGGCTAATTGCCCATCCTTTGAGTTATCGTTTGAATACTGGAAATATGGGTGATTTCATTAGTAAGATGCGACAAGAAATGGTAGTTAGTATTTGAAAATGTAAAAATAAAAATCTGGTTTTGTGGAGCAGAGAGAAGTTGGCGGTGTCGGCTTCCGTCCCGTCAAACTTCGGGGCATCGTGCCTGCCTAATTAGATTAACGGGCAGGATGCCCATTCCACAAGATATGTATGTTCATTAATGGTTAGTAGAAGTCACGAAGAAGAGAAAAATCTACATACAAAATCTTTAGAAAAAATCTCTAGAAAAAAAAATATATAATTGCTGTTATGAGCAACACCATATCCCCAGGCAAACCCCCTCGCAAATCCAATAATACAGCAGACCGTCCTCGTGAAACCGATTGGCGGTTATTTTTGCGGTTAGTACCTTACGCAAAGAAACACAAACGATTACTCGCTATCGCAATGTTAATGCTAGTACCAATTGCGATCGCAAATGCGACACAACCGTTATTAATTGGACAAGCAATTTCCCTAATCCGCAAAGAACCTAGTACCTATGGGTTTTTCCAGCGTGATACCGTCATGGAAGGGTTGTATGTTGTTGAACTCATATTACTTGTAACGGTACTCATAAAGCTCTTAATGAGTGGATTTCAGGGTTATCTCATCCAACAAGTGGGGCAGAAAATTACTGCGGCAATTCGTCAGGATTTGTTTAACCACGTTACATCACTAGCTGTACGGTTTTTCGATCGCACTCCTGTGGGTAAATTAATTACTAGGTTGACTAGTGATGTGGAAGTATTGGGAGATGTGTTTGCCACTGGAGCGATTGGTATTATCGCTGATTTATTCTCAATGCTGGTAATCGCTGGATTTATGTTTTATATTCAGTGGCAATTAGCAACATTATTAATTGTGATGCTCTTACCAATTGCTGGATTAATTATTTACTTTCAGCAGCAATATCGCAAAGCTAATTACAAAGCAAGGGAAGAACTTTCGGTATTAAATTCCCAACTCCAAGAAAATATCACTGGGATTAGAGTTGTACATTTGTTTCGACGGGAAAAATTTAATAGCAAACTTTTTTATCAAAGTAATACGGATTATGTGGAAGAAGTCGATAAAACGATATTTTTCGACTCTTCAGTTTCCGCAACTCTCGAATGGATTGCTTTAATTGCTGTTGCTGGTGTTTTGTGGTTTGGTGGTTCGTTACTATTAAAAGAACAATTGACATTTGGGATATTATCTACATTTATTTTCTATGCTCAAAGGTTATTTGAACCATTGCAACAATTTGCCGAGAAATTTACAGTTATTCAAGCAGGTTTTACCGCAATTGAAAGAGTAGGTGATATTTTAGATGAACCAATAGAAATACGCGATAAAGCAAATTCTCGCGCACTTTCAGGATTTGAATTTGGTTACATTGACGAAATTATCGAAAATCTGGATGCTGAGGAAAGTAATGACAGCAAAATACCACGTGGGGAAATCCGATTTGAGGATGTTTGGTTTGCCTACAAAGATGATGACTACGTGATTAAGAATCTCAATTTTACCATTTATCCAGGTGAAAAAATTGCTTTAGTTGGTCCCACTGGTGCGGGGAAAAGTTCAATTATTCGGCTTTTATGTCGTCTCTACGAACCCACAAAAGGACGCATTTTAATTGATGGGATTGATATTCGTGATGTTCCCCAAGCTGAGTTACGACGATATTTAGCGGTAATTCTCCAAGATGGATTTATTTTTGCTGGGGATGTTAAAGGTAATATTACACTAGGTGATGGTTACACATTTGAAGAGGTTCAAGCTGCGGCAGAAAAGACAAATGTATCCGAATTTATCGAACAACTTCCCCAAGGTTATCATACACAATTGCGGGAGCGGGGTACAAATTTATCCAGTGGTCAAAAACAACTACTTGCTTTTGCCCGTGCGGCAATTCGGAATCCGCAAGTATTGGTACTCGATGAAGCAACTGCAAATTTAGATGTGGGAACTGAAGCGTTAATTCAAGCAGCTTTAAATGAGTTATTAATTGGACGAACTGCTATTATTATCGCTCATCGTTTATCTACTATTCGGAATGTCGATAAAATCTTTGTATTGAAGCGTGGTGAATTAGTAGAACAAGGTAGTCATGAGCAGTTAGTACGTCAAGATGGGTTATATGCGACTTTGCATAATTTACAGATGTTAGGAAGCTAGAAGCATTTTAGATACATTCGCTGTCGCTCAGTACAAACTTTTCAAGACGGATTTTAGATTAATGTTGGAAATTTTGATTGTTCCCAAAGCTAAAATTCAAAGTTCCAAATTTTCTTGTTAACTGAAATTCTGACAATTACTATTCTTTCTCATCGTTCTATAATGCTTCAAGACATTCTTTTTTTTTAGGAGGTAATAGAGATTCTACTGTTACAAATAACTGATCGAAATCAATTGGTTTAGTAATTAAAGCATCTATTTTACTTGCATAATCGGGAGAGTCTGATAAATTATCCCAAGCAGTCAACATCAAAATCGGAATAAAAGGTAATCTTCTATTCTCACGAACCCTTTTTGCAACCTCTAATCCATTAATTCCAGGCATCATCATATCCAATAATATCAATGCTGGTGGATTAGATTCAATCAAATCCAAAGCTTCATAACCATCTCCAGCAATATCAACTTTGTAACCCTCTAATTCTAATAAGGTTTGTAGCATCCAGCAGTTATCGGGAACATCATCAACTACGAGAATATGTGTTTGCTGAGTATCTGTTTCTTGTTGATATGTGAACATAATAATTATTTGATAAATACATAGACTTGGATTTAACTTGCGTTTAACTTGTGTTTAATCTTATTCTCGCAGTTATTCCAAGCAATTGTCCTCTAACTTTAGATATGTACAAGAGTAGTATATTGAGAATTAGGGAGGAGAATTAGGGAGCGGAGAAAAGGTAAAACGAGGAATTTAGCCATCAGGAGTTATACTAAAAATTAAAAGCTTATTTATGAAGAGAATG
>NZ_NTFS01000212.1 GCF_002289455.1 Brunnivagina elsteri CCALA 953
GGTAGGTTTAACGACTCTAAATTGTAAATACAGCCTAATTCAGCAAGAATGTCTTCAATTGCGTATGAAAGTTCAAAGTATTTGCTAAAAGTATAACTTTGACCAGGTTGAATTATACGCTGACGAGTCATAATTGTTTTAACCCATGATTTTAAGCACAACAAAGGTTCATCTCTTTTTAGAATACATTAGACATTGACTGAATTTAATTATTCTTTACCCGAAAATGAATGTGGAGAGTTAGTAATGCTACCTCTCTACAATGGTTTCAGAGATGTCTATGACAGAGATGTGGCTATGTTGTGCCTAAATAATTAGGTTCAGTACAACGAGGTAAAAGTAAAAATGTAAAAGAAAGAAATAAACAAAGAACACTTTAAAAGCCCTAAATTCATTATTCACAGGGATTCTCTATTTACTTTTTACTTTTTAACAGGCTGTGTATTGGTATTAGGGGTTGTTTTCTCTTCTTTTAACTCTCCATTAAATGCCTGAGCTAATTCCGTGGAAGTTAGGGATTGAATTAAACTCAAACCTAATGGTTTACTGGAAATAGCTTTAGCATAAGCAGCATTTAAATAGGGTGTGTACTTAGTTATGCCAGCGACATGAGATTGAAAGAAAGGTAAACTCAAAGAATTGAGATAACGACGAGCTTGTGCTGGATCATCACCAACAATATCAGAAGGTAATCCGACTTGCTGCGAACTGCCTTTACCATTTCCAATTGCCGAGAAGTGAGTTCCACCTTGTAGTACAGCTAAATATTTTTGCTGATTACCAATCCAAGAAAAAGGTAATATTTGTTCATATAAAGCTGGAGCAACAGTATCCTCGCTGCTGGCAACAATCATCACAGGGATTTTAATCTGATTTAATCCACTTTCCCCAAAGATGCTGCTAGTAATCGGATTAACGGCAATGATAGCTTTAATGCGATCGTCCCGTAAATTATAATCCTTGAGCGGAGCCTTTGTACGTAATTCCAAAGCGCGACATTGCAACAATAAAGATACATTCCACGTATCTTGTAAAGCTTTCGGTTTACAGTCTTGTTCCAATTCCGCAAAATTAATTGGAGCTCCAGCCAGTGCTAATCCAGTATAAGCACCAAACGACTGTCCAATAAATCCGACTTGTTGTAAATTCAACTTGCCGCGAAATTCCGACTTATTACGCTGTTCCAATTCGTCCAAAACAAACTTAATATCGAGAGGACGATTATAAAACTCACTCGGTTCAGCAACTTCATTCGCACTACCCTTCATTAGCGATCGCAATTGTTTTGTATCGCTACCAGGATGGTTGGGAACAACTACCGCAAAACCGTGGGAAGCTAAGTGGGAAGCTAAATACTCAAAGTTACTGCTATCGGTTCCCAAACCGTGGGAAACTACTATTACAGGAACTTTTTGTTGAGCATTGGGAATATAAATATCAGTCAATAAAAAGCGGTTACGAACTGCATCCAAGATTTTAATAGTCTGCTTCTGGATTGCAAACTTACCTTTACGTCGAAAATCAGGCAATTGTGCCAAATTCAACGAAACTTGTGCTGTGGCAGCTTCGATTTTCGCTTTTTGCGATACCGCACTAATTGCTTTGTCGGTTTCGCTGACCAATTTTTCCAATTCCCCAGCAATCCCCAAAGTTCTCGCTAAATCTATATGAACACTCGAACTTGGATATTCCCGTAATAAACTCAGTAATGTTAATCCTTTTGGGTCAGCAGCTGCTAAAATCAAAGCAGAACGCAACGCATGAAAACCCGGTTTCTCCTGACGAGACTCGGTTTTAATCACTTCTCCCAACCTTCGCAGCAAAAATTCACCCTGCGGAGTGTAGAGAAATTGTGAAACTGCGATCGCATTCACCTTGATTGGACTCTGGAGAGTTTTTCGCAATTCCTGAACCTGTACCGGATCTAGATACTGGGTATAAACAGCTAAACTTTCGTCAACAATACCTGTTTTGACGAATTCCTCTAGAGCAGTAACAGAAATTGACCGCTCTAATGCCGAATAAGATGCATAAACTCTTTCAGCTGCATGTACCGAATTAGATATTTCAAATGTCGGCAACAGCATTGAAAGCAGTAGCAAAATTATATTTCTAGATAGGGTGTTGGTGAAATTACCAAACAAGCTTTTCATCGCTCAACTACGCACGGTGATGTTGTTTGATGAGGCGTTTTCTATTGGTAGTTATACGGACACCCTAGTGGACTGAAATTCTCGATCGCCTCAAAATTTTAATTCTGAATATCAAACATGACTAGAATTTCTTTTAGTGATGTTTTTAGTAATGTGAATGCAATTTTAACTTTGGTAGAGCTTTTTTGGTAGAGCGTTTTCCGAATAGGTTGTTTTACCTATTCAGACAGGACATTTTTCCTGACTAAAACATCGTAACAGATAAAAAAACAATCCGCCTCAGTATGCAAAAAAAGACTGTGAATAAACAACATGTTTGTTGGTAATTACCGTGAAAGTACGGATGTTCAATTATTAGCTAACTTAGTTGAATGCGATCGCAATTTAGCCAGTTATAACCATTGTGGTGTTTGCTATACCCTTTGTAGTCAGGGATTTTCGGACAATTAGCTTCGGTGCAATTACTGATACAACATCAAGAAAAAATAAAGTAACAAATGGTGCAGTTTCCCATACCGTATGGGCTAGGAAAGTTTGTGAATGGGAAAAAGATTCAGCAACTGCTATATCAGTAATTAAGGCATTTAAGGCATCAAAAAATAGCATCATTAATTGAGCATAATTAAGTGTAAAAATTATTTCAAGTGCAACAAATAAAGAGCATAAAAAAGCACAATCTTCATGGAGTCATGGGTAAATAAGGTTTTGCGAACGAGAGAAACCCGGTTTCTATTTGATTCAAAACCTTATTACAAAGGGATTCGCAAGAAACCGGGTTTCTGGATTAATGCTTAACCGAGCAGTATTGAATAAGGTTGGGGTATCCCCAACCCTACAATTCGGGAAAATTGATTACATAGATTTTTGGCTGAGATTTTGTGTAACCAATTCTGTTCAAGTACTGATTATTTTGGTAAAACTTGACGCAACACTTCCACTAAATTATCAACGCTTTCAGGGCGACTATTATAACCCATCAAGCCAACACGCCAGACTTTACCCGCAAGTTCACCCAAACCACCACCGATTTCAACGTTATATTCATCTAACAACCTGCGTGCGATCGCTTTTCCATCGATTCCTGGGGGAATGCAAACCGTTGTTAATGTGGGAAGACGATATTCCTTTTCGACATGCATCGTTAAACCTAAACCCTCCAAGCTTTCCCACAGATACTCTACATTTTTTTGGTGACGCTGCCAGCAATTCTCGATTCCTTCCTCAGTAATTAACCGCAATGATTCCCGTAACGCATAATACATATTAATTGGGGCTGTGTGGTGATAAACCCGCTCAGAACCCCAATATTTACCCAGCAAATTCACATCAAGATACCAATTTGCGACTTTGCTCGAACGGTTCTGCAATTTTTCCATTGCCCTAGCACTCATCGTCAATGGGGATGCTCCTGGAGGACAAGCCAAGCCCTTTTGGCTACAACTATAGGCTAAATCAACACCCCATTCATCGAGAAAAATTGGTACTCCACCCAGACTTGTTACTGTATCAATTAATAGTAGTATCCCGTATTTCTGACATAACTCCCCAACCCCTTCCATTGGTTGACGCGCACCTGTGGAAGTTTCCGCATGGACAAGGGCGAGAATGCGGGGACGATGGGTTTCAATGGCTGTTTTCAGGTCATCCAAGCTAAAAACCTGTCCCCAAGGTTTAGTAATAGTTCGCACATCGGCTCCATAACGACCTGCCATATCGACTAAGCGATTGCCAAAGTAGCCCATTACACCAATGAGAACGATATCACCTGGTTCCACGGAATTGGCGATAGTTGCTTCCATTGCTGCCGTTCCCGTACCACTGACTGCAATTGTCATTTGGTTATCGGTTTGCCATACATATTGGAGTTGCGATCGCACTTCATCCATCAGGTTTAAAAATGTGGGGTCTAAGTGTCCCACGGGTGGGGTGTTCATTGCTGCTAGTATGGCAGGGTGAACATTTGATGGTCCTGGTCCCAACAGTAAGCGGTTGGGCATATTCAGGGGTTGGAGATTTAATTTGTTATTGGTTTTAATCGGTATTGTTTGTGACATAGATTTTTGGGAAAAATGAATTGTATCATCGGAAACTATTTTGAAGATATCGTAGAATGGGACAATCTATTTTGGTTTTTGGATGTTAGTAGGGGCAAACGGTTGTTTGCCCTTTATTGATATTATTTTGGGTTTGCGATCGCTCCACAAATAAACTTGCTCCCATTCCCTTATTTTTCTCTAGCCTTGTGATTAATTAGACAAAAAGGTTATCTTAGCGTTTGTATTCACACTGGCAATTTTTTCATGCATCTGTATCGCTTATTAATAATTACTTGTGGCATTACCTGGTTAATTACACCCCAAATTAGCCGGAGTCAAACCACACCAGAAACAGACATCAATGCCATCCAAAAGGAGGCACAACAGCTAATTACCTATATGAATCGCGCTCAACAGGCTTATTATATAGAGAGCGATCGCTTTACAAATGACATCAAAGTACTGGCTGTAAATCCTACTGGTACAGTGGCAAACTCTTACCAATTTCGTGTTTTTTTACACCCTCAGCGCAATGCTGTGATGCAAGCTGCTATTCCCGTAAATAATGGCTATAAAAGCTACATTGGTTTAGTGCGTACTCACAATTTCATAGTTCAAAATCAAAAAGAAACCACTACTTTAGCGACTTTGTGCGAAAGTAATGAAACTAAAGCTCAACTTCCCACATGGGCTAGTTACAAAATACCAACAAATGATACTCCTGGTTGTCCTCCTGGATTTAGAGTTTCTATGGGAGGAAATCAAACCATCTCTGCTATCGAAAAGAAATCTCCTCCAGAACAAGCTTCGAGTAAAATGCTTGCGATCGCAAACGAGCAAGGGAAGTTTTATGGAAAAAACAATCGCTTTAAAAAAGATTGGCAAGATATTCCTAGCGAAACAGATGCTTATCTTTATCGTAGTTTTATCCATCCTGGCGGTAAAATAACAATGGCAGCAGCGATTACTAAAGACCCAAGTTTTAAAAGTTATATTTCTTTAGTTCATAAACTCAAATCCCAAGGGAAAAAAGCAAACTTGGTTGTCGTTCACTGTGTCAGTAAGGAAAACCAAGCTATTTTGCCCAAATGGTCAGATATTCAATTTTCTGAAGAAAAAGCAGTGACTTGCCCAAGTGGGTTTGAAATGTTTCTAAAAAAGTAGAGATATACTAAAAACAGTTTAGAGATTGACTTTTAAACGCAGAGGAAGAGGGAGGTAAGCGCAAAGTTACGCGGAGAGAATAAAATAAATTCCCGATTTCCCAAATCAATATCTTTCTACACCTTTAATTGTGTCAAACTGTTTTGATGTATCACTCATTGCCCGTGCTGCTTCTCCACAGGTACGAGGTGTAGGAAAAATCTTACCAGGATTTGCTAAACCTTGAGGATTGAATACTTCCCGTACCCATTGCATTGTCTCTAAGTCAGCTACGGTGAACATATCCGGCATGTAACAGCGTTTTTCGGCTCCAATCCCATGTTCCCCGGAAATACTGCCACCAACCCGCACACAGAGCTTGAGAATTTCCCCACCAACTTCTTCGACTTTTTCTAATTCACCAGGAATTGAGTTATTATAAAGGATTAGGGGATGTAAATTACCGTCGCCTGCGTGAAAAACATTCGCAATCCGATATCCCGAGCTTTGACTCAGTGCTTCAATTTCCTTCAACACATAAGATAACTGGGTACGGGGAATTACCCCATCTTGGACATAATAATCTGGACTAACATGTCCAGCTGCGGCAAAAGCGGCTTTTCGTCCTTTCCATAACTTTAAACGCATTTCCGCATCAGCAGCCGAGGTTATATCCCTTGCACCATTTTTTTTGCAAATATCAATGACACGATGTTTATTTGCGGCAACTTCAACAGCTAAACCATCGATTTCAATCAGCAAAATTGCAACTGCATCACGGGGATAGCAATTTGTTTTCACCACATCCTCAACTGCATTGATGCTGAGATTATCCATGATTTCCATTCCCCCTGGAATAATCCCCGCACTAATTATATCCGCTACCGTTGTTGCCGCAGCTTCAACGCTAGTAAAATCAGCCAGTAAAACACAGATGGATTCGGCAGTTTTGAGAATTCGTAGGGTAATTTCCGTAGCGATACCCAAAGTACCTTCCGAACCCACGAAAACACCAGTCAAATCGTATCCCGGCATTTCCGGAATTTGCCCACCTAAATCAACAATATCACCTTCCGCCGTCACAATCTGCAAACCTAAAACGTGATTTGTGGTTACACCATACTTCAAACAATGGACTCCACCCGAATTTTCTGCCACATTGCCACCAATCGAACAAATAATTTGGCTCGAAGGGTCAGGAGCGTAGTAAAAACCAGCACCACTGACTGTTTGTGTCACCCAACTATTAATCACCCCAGGTTGGACAATCACGCGCTGATTTTCCAAATCGACATTCAGAATTTTCCGCATCATTGAAGTGACAATTAACACGCAATCTTCCACAGGCAAAGCACCACCAGATAAACCCGTACCCGAACCCCTGGCAATAAAAGGGACATTATATTTATTGCATATCTTCACTGCTGCGGCGACTTGTGCGGTAGTGCGAGGGAGTACGGCAAGTGCTGGACGTTCCCGGTAACTCGCTAATCCGTCGCACTCGTAGGTAATAAGTTCCTCCTTACGTTGGATGACATTTTTAGTACCGAGTGCAGCTTCAAGCTCCTTAATTATGGGTTTCCAGTTGAGTTTTTGGGGTTTACTTTGGGTAAGCATAGATGATTGCCTATTCGGGTGTAATTACCATTGTGACAGGTGTTCAGGAGAAAAAATAGTCGAATTCCGGTGCGATCGCAATATATTTTAGTTTCCGTTATTTTGACATGATTTTTGGGAACTATAAAAGCGCAGTCGGATGTGGATTTAGAATTAAACAAGAATGTTGGGATTATCTCGTCAAATCATAGGGACATCGTTAATTAGCTGTTTATGCTTTATGGGAGTTGGTTGCTTGCAACTTCCGCGAATGCAAAAACTAATTAGTGCCAAACAAACATTTTCTCAATCAGCATTAGAAGCAGAGGAGAAGTTAGAAAAAAGTCGTTTGAATTTATTGAAAAAGGTTCCCGCATTTGGATTTGATAATGTATTTGCCAATTGGGTTTATTTAAATTTCGCACAATACTTTGGGGATGATGAAGTTCGCGCTAAAACAGGTTATGCACTAAGTCCAGAATATTTTGAAATTATTCTCAAACATGACCCGCGTTTTCAATTAGCATATTTAAGTCTTTCCAGTAGCACCTCAATATATGCGGGAATGCCAGAACGCTCTATAAGTATTACTGAACGAGGTTTAAAGTCACTAAATCCTTGGGTTCCCAAAGGTTCCTATTATATATGGCGATATAAAGGAATTGATGAATTACTGTTTTTAGGTAACTCTCAAGCGGCAAAAAAATCACTTCAAACTGCGGCAGATTGGGCAAAAAAACACCCAGATAAAGAAAGTCAAATGTCGGCAGGATTGTCTCAAAATACAGCAAACTTTTTAAGTCGAAATCCTAATAGTAAATTAGCTCAAATTTCGGCATGGACAATGGTTTTACAAAATGGTGTGGATAAGGAAACTCAAAAACGTGCCATTCTTGCAATTCAAGCATTAGGTGGTGAAGTCGTACAAACACCCCAAGGAAATCAAATTAAGTTTCCTCAAAAGGATTAATAATATAGAAATACAATTAAATTAACTCTCTTTCTTCTTTTTCTTCTTTTTCTTCTCTTACTTGGCGTACTTGGCGGTTCAAAAATTAAACTTATTCAAGTATATAAGACTTCCATAAAATAGAATATCCCCATCATAATACTTACCAAGTATATTATAACTATGAGTGAGGGTGGGGAGACCCCACCCCTACAATTGGGAACGACTTATTGATGTTCCCTAAATCCCCTAAACTTCCGCCACAACCTCTTCCTCTTCCTTCTCAACAAACATCTGTACACGGGCACGATAATCCCTCAAAGTATCATCTACCCATTCGCGATCGTTACTGTTGATATACAAATGCACAAGGGGTTCACTAGCATCCGGTAACATCAAAATCCAACTATCATCATAAGGTTGACAAATCTTCACCCCATCAATGAGTTCCAAATTTTGGGCTGGATGGGTTTCCACCAAATACCGCATCAGCGAACCCTTCACAGTCCAAGGACAGCGCATAGTATAGGTTTTGTGAATGGCACGGGGTAACTCAGCACGTACCGACGCTAGGGAACGTTCTTGAATCGTTAGCATTTCAATTAACTTCGCAATGCAAAACATCGCGTCAAAACCCGGATGCAATTCGGGGAAAATAAAGCCAGTTTCACCGCTACCACCCAAAATAACATTGGGGTTTTGATGACAAGCTTCCATTAATGCGGTGGGATTTGCCTTGGTGCGAATCACCTTACCATCGTGACGACGGGCTATTTGCTCAACTGTGCTGGATGCATGAACGGGGACAACCACCGTACCACGGGGATTTGATGTTAGCATCATATCCACCATTAACGCTGTCAGCATTTCCCCACGAATCGGCATTCCCGACTCATCAACTAAAATTAGCTGTTCACCATTTGCCGATACCTGTACCCCAAAGTTTGCCTTTAATGCCTCAACTACATGCCCTAACTGGGTTAGCAAAGCTTCCCGGTTCATTGCAGACATTGTGGTTTTATTCAAACTTGCATTGAGTACAATTGCATCTGCTCCAAAGTTATCGAGCATTTGCGGTAATACTGCCCCCGATACAGCATAAACGTAATCAATCACGACTTTTGCCCGACTATTACGAATGCTGTCGATATTCAAACACTTCTCAAAAGCCGTGCAGTAGGCATCCGCAACTTGGTTGGGATATGCCACATCACCGATTTCGTGGATTTGCGATCGCCGCATATCCTCTTTAAAATAAGCTCCTTCGATTTTCTTTTCTTTCGACTTGGATAAATTTATCCCTTTCGCATCCATAAATTCTATCAGGATGTAATCGGGTCGATCTGGATGCACACGCACGTGAATTCCCCCAACAACCCCCATTGTGGGAATAACGGTACGTGCGATCGGTAAAGCTGTGGCATCGAGATTCTGAATATCGATACCAACCGACATCAAACCCGCAATTAATGACCTTGTAACCATGCGGGAAACATTGCGTTGGTCACGGGAAACTGCAACTTTTGAACGGGGTTTGAGTGTGGAACCATAAGCTGCACCCAGTTTCACCGCAAATTCTGGGGTAATATCAATATTTGCTAACCCTTGTACCCCACGTTGTCCAAATAGGTTGCGGTGTGCCGTATTTCCCCAAATTAAGTTTATATTCAGAATCGCCCCAGATTCAATCTTTTTACTGGGCCAGACGCGAATAAATGGGCTAATTTGTGCTTCTTCCCCAACGGTGGAAAGGGAACCCACTACCGCACCTTCCAATACATGGGCACGACGGTCTACCCTTGCACCACGTGCAATTACGCAGGCACTAAGGTGGGCTTCATCACCCATGATTGCCCCATTCCAAACAATTGGGCGCTTCAGGCTGACATCGGAGCCAATGGTAACATTGTCCCCAATTACCGTACCACCCTCAATTTGCACTCTTGCACCAATGCGGCAGTTGTCACCAATCACCGCCGGAGCTTCGATTTGGGCGCTGGGGTCGATGTAAGTATTTTGACCAACCCATAAACTGGGAGATACTTCTTTGTAAGCAACATCAAGATGTACTTTACGTTCTAAAGCGTCGTACTGGGATTCACGATAAGCATCCAAGTGACCCACATCGCACCAATAACCTTGGGCAATGTAACCGTACATCGGTTCATCTTTGGCTAAAAGTAGAGGAAATAAATCTTTGGAAAAGTCGCATTCTGTGTTATCTGGCAGGTATTCTAAAACCTCAGGTTCGAGAATATAGGTGCCTGTATTTACGGTATCTGAAAAAATTTCGCTGGTTGAAGGTTTTTCTAAAAAGCGGCTTATTCTACCATTTTTATCGGTAATTACGACTCCAAATTCGATGGGATTAGGAACACGAGTTAAAATCAAAGTCGCTTTTGACTTCTGTTGTTTATGAAATTGAATTGCTGCTGTTAAATCAAAGTCTGTTATGCTATCGCCACTGATGACTAAAAAAGTTTCATCTAAAAGTTCAGCTATGTTTTTCACACAGCCCGCCGTACCTAAAGGCTGGTCTTCCTCAACAGCATAGGTCATTTGTACGCCAAAATCGCTACCATCTTGGAAATAATCGCGCATTGCATCCGGTAGATAATGCAATGTTGCAATGACTTCGTAGATATTATGCCGTTTAAGAAGATTTATTATATGTTCGGCAATGGGTCGATTTAAAATCGGTACCATTGGTTTGGGCAAGTCGCAGGTTAAAGGACGTAACCTAGTACCGGAACCACCTGCCATCAATACTGCACGCATAAATCCTCCTTAACTAATTCCACCAGATGTTGACATTTAGAGGGATTGAAACTAATCAAGATACCTTTTTTAGTCTCCTACGAACCTTCAGATTTAAGGAACTTCCTTAAGAAGTATCTGGTGAATGTGAGAGTAGAGCTAATCGAAACACTAGCTTGTTTGTCAAGATAAAATCAAGCAGGGGTCAAAGTTGATGATTTCTTGCCAAACAACTTATCTATTAGGACAAACTGAGATTTCCGTAATTAAGGGTTTCTGAATTGTAGTCTAATTTTGTAACTGGTATCTAGCAGCAACTCAGAAGACTAATTTAAACTGGATATATGGTTTATAAATTTGTAGGCAAAGTAGAAAGGAGCAAGTTATATTTTTAACTAGTATTTACTTTTGCTGCTGAGTCTATTTTGACTAGATTTTTCTGGAAAACTACAGGGAAGTTATGACTTCTCAGTTGTTTTATCAAATACCAATATACTTGTAGACAATGCTGAAGCTCGAATTCTGCTGGTTGCTTTTGGAGTTAATGGAATGCCTGGTTTTGTTACTTTTACCTTGATTGTTCTTTATGCAGGTGGTTTTTGGAAGTTCTGGAATGGGTTTGAACGAACCAATTTCCAGCGAACTTTGCCCAACCGCTTACTTTTATCTGTATTTTGGCCTGCATTGATAATTGCTAATAAATCTTACCGTCGCAATTTTAGAAAAGCGCTCAAAGGTTGATAAACAAAAGTTAACAATTTATTTGGGCTTTTCTCAAATTAGTTTAATTTTTATGACAAGTTTGCTCTACTTGATTTTGG
>NZ_NTFS01000213.1 GCF_002289455.1 Brunnivagina elsteri CCALA 953
AAACTTAAGAAAAAATTAAGACAAAACATTTAGATCGATGTGGTAATAGTAGCCAGTGTGCCATAAACTAAGGGTTCTGGCTCCCGAATCATCACTCTAAGTACATAGTGTGTTTTTAATCTGTCAGCATTCATTATTTGAGCCGTGCAAATACATTCATCGTCAGAATTTAATCCCAATTCAAGTAGAGGTTCTTTTGAGAACGGGTTACAATCGGTACTTTCCCGTCTGTATCGAACAATCGAACGCGATACATTAGTATGTGAAACAGTCAATGAGCTTCGCGAATCACTGCAAGTAAATCGCGTCGTTTTATACTATTTTTACGATCGCTGGCATGGACAAGTTACTTTTGAAGCTTTAAGTTCCCCAGACTATTCGATTTTTGGTTCTACAGGTGCGGATAGTTGTTTTAATGATGATTATGCTGCAATGTATTTGGCAGGCAGGGTACGGGCAATTGATGATATTGAAACGGAGTCAATCAGCGACTGTCATCGGGATTTTTTGCGTAATTTGCGAGTTCGTGCCAATCTTGTTGTACCCGTTTTAATTCCCAGAGGTTTGTGGGGTTTATTAGTTGCCCATCACGATCAACCCCGTGTTTGGTTGCGATCGCATATAGAGTTGATGCAAGATGGGGCAAGTGTTTTGGCTACATCTCCTTGCATTTTAGATACTCGGAATTATTCCCGCTCTCCATTTACAGGTTAGTTGAAATGGCTTGAACTGGACAAGTTGGAATACACTGTTCGCAGACTATGCAACGCGATCGCTCGAATTTCAATCTATAGGTATCGGGGTTTAAAGTCAGCGCTTCGGTTGGACAAACCCCTGTACATAATCCGCAGTCAACACAAACGTTTTCATCAATTACGATTTCACCTAGTGTCATCGAAACTGCTATATTTTGCGATCGCATCCACTCAATCGCTGCGTCTAACTGATCGATGTCTCCTGAAAGCTCGACTACTAGTTTCCCTATTTGATTTGGTGCTACTTGAGCGCGAATAATATTTGCTGCCACGTTAAAGTCTTTTGCCAGTCGATAAGTTACGGGCATTTGCACAGCACGTTTGGGAAATGTTAGGGTTATTCTTTTTTTCATAATTAATTATTTATTATATAGAGAAAAGTTTTATTTACAATGCTTCGTTTTGTGGTATTCTGTTGTTATGGATATGAGTTTATCATAATGGGAGTATAAGCCAAATTTTTAGGGAAGACTACACCCGATTATAATATAATCCACTACCCTTAAAATATCACATCTCGACACCATATCTTCAAAAAAACGAAAAATTTTTACAAAAAAATATAATAGAATCGCAATTTAATTATAAGACGAAAGAAGCATTATTCTGGGACAAGGTAAACTAAATGATGGTAGTACTTAATAACTTTTAATCAAACAGTTATGACAAGCGATTCACAAATTAACTCCCAAGAAAAAGCGACATCAGGTGCGCGTGTCAGGAACTTTTTAATTGCAATAGTTGCGATCGCATTAAGTGTAGCTCTAATTTTAGGATTACGAACCGAGACAACAACAGTAACCCTAGCAAAACTAGACGAACAATCTACACCATTAGAATTAGCCTTAACCAATGGCAAACCATCATTAATCGAATTTTATGCCAACTGGTGTACAGTTTGCCAGAAAATGGCTCCCGACATTGCAGCACTGGAAAAAGACTATGCAGGCAAACTAAATCTCGTCATGCTGAACGTAGACAATACCAAATGGTTGCCAGAAATGTTGCATTACCGAGTCGATGGTATTCCCCATTTTGTATTTATTAATCAAAGTGGAGAAGCAGTAGCCCAAGCCATCGGCAACCAACCACGTACAATTATGGCAAGTAATATTGAAGCATTGGTAACCAAATCGACTCTACCTTACGCAAAAAATAGCGGAGAAGTATCTAAATTTTCCGCACCAGTGGAAGTTCCTACGGGTAGCCAAGATGACCCCCGCAGTCATGGTAGCCAGGTGAATAATTAGAAATTAATTATGAAAGCTTGTAATTTAGTCCTCTAAAAGAGGACTTTCGTTATATAGACGGAGATTTATAATCTCTGAAATACTTGATGTAAGTAAGATTATTGTTCGCGATCGCTACCTTGCTGACATGCCTTTAAAATATCGCGATCGACATTACCAACTGTATTCAAGCGGTAAAAATCCCGTAGCGCTAACGAGTAAGCATAGCTAACTGGTTCATCACTATTAATCCGGGGAACACTTTCATTATATGCAACTTGAGTCGAATTTACCTCCCCTGGATAGCCATTAACTGTCATCGCTAGTTCTCCAGATTTATCCAAAGTCCCATTGAAACAGCTATATTCAGAGTCAGGTAGATACATCGCACCAGTTACTTTTCCATCACGCTTTTCAAAGACGACATAACCTTGCCCAAGTTGAGCGGGTTTTGGAGATTGTCCATACAGATAAATACCGTCTTGTTGGGCAAACTGATTATCTTTCGCAGCACCCAATCCCATGATTGGTTGTTGTGCTTTGGGAACAAGAGCGGTAATAATTGGCTGCTTGTCTAATTCCCCTGGTAAAAGCGTTAATGGTGGAGCAGATGCCATTCCTTCGCTTTCTGGTACTGTACTCGCGGTTTCCGTTTCTCTCCAAGTCTCAAGAGTGGCTCCCGAATCTGGTAGGGTGACTCTGTATGAATAAGGGTCATTATCCATTTGGTTGCTAAATACTGGCTGCGATCGATTAGCGACAACACCTAATACTAGTACCAAGCCGAGTAAAGGAAATCTCCATTGGCGGGAAGAAACTAGGTGACGCAAGAAATTTGCAAATAGATATATATATTTATGCACCCTTAATTCTCCTTCTTTTCTTCTAGATAAATTAAATTATTTAAGTGTTTTATTTAACCTAAATAAATATAACTAAGTTTTTATATGCAAAACTTCGGTCAAAAGTCTGATAAATTCACAATCTTGGTCTATATTCAATCGCTTTGTATACATTTCCAAAATCTCTATATGTATTCTCCTAAAAAAAGTGACTTTAGAAAATGAAGTTTTAATATTTTTTTTGGTATAAATTTTAAAATGTCAGTGTTTTACTAGCTCTCTAGCTGTTTTCTCGCTGCATAGGAATATTCAATTGAAAAGTTATTAAGCATCAAGTATTAGGTTAGAGAGTAATTTATCAACATAAAAATTAATATTTTGAGGGTTTTTATTGTGTGTATGCTTCTTAAAAAAAACGCCTCCTGAATTCAGGAAGCGCGTCACTTTGATTGATAGAATAAAATTGGTACAAGATGCACCATAAACCTAACTAGCAATGTACTCTTGGACATTTGCCCGACGACGACGTAGGTGAGCCAGTGCTTGATGCTCTAACTGACGGACACGCTCGCGACTGAGATGTAAGCGTTCGCCAACTTTTGCTAGCGATAGCTCATTCCCATCTTCTAAGCCAAAGCGGAGAGCCAGAACTTCGCGCTGCTGCGGGGTGAGTTCAGAAAGTAGGTTATTTAAATCTTGACGGAGGAATTCTTGAGTTGTGTAATACTCAGGGGATGGTCCATCGTCTTCGAGCATCTCTTGGAGTTCAGTATCTTGGTTTTCGCCAACTCGCACATCTAAAGAAACTGGCTGACGTGCCATATTCATATACTCGCGGATTTGTGCTGGTTCAAGTTCGAGTTCTTGAGCTATTTCCCCAGGTGATGGAGAACGACCCAATGTTTGTGCCAGTTCACGCTGGACTTTTTTGATCTTGTTGAGTTTTTCGGTGATGTGAATCGGTAAACGAATGGTTCGTCCTTGTTGCGCGATCGCGCGGGTAATTGCTTGGCGAATCCACCAGTAAGCATAGGTTGAGAACTTATAACCCCTGGTTGGGTCAAATTTCTCTACACCTCGCTCCAAACCAAGGGTTCCTTCCTGGATTAAATCCAGAAATTCCATATTTCGCTTTTGGTATTTTTTAGCGATCGCAACTACCAAGCGCAAGTTAGCCTCAATCATTTTCTGCTTGGCTCGCTTACCCTGGAATACAATTTGCTTGATTTCCGCTTCAGGCTGCTGAACACAATCAACCCATTCTTCCATAGTTGCTTCTTGATGCAACTTCTTCTCCAAAGCCTCCTTGGCTTCGATTAGGGTCATCATTTGTTGTACCTGCTTCCCAAAAACAATTTCTTGCTCACGAGTTAGCAGGGGTACACGTCCAATCTCGCGCAGATAGGTTCGCACCATATCAGGCGAGAACTTGGCATTAGTATTTTCGGTTGAAATTTTAACAGTAGCCATTGGTGCGCTGTCCTCTACTCCGTAGACACAATGAAGAAATGAATCGTTAAGGCAATCGGAAAAGGCAGTCAATATTTCACGCAGTATCAGGAGTTTAAACAAATAATTTATACAAGTCTTACTAAGACGAGAAGCCCCCTGATAGGTTCCCCTACCTTTCCCCAAATTTAAAATTAATTACTTAGAAGCACTCTTGGTCGTTAAAAAGAGAATTTTTTATCTCTTGGTCGCTGATGACGACTGCAAAAAACGAAGTCAGTATGAGTTCTGCTTATTTAATATTACGGCAAATCTTGTTGTGAGTAAAGTAGCATAGATAAAACTTTTAATTATAGTTCAAAATGGTGCAGTTGCCAAAAAGAGAAAAAAAACCTCGTGAGTAGTTATATATATAGTGACGCGAAAACCCCTTGTTCAATCACTTAGAGCTAGCCGGATAACCGTACAGTTGGGGTTTGATTGTGGAGGGATGTCACGAAATCTCTAATTTCCGAAATTCGCGATCGCCCGTTTGTAGTTGATAAGTATTTACATTAAACCCGCGATACGTAATAAACATTTTGACTGTTATTTATTCAAAACTTCTCTGCCTTGAGAATGGTATGGGGCAAAAACAGTTCCTACCAAAGATTGGATTGCAGAAATTGACGCTCCTGGTTTTAAAGCAGCAGCAAATGTGGCATAGGA
The DNA here is from genome assembly GCF_002289455.1 of Brunnivagina elsteri CCALA 953. Taxonomy (GTDB): domain Bacteria; phylum Cyanobacteriota; class Cyanobacteriia; order Cyanobacteriales; family Nostocaceae; genus Brunnivagina; species Brunnivagina elsteri. The sequence goes on from NZ_NTFS01000213.1 coordinate 4,984, forward strand.
TTCTTGGTCGTGAACTTGCAGCCAGTTCCAACTTGCTTTGGAACCAAGATACCATTGTTGTCGCAAATCAAAATAGTCTTCTAACAGCGCATACAACAGCCAAACACCACGGTAGTTAGCCTCAATATCACCTGTGGCAATGCGTTCCAGCATTTTGTACAACCAAATGCGTCGCAATTCAATTTCGTTTGGTTGTAGTGCTGGTGGAGTTGATGCGTAAAGTGCTGCTACTTTCGCAAGTAATTGATGACCTATTCCTTGATGCGTAGACACTCCCTGTCTTGTCGTGGGACATCGCAATACGATGCCACCAAGAAGTCGCAGAAACGAAGCATCTATATCAAGAATGTCCCCTTCGTTATATATAAAGATATCCAAATAAGCTCCATTCCACAACCGCGCATCCCGCGTAGTTTGTCCAATTTCGCGCACTGCGAGAATATCGTAGTCGCTATTTGCGGTATGAGTACCTTTTGCACGGGAACCGTAGAGAATTACGGTGTGGCAGTTTTGTTCGCTGCTAAGTTCATCAACTACAGCAGTTAAAATTGGGTCATTTTCGATGGGTATGTAGTCATGGTTGAAAAGGATAGCCAGAAAAATCAATTAATTTCGACTCGTTTGCCGTCTTCGGTTGTGCCTTGTGGTGCTGGCTTTGACTGATTTGTGGGGTGTAGAGGTAGAATTAGACGGACAGAGCGATCGCAAGAGAAATAACTCCATACCCAATTGAGTAAAACATGAAATCGGTTGCGAGTACTGGGTAAACAAGCTAAATGAACAAAAAGCCATAACAACCAAGCAACAAACCCCGTTAAATTGACTTTACCGAATAAATTAGCAACTGCCGCATGTCGTCCGATAATTACCATTGAACCTTGATGCTGGTAGCGCATTGGCTGGGGATTTTTACCTTTGATTTGTCGGAGAATATTATTGGTAGCAGTAGTGCCTTGTTGTATAGCGACTGGTGCTAGCATTGGGAATTGTTCGTGTTGTGGTGCTGCCAAATCTCCAACTATATATACTTGGGGATATTCGGGAACCTGTAATGTGGGGAGTACTGTAACTTTACCATTGTTATCTGTAACTAATCCCCATTTCTTCGCAACAGGGTTTCCACATACTCCCGCAGTCCATATTACTGTTTGACAGGGAATAGTTTGTGAATTTTTAAAGTGTGAGTCTTCCCAGTAAACTGCATTTTCCATCACCTTAGTCACACGGGATGCAACTTTAACTTCGACTCCCATTTTTTGCAATTGACGCTTTGCGTAGACACTCAAATGCAATGGCATTTCTGGTAATAATTTATCTCCAGCTTGCAACAACACAACCCGCACTCGACGAAAATCAATCGCGGGATAATCGTTTACCAGCGTACCGTAAATTAATTCTGCAAGTTCCCCAGCTAATTCTACACCAGTAGCACCACCACCAACAATGGTAAATGTGAGTAATTCTTGTCGTCGGGAAAAATCAGCTTCCTCTTGTGCTAATTCAAAACAATAAATAATTTGATTGCGTAAATTTACAGAATTTTCGAGATTTTTTAAAGGAAAACAATGCTCATATACTCCTGGTATTCCAAAGAATTGTGAAGTACTACCACAAGCTAAAATTAGATAATCGTAAGGGATTAGACAATTATTAGTTTCGATTACCTGACTAACAAAATCTACCCGCTTGACTTCATTTGTAGCAAATTGAACATTGGGTTGTGCTTTGAGTAATTTCCGAATTGGACAAACAATATGTTCAGGTTCCAGTTCGCAGGTTGCAACTTGGTGAAGTAGGGGCAAAAAAGTATGATAATTGTGGCGATCGAGTAGTAATACATCAACAGAAGTGCCAGCAAATGTACGGGCAGCAGATATCCCAGCAAAACCTGCCCCAATAATTACGACCCTTTGATTATTCATGATTTTCCCAACATTAAGCGATCGCATGACAAAAATAATTCTTCCTATCAGCAATGTAATGCGATCGCAATTAATTCGACAACCAGGAAAATTCGAGTATTTAATCTGATAAATAAAAAACCCCAATAGAAAATCTACTGGGGTATAAATTTGAATCAGGGTGCATCTACCATTTATGTATCCATCTTGATTAGGGTTGTATCAGGAAAGATTTAGTAGGGGGATTTGTGTTTGTGCGATCGCCATTCAATAATGTTTTTTTGGGGAACTACCCTACATCATTTCCTGTAATACTTTACGGATGATATCTTTGGGTACTTGGTCGGTAATTGTCACAGCACCGATTTCCGTCGGTAAAATAAACCTGACTTTTCCAGCTTTGACTTTTTTATCGATTTGCAATGCATCAATAATTGCCTCAATATCCAATCCACTAGGTAATTGTGTCGATAAACCAGCTTTTACAATAACGGTATTTTGTCTTGCGGTTGCTCCCTCAGTCCACATACCTAAATTGGTAGCGATTTGCCCTGCTGCTACCATGCCAATTCCCACCCCTTCCCCGTGAATTACCTGGGTGTACCCTGTTAAACTTTCTACAGCATGTCCGATAGTGTGACCATAATTGAGAATTGCCCGAATTCCGGCTTCTTTCTCATCTTGTCCAACAACATCGGCTTTGGCTTGGCAGGAAAGTTTGAGGATGGTTTCCAGTAACTCTGGATTAATATTTGCCAAGGCATCTAAATGGGGACTTGCTTCCATCTGGGCAAAAAATTCAGCATCCCAAATAATCCCATATTTGATTACCTCTGCCATTCCTGCCCGAAATTCACGCACGGGTAGGGTTTGTAGCACTTCTGGGTCAATTAAAACAAATTGTGGTTGGTAAAATGCCCCTATCAGGTTTTTACCTTGTGGATGGTTAACACCTGTTTTGCCACCAATCGATGAATCAACCATTGCTAAAAGTGTGGTTGGCACTTGGACAAAGTTAATTCCCCGTAGCCATGTAGCTGCTGCGAATCCGGTCATATCGCCAATGACACCACCACCCAAGGCTACCATTGTCGAGGAGCGTTCTAAGCGATTTTCCAGGGCAATGTCGTATATTTTTTTGATTGAATCTAAGTTTTTATAACTTTCACCATCGGGTAAGATGCAGGTTGATACTTGAAAACCAGATGATTTGAGCGATGTTAATACTTGTTCGCCATACAGAGAAAATATGGTTGGATTTGAGACGATGAGGGCTTTTTTGCCGAGATTTAATTTACCCAGATATTCACCCAGAGTATTTAGAGTACCAGGCGCGATCGCAATTTCGTAGGACTGTTGCGGTAGATTCACATTGATTACACAAGCCATTACCTATTCCCAATCAGCAAACTAATGTTTCAATAATAGTTAATCAACAAATGTGGAGAAACTAAAATGGGTATTGTCTTTTTTGCGCTTTATCTTGGGGCATTTTTTGGCTTGGCAGTTGGTTTATTGTTTGGATTGCGGGCTATTAAGTTAATTTAAGAGGAAGCTCGCGCAAAGGCGCAAAGGGAGATATTAACTACTTACTTTGCGTTTTTGCGTGTTCAGGCTAATTTACTATGGGTTCTGGTTGCTTTTTCTCTCCCTTGACGAAAGGCGATCGCATGGATAATCCTAAGAGGTTCAATAATTCGCGATCGCTATCATAACCAGGGCAGGGTGTTGTCACCGTCAGCATCTGCCCGTCATCGCTGGAGAAAATCGAATTTGCGCCAGCCATAAAGCAAAAAGCCTGTTCTACCTCGGAAAGTCTTGCTCTCCCTGCACTCAAACGCACGTCGGCAGTGGGCATGACGATACGCGCAGTTGCTATCATCCGTATTACATCCCAAATTGGCACATCGGGCTGATTTTCTAGGGGTGTACCCTGGACTTGGGAAAGAATATTAATTGGTACTGATTCGGGATGGGGATTTAAACTTGAGAGGGTATGTAGCATGGAAATTCTGTCATCAGCAGTTTCACCCAAACCGAGAATACCGCCGGAACAAACTGTGACATTTGTTTGGCGAACATTGTTGATGGTATTGAGGCGATCGTCGTAAGTTCGGGTTGTGATGATGGTGCTGTAATGGTCACGGGAAGTATCTAAGTTGTGATTATAGGCATAAAGTCCGGCATCGTCGAGTCGCTTTGCTTGGTTTTCGGTCAGCATTCCCAGGGTACAGCATACTTCTAATCCCATTGAGGTGACTTCCTTAACCATTTCCAGTACTTCATCAAACTGGGAATTGTCGCGGACTTCTCGCCAAGCAGCACCCATACAAACGCGACTGATACCGCTCGCTTTGGCTTGTTTAGCTATGTTGACGATGGTTTCTTTTTCGAGAAGCGCTTGGGGTTGAACTTCGGTCTTGTAGCGCGAAGACTGGGCACAATAGCCGCAATCTTCCGGACAAGCACCTGTTTTAATCGATATCAGTTTGCAAACTTGAATTTGTTTTGGGTTATGATATTGGCGATGGACGCTGGCTGCTTGATAGATTAATTCGAGTAGCGGTGCGTTGTAGATTTCGGATATTTCGCTTTCTTGCCAGTTGTAGCGTACTCCCACGGTGCCTTCCTTATTATCCAAGTAAGTTGTTTCGCGTATTTTATTGTGCAGCATTTTGACGCGAAGGATATTAGAGATTTATCGTTTGAGAAATAGACTCACCTTGAATATGAATAAGCTGCTGATGGGTTCTTTGCTCGAAGGCAGGGTTTTTAATCTGCCTTACTAATCCAGATTTAAGCAATGCTTGATGGAATGCCATTCGTTTAGCGGCTGTTTCGCTGTCTATTTAGATAACTCTGGATGGCTTGGCTAAGTTGCTGTAATTCAGATGCTTTTAAAGTCTTCAATTGGTCAAGAATTTGGTTAAGAATTGCCTGGGGCATAATCTAGCGGGTTTACAAGAATAGGGGATATCTCTAATTTTATAATTTCATAGCTAACTTTTTTGTAAAAAACTGTATCAACTGCACTTAGTACTTTTTTACTTGCCTTGGACGTAATTTCAGAAAAATAACTAATCAATTGCATAGCACCTGAAAAAGTGACACAATCAAAAATGCCACTTGAAAAGAGCGATCGCGTGGATTATGACCTGGCAAACACCTTTGATTATGTGCGATATGCCTTTGGCATTAAGCTCCGCTTATCGCATAGTTTTGCGAATGGCTGACAATGGGGATATATCCCAAATTCTCGATTATTTTACCCAAAATAGAGTACACCTAACTCCCTACTACCCAAGTTGGCAAGTAAATTTCTTTACGGAAGCATATTGGCAGTTGCAAGTGGAAGCTAACTATCAAGAATTTCATCATGACAATTCCTTAAGATTATTTATTTTTTCTAACGATAACCCTAGTACAATTGTTGGCTGCCTTAACTTCAGTAATTTCGTTCGTGGAGTTGCCCAATCTTGCAATGTTGGATATAGCTTGGCAGAAAGAGAACAAGGAAAGGGTTATATGACAGCAGCGATGCAAGGGGCAATTAAATATATGTTTAATGAATTAAAGATGCACCGTATTTCCGCAAATTATATGCCTCACAATCAGCGTAGTGGTCAGTTATTAAAACGCTTGGGGTTCATCGTTGAAGGATATGCTAGAGATTATTTGATGATTAATGGCAAATGGGAAGACCATATATTGACAAGTCTAATTAATCAAGAATGGTTAATAGTTAATGGTTAATTCCCAATTCCCAATTCCCTAATTAACCAAACTGTAGCACCTGATTGATTGCCCGATTTAACCAATTTTCATACCATTCATAAAAACTCAAAGCTTCTTTTGTTTCTTCCACAGATTCATACATATATGTATCCATTTCTGGATCATCATGAAAAAAAGCAGCGCAATGACTCGTCAAAGGATATATTCCACCTTCATTGGTTCTGTCATCAATCCAAATATTACCGCGTTCTTCCCCGGAAATCACCAACCGAGCCTGAATTCCACAGCCATATTCTGCGATCGCAATTGAACCCTGAATAAACTTTTGGTCAAAGTAAGCACTTGCTTTACTACCATTACTCTCCTGGAGTAAATCTAAATCATTCCACTCATCCTGTAAACAAAAGGATTGAGCAAAAAAATCTGATTCAGATGACTTTAATTCCATTAAATTATCAATATTTAAGCCCAAAAAGCCATAACCAGGACCAACAATTCCATTTGCAATTTTTAATACAAAGTTGCGGAATTCATACGGTAATTTCACCTGAAAATTTGACTCAAACTCCTGAATTTCCCCTTCGCTCAAACAAGGATTAATTGTATATTTATGGGATTCCGCACCAAAAACTTCAAAACCTTTATCTAAATCTATCAACTTAAACAATTTATTTTTTAAATTCTCTACATTCTTATCCATAACCAGCCCCACTATCGTATTTAAATTATCAACCATAGTTACCACCAAAAAAATTACTATCAAAAAAGGCTATGCTTCAGACTAATTCCAGAGGTAGGATGAGAACAGAACCCAATTAAACTGTACTGGTA
>NZ_NTFS01000214.1 GCF_002289455.1 Brunnivagina elsteri CCALA 953
CTAAAGAATGCTTGCTAATTATCTCAATTATTAAGCATAAATAAACACCAGCAATTTCCCCCAGTGAGGGAACTGAATCTGTAAAAATAGTGTCATTTAAATCACTTAGAAAATGATGCGATCGCAAAGCAAATGTTAAACAATTTATTAAATCAAAAAGTAAAGTTATCTTTAGTCCTAGCTTCAGTTTTGGCAACCTCCACGATTAGCACTACTGTACAAGCTCAAGAAGTACCAACAATCTTCGGTGATGCTAAAATTGGTAGCAAATTTGCTCCAGACCCTTACCCACTCAGGGGGATGAGTGGTGGTTCGATATCGGGAAGGCAAATCGCAGGTAGAACGGAAACCCCAACTGGACCTTGTACGGGATTTTTTGATGAAAAACCTGACCACACCATCGAACTAAAAACTCGTTTTGAATATCTGAAACTACAAGTCCAAAGTCCAGCAGACACAACCATAGTAATTAGTGGTCCTGGTGGAAGTTGGTGTAATGACGATTTTACGGGTAAAAACCCCGGTATTATTGGGGAATGGCTCCCAGGAACATATAATGTCTGGATTGGTTCCTACGAAAAAAATAAATATCTTCCCTATACATTGCAAATTACTGAGTCAAAGTAGTTAAAATCGCCCGTGTCGCTTATATCTCAGTCCCTTTAGGGCTGAGTATAAGCATACCGAATAATACTGTAAAGAGGCAAAAGAAAGGAAGAGCCTTTCATAGGCTTTTCAGCCACTTTGTAGACGCGGAGCGGCTTCCCGTAGGGTATGGTAGCTGTATTTCCGCAGACCTGTACTAGTTATCTGTATCCTGGCTGGGTATGTCTTAACAAGTGTGTCATTCGGGTACAAGGCATTGATTATTTACACTGCCAATGCCTTTTTTCACAGCTTTTGGTATAAATGATGAGAATTAAGTTAAATTTAATTAAGATTATTGTATCTGTCATGGTTATGTCGTAGGGCTATTTTGACCTAAAGCAGGCTGTGCAGGACATCAAAATTAAACAAAATGGATTTATAAATATCCGTTTAGGGCATACGGTAGATATAAAATCTCCTGCCGTCAAAGCCAAAAAGTTGTATTTGCAGAGGCAAAATTAAGATGAAATTCTCCTGGAGAGTCGCACTACTCTGGACATTACCTGCTTTAGTTATTGGCTTTTTCTTTTGGCAAGGGGCTTTTGCAAGCGCTCCTGCTGACATGAGCAAGAATACAGCCAGTACGCGCATGACTTACGGTCGCTTCCTGGAATATCTAGATGCCAACCGAGTCACGAGTGTTGACTTTTATGAAGGTGGTAGAACGGCGATTGTTGAAGCTTTTGACCCTGGACTCGATAATCGTGTTCAGCGTGTGCGTGTGGACTTACCTGCTAGCGCTCCTGAACTAATCATCAAGCTCAAGCAAAAGAATGTAAACTTTGACGCGCATCCAATGCGGAATGATGGAGCAATTTGGGGATTATTGGGTAATTTGATTTTCCCTGTTCTATTGATTACCGGATTGTTCTTTTTGTTCCGTCGTTCAAGTAATCTTCCTGGTGGTCCTGGACAAGCGATGAATTTCGGGAAATCGAAAGCGCGTTTTGCGATGGAAGCGAAAACCGGAGTTAAGTTTGATGATGTAGCTGGAATCGAAGAAGCGAAGGAAGAACTCCAAGAGGTTGTCACCTTCTTAAAGCTACCTGAAAAGTTTACTGCGGTAGGGGCACGTATTCCTAAGGGTGTACTGTTAGTGGGACCTCCGGGAACTGGTAAAACTTTACTTGCTAAAGCGATCGCAGGTGAGGCTGGTGTGCCTTTCTTCAGTATTTCCGGTTCGGAATTTGTGGAAATGTTTGTTGGTGTGGGTGCTTCCCGCGTCCGCGATTTGTTTAAGAAAGCCAAAGAGAATGCTCCCTGTATTATCTTCATCGATGAAATTGACGCAGTGGGTAGACAGCGTGGTGCTGGTATTGGTGGGGGTAATGATGAACGTGAACAAACCCTGAACCAACTGCTGACGGAGATGGATGGTTTTGAAGGTAACACTGGCATCATTATTATTGCGGCTACCAACCGTCCCGATGTCCTTGATGCGGCGTTGTTACGTCCAGGACGTTTTGACCGCCAAGTAACAGTTGATGCACCGGATATCAAAGGTCGTTTGGAAGTATTACAGGTTCATGCTCGGAATAAGAAGCTTGACCCTAGTGTTTCTTTAGAAACCATCGCCCGTAGAACTCCTGGTTTCACTGGTGCTGATTTGGCTAACTTGCTGAATGAAGCTGCTATTCTCACCGCACGTCGTCGCAAAGAAGCAATTACCCTCCTAGAAATTGATGATGCGGTGGACCGTGTTGTGGCGGGGATGGAAGGTACACCGTTGGTGGATGGTAAGAGCAAACGCTTAATTGGTTATCACGAAATTGGACATGCAGTTGTGGGTACTTTATTGAAAGACCACGACCCAGTACAAAAAGTTACTTTAATTCCTCGCGGACAAGCCCAGGGTTTGACCTGGTTTACCCCGAATGAAGAAATGGGCTTGGTGACTCGTTCCCAGCTACGGGCAAGAATTACGGGTGCTTTGGGTGGTCGTGCCGCAGAGGAAGTAATTTTCGGAAAAGCGGAAGTCACTACTGGTGCTGGAAATGACTTGCAGCAAGTTACGGGGATGGCGCGTCAGATGGTGACTCGTTTTGGGATGTCAGATTTGGGTCCTTTGTCGTTGGAAAGTCAGCAAGGCGAGGTTTTCTTGGGACGGGATTGGACGACACGTTCTGAATATTCTGATTCGATTGCTACCCGAATCGATTCGCAAATTCATGACATTGTTGACGAGTGTTACGAAAACGCCAAGAAGATTATGCGGGAACAGAGGGAAGTGTGCGATCGCTTGGTTGATTTGCTCATTGAGAAGGAAACTATCGATGGTGAGGAATTACGTCAAATCGTTGCTGAGTATGCGGAAGTTCCTGATAAGTCGCAGTTTGTCCCAATGTTGTAAGTTTGTTTAATTAATTTAGATAAATCTAGAATTTAGTCAATGAATGGGGATGATTTATATCACCCCCATTTTTTTTATACTCAAAATGCCTTGAATTTTGATTTTTAAACCTCTACAAAGGATATAAAATCCACTTGCACAAAAATCAAAACAATCGCTGGTATTATCGCATCCAAAACAGAGACTTATCATTTTTAGAATTAAAAATAAAATGGCGACGTTATGTCAAAAAAGAGAATGCGATCGCACGAGCGAAAAAAGAGATTCAAGAAGACATATTTAAACATTGGAAAAATCGCATAGATGTTCCTAAATAAATCTAATATTCTCCATATTCCTTTGCGTACCTCCGCGCTTACCTCCGCGTTACTTTGCGTTTAAGAAAATTAATTTTTAAAATTAAAAAGAACCAACAACCTGGAATCCCACAATAGAATCTCCATTCTCATCACTACTAATCAAAGGAAATAAAATCAAACCACGTTTTTGACTCAATTCCAACTTTGCAGTTAGGTATCCCAACGCAGCACCAACAAGCACTTCCGAGATACGATGACGATTTAGATTTAACCGGGAAGAGGCAATCAAAGATGCACCAGAGTACCAAAAAATAGCCGATTTAGGATGATAATGACTCTGCATCGCAGCGACAGCAAAAACCGCGCTCGCATGACAACTGGGGAAACTATCACGGGAGTCAGAATCAGGTCGTTTTACCTGGGTTATCTCCTTTAAACTAATACAAAGCAATGTACTCGTACTGAGAGAGTCAAAAGTTCGTAAAGACCTTTGTCCACCTTCATTCCCATCCTGTAACAAAGGAAGAACTACACCAGTACCTAAGTATATTGCCGTACCTGGTCCCGATAGAAAACGCGATACTTCTCGATCGAATGTTTCCGCAAAAGCTTTCTGAGCAAATCCAGTCAAACAAAGTGCGATCGCAGTTGGATAGAGTATTTTTAACCAAGACATAAAAAGAAAAAATAGAGGACAGTAAATCTTACTCAATACTTCAATAATTGGAGTTGTTTTCCGCTTTCAGTCACCACAGTTAGCGGTAGTTTCTCCTGATTTTCTTGTCTGGAGAAATGAACACTTTTCCAACCTTTGTCTACAGGCTTAACTACCATTACATAACTTTTATTCACCCATTTCAGGTTAATTGGTTGATAGCGAAATAACCAAATATCAGCTTCCTGTTTACCTTCAATAGAACTAATCGGATTGCATTTTTTATTTTCCCTAGCATCACCTTTTTTCAAATTCCACAAACCAGACAAATTATTAATATCAAATATTCCACTACCACCAGGATAATTAACAAATGCAAAAATATTATATGTCCAATATTTTCCACCCAAAGTATTCACTTGTTCATTCGAGTATCTACTTTTTAAACCCGTCAGATATTCCTTTTGTTTTGTAGCACTTGGACGTACCCAATTTTTCGCTTCTGAACAAATTTGAAATGGGATATTTTTCTCTGTTGTTCGATTAACTTGAGCAAATACCTGAGAATAACTAAAATTTAATCCAAACCCCAATAAAAGTATTAAGTATCTTTGTCGTAACATCTCTTTAACGCAAAAGTTCACACTTAAGTAGGAAACCATAGTTGCTAGTAAAATCAAACACATCTTAATAAAAATTAATGCCACGGATTTGCGCTTTAAAAATATGTCAACCATAACACCAATTCTCCGCGAATATGCGCCTCCGCGTGAGCTAATTCATCTCTTGCAAAGACATGGAACAAAAACTACTATACTTACATCATTTACAGTAGATGTAATATTTTTATATTTTGTAAAGATGAAATTTATAAATTTATCAAGCAAAACTTCGACTTCCCAAAAAACTATATTTAAATCACTTTTAATCGTATTAAGTTTTTTGACTCCCATACTATTTACCATCTCAATTCGTGCAGAAAAACCCGAACATGTCAAGCAACTTATCGACACAAAAAAATGCCGTAGATGCGACTTACAAGGAGCTAATTTAAGTCGGCAAAATCTCCAAGGTGCGGACTTAAGTAACGCTGAATTGCAACGTTCTAATTTGAGTCGTGTCAACCTCAAAAATGCGAACTTAAGTAGCGCTAATTTGAGTCGGGCAGATTTAGATAACTCAGAATTAAACTCAGCAAATTTTAGCTATGCTGATTTAAGCGGAGTCGATTTAAATAGTGCAGACTTAAGTAATGCAAATTTGAGCAATGCTAATTTAACTAACGCTAACATGACTGGTGTAAATCTTTCAGGTGCATCTCTTAGTAATGTTAGACTTTCAGGAGCGCGTTTAGAACATGTAAATTTGCGAGGGGTAAATTTAAGCGGGGTTGATTTAAGCAGTGTCGATTTGCGGAATATCAATTTGAATGGGGTAAACCTCAGCAACGTAAATTTGAGTAATGCGAACTTGAATGGATTTGATTTACGCAATGCCGAATTACGGAATGCAAACCTGAGTTTTGCCAGTTTACGGAATACTGATTTGAGTAACGGGAAATTACGAGGGGCAAATTTAACAAATGCAAACTTGAGTAATGCCAATCTACGAGGTACAGAGCTTTTGGGAGTAAATCTCAGTGGTGTAAGTTTTCAAGGTGCCGATTTGCGAGGTGCAAACTTAGATGCGGAGAGACTTCCCAATGATACCTTCCAAGCAGATGCATCTGATTTTAGTCGCTGGGGTAATAATCGTTTCCAAAAACGGGATTTTCGGAATGCGATCGCATATTACGATCGCGCTATAACTATAGACTCTCGCAATACTGATGCATATACAAATCGTGGACTAGCAAAAAGTCAATTACAGGATTATTCAGGTGCTTTAGCAGATTACAATAAAGCCCTGGAAATTGACTCAAACTTTGCTAAAGCATACAATAACCGTGGTATAACCCGTACCGCACAACAAGACTATTCCAATGCACTAGCAGACTTTAATAAAGCCATCAGCATTAACTCCAGTTACCCAGAAGCATATGCAGGGAAAGCCAATATCCATCGTTTGCAAAAAGACTACGCAGCAGCAATTACCCAAGCATCAGAAGCATTACGTCTCAACCCCAAATTAGCGCTAGCTTACTATACAAGAGGATTTGCCCAATTTTCTTTAAAGAACTATCAAGCAGCAATTAAAGACTACGACAAAGCAATCGATAATTCAGAAGCTTGGGCAGAAGCATTTTTAAACAGAGGAATGGCACGTTATGCTATTGGTGAATTTAAAGATGCCACAAAAGACTTCGATCGTGCAATTGATATCGATAATAACTACATAGATGCCTACTACCAACGCAGTATTACCAGGTTTGCTAGGAAAAAATTTGAAGATGCAGTCAAAGATTGCGATCGCATTATCGCACGCAACCCCAACCACGCCGAAGCTTACGAAAACAAAGGCAATTCCCTCCTAAACCTCAAGAAGAAAGTCGAAGCAAAGCAAGCTCTAGAACAAGCACTGAAAATCTACTCCCAGCGCAACGACAACGACAGCAGCAAACGAATACAACAAACCCTGACAAAACTTTAGTATTCATCCTTACATTCTTCTTCGCGCTTTTGCGTCTCTGCCCGACACCTAAAAATTGCCCAAATAGAATACGGGGTCAAACCCTGTAATGGTCAGACCCCGTGGAGCATACAGAGTATATTGAATACAATGATGCTTGCTTATAACCTGATAACACTAGCGCCAGTTTTGCACCGTATTTACTGGCGTTTTTATTATAACCGGAAATTTTTCAAATGTCCGGTATATTGTTGTATCATTTTTCCTCAGCATTGTAAGTGTAAAAATTATTGAATGCCCCTACAGTTTCAAACTTATAGGAAGGAATCCATTCATTGAGCTTTAATTCGGTTCGGTAGATACTAAAAACTATAAAATCTTGTCGTTCGGTAGTCGCAGCAATAATATCGCGAATTTGCGGGTTAGCCGTATCAACCAACTTATCGCACTTGAGATTAACAATCTTCTCTAAAATATCAGGAGTTTTCTTACAGACGCTGCCTTTTATATAGTTAGTCAGTTCGTCTACAGCATACTGCTCGTATGCAGGTTGAATGGGATTAGTTTTAGTCATTACCACTCCCAGCAGAAATAGTCCCAAAACCCCCACAGACGTAATAATCGTTGAGACTTTCATGCGTTTAAACGTAAATTCGCTGTAATTTCCTGACTCTTGACTCACTCAATCCGTTCCTTTTTTGACTTTTTTGATTTTTTTTTGCAACTTTTGGATCAATTTCTCTTAAGACATGATATTATAGGTAAGGCATGGCGGGTGTAGCCAAGGGGTTAAGGCAGAGGTTTGTGGTACCTCCATTCGTGGGTTCAAGTCCCATCATCCGCCCTTCACATAGTAGGTTTATATAATAGAATTACATTATTGCTCAGGTATTTTCCGTATCCTAGGTCAACATTATGCTGAAGACTTTTTTAGTCACGGCATTGTAACAAAATTTAATAGTATATTAATTATTCTCTAAAAAATATCTGTCCCCAGTTCGATGAAACAGCGTAGAGGCAAACGGTTGTTTGCCCTAATTTTATTCGTCATGACTTTAGGGACTTCCAGAAAATAAAATCTTCAAATGATATACTTACCAACACTATCATACGAAGGGTGGGGAGACCCCACCCCTACAATTATGGAGGATTTATTTCTTGGTGTTCCCTTATTTGTCCTGACTTGTATTAAGCATCTGGTAAAAGTTAATCATAATGTTACCCAGAATACTTGTAGAGACGTAGCAATGCTACGTCTCTACGTCTTTTCCACTCCTATGTCTATTGTCAGTAAACCAAAAACACGCTCTTAGAAATTAAAAAATACCGAGAAGAAAGATAACCGTTACTCCGCAGAGAATTAAAAGCGAAGTAATAAGGATATTTGCCACACTGCGATCGTGAATTTCGACTTTATGTATACTGTCAGCCATATGAATCTCCCAAAGGATTCAAGATGATGCTGTTATTATAGACACATGCACAAATTGAGAACTTATTTCAATTAAAAACTTGACTTTAATTTACTAAAATTAAATATTATCGAAGTCATCAACCTTATTAAAGTTAAATTTCGTTTCCACAGGGTATTGTGAATTGTTTTAATATCTTACCTTAACATCATTCTAGTATCTGACTATACTCGATTCACATCAAAGCTTCTGTGCAAAACTGTAATAATTAGAAATTGTACCTCTTTAGTTAGAGTGCAAAATGCACATAAATAAGATATTTCTTAGATAATACCAAAAAAATTATCCCAAATTGTAGGAGTTACCCCACACTTACCCCGGATTTCTCACAAAGATTTAAACGCTAGCCCAAAACCCTTATATCACCTAGACTTGAGATAAAATACCCCGTTAACATGCTGTTATGATTCGCGCAGTGTCTAAAACGCTCGAAATCTAAGCTAGATAAAGGTTTGGCAATAATGAACTCACTGCTTGTGAGAAATGCGGGTTACGATTAATAAAATTAATAAATTCATGATTGGGATATTTTTTATTTGGATATCTCAGAAAACTATTTTTACATTAAGATAACAAATCCATAACCGAATAGAAAATCTACTGATTGTATTATTGGTTTTATAACTATGTCAGAATTACTACAATCTATTATCAACAGTGAAGATAAAAACGATTTACGCTCTTTGATGAGTGAAATTAGAGCTAACGAAAAACAATATTTACTGCGTAACGACATCTTAAATTTATACAACGAATTTTGTCATAAATACCAAAAAAAATCCGAACTTAGTCAGAATTCAAACTTAAGTAAGTTAATTTATTATACTCAAGAAATAATTCAAGAAGATTCAAATCTTTGTTTTATTATTCGTTCCAAAATAGCATCTCAGGAAGTTTATCGATTAACACCAGATTTGAGTATTGAATCAATGTCAGTACAGGAATTATTAGATACACGAGACAGATTAGTTAATTGCTACCATCCCAACGAAGGGAACTTATTAGAAATTGATTTTGCACCCTTCTACGACTATTCACCAGTT
This sequence comes from Brunnivagina elsteri CCALA 953, assembly GCF_002289455.1. Lineage (GTDB taxonomy): Bacteria > Cyanobacteriota > Cyanobacteriia > Cyanobacteriales > Nostocaceae > Brunnivagina > Brunnivagina elsteri. The sequence continues at coordinate 9,036 of NZ_NTFS01000214.1, forward strand.
ATTCGCGACCCTAAAAATATTGGTAAAGGTGTAGAATTTTTGAATCGTTACCTCTCCAGTAAACTTTTTGCCGAACCCAAACAATGGTTAGAAAGTTTGTTAAACTTTTTGCAATTACATCAATATAATGGCATTCAACTGCTGATTAACGATCGCATTCAGACACAGCAGCAACTTTCAGAACAAGTTAAAAGTGCGATCGCATTCATAAATAATCTCATAAATACACGAGCAGGAGAGGAACCGTACGAACAATTTCGCTTTCAGTTGCAAATGATCGGGTTTGAACCAGGTTGGGGAAACACAGCAGCGAGAGTTTTAGAAACACTAAATATATTAGATGAGTTAATTGATTCACCAGCACCACAAAACCTGGAAGAATTTATTTCCCGCATCCCCATGATTTTCAGAATCGTTTTGGTATCTCCCCACGGATGGTTTGGGCAAGAAGGGGTGTTGGGAAGACCAGATACGGGTGGTCAAGTCGTTTATGTCCTCGATCAAGCCAAAAATCTGGAAGCGCAGCTTAAGGAAGATGTAGAGTTAGCAGGTTTATCTGGACTCAATGTCATACCTAAAGTAATAATTTTATCCAGGTTAATTCCTAACAGCGAAGGAACACTTTGCAACCAGCGACTCGAAAAAATTTATGGTACTGAAAATGCTTGGATTTTGCGGGTTCCCTTCCGCGAATTCAACCCGAATATGACTCAGAATTGGATTTCTCGATTTGAAATTTGGTCGTATTTGGAGACATATGCAATTGATGCGGAGCGGCAATTATTAGCTGAATTTCAAGGTAGACCAGATTTAATAGTCGGGAATTACTCTGATGGTAATTTGGTCGCTTTTTTATTGTCACGAAAAATGAAAGTTACTCAGTGTAATATCGCTCACGCTTTGGAAAAGTCAAAATATTTATTTAGTAATTTATATTGGCAAGATTTGGAGGATAAGTATCATTTTTCGATGCAATTTACTGCTGATTTATTAGCAATGAATGCAGCAAACTTTATTATTAGCAGTACCTATCAAGAAATTGTAGGCACTCCCGATAGTATTGGACAGTATGAGTCATATAAGTGCTTCACCATGCCAGATTTGTATCATGTGGTGAATGGCATTGAATTATTTAGTCCTAAATTTAATGTTGTTCCTCCAGGGGTTAGCGAGAGTTATTACTTTCCCTATTCTAGAAATCAAGAGAGAGTGGAAAGCGATAGAAGACGATTAGAGGAAATATTATTTACCCTCGAAGATTCCACGCAAATATATGGCAAATTAGATGACTCCAGTAAATATCCTATTTTTTCAATGGCACGTCTTGATAGAATCAAAAATATCACTGGATTGGCAGAATGTTTTGGTCAAAGTCAAGAATTACAAAAATGTTGTAATTTGATTTTAGTCGCTGGTAAATTACGTGTTGAAGAATCAGATGATAGTGAGGAACGTGACGAAATTATCAAGCTTTATCACATTATTGATAAATATGATCTTCACGGTAAAATTCGCTGGTTAGGAGTACGTTTATCAAAGACAGATTCCGGTGAAATTTATCGTGTAATTGCCGATCACCAAGGTATTTTTGTACAACCAGCATTATTTGAAGCTTTTGGTTTGACAATTTTAGAAGCAATGATTTCTGGATTACCGACATTTGCAACTCAATTTGGTGGACCATTGGAAATCATTCAAAATGGAGTCAATGGTTTTCTGATTAACCCGACAAACTTGGAGGAGATAGCTAATAAAATTTTGGAATTCATAAATAAATGTCAGCAAAATTCTAATTATTGGCAGGAAATTTCTAGAAGTGGTATTCAGCGAGTTTATAGTAGTTACACTTGGAAAATTCATACAAATAAGTTACTTTCACTAGCACGAATCTATGGTTTTTGGAATTTTACATCTAAGCAAAACCGCGAAGATTTGTTACGTTATATTGAGGCTTTATTTTATTTAATTTATAAGCCGAGAGCGCAGGCATTATTGCAACAGCATAACAGTAGATAGAGACATTCCTGTGAAACGTCTTATTAATGGTGATTTATATTTTCTACTCAAATGACTAGAAAGCTAATAATATAATCTTTCTTTTACCTTCTTAATTTTTACTTTTCCCTTGTTGTAATAGTAGCTTTAATAACTCACTATCAATTGGTTGATTAACTAAAACATCATGTTTAATATCACCCCATTTTTTACCAGAGCTAATTTTGTAATGGGAAATTATTTCGGGAATATTGGGAGAAGCTAATACTTTTGGTACTTGTAGTTGACCAAGAAGACGAGCATATTCATAATGTCGCGATCGCAGTAATTCTCGATCGAGTTTTTCAGCGATATTTTGTATATCTATATCTGTATTATTT
>NZ_NTFS01000215.1 GCF_002289455.1 Brunnivagina elsteri CCALA 953
GCAGGGCTGATTCATCCCCTAAAAGGCTATAAAAATCAAGGGTTATAGCAATTTAAAACTAGTTATTTTGTTACCAGAGTGCCGATAAAATGAACAAAGTCATGGGTATTTAAGTGTTTAAAAGTTCATTTCGTCATCATCCTTACTTAGAATTTTAGCGCTAACCATCTTGACAAATCCTGTTTAAAAGGGAACGAAACAGCCCTGCCCTTAAAAAGGGGGGAAAATAAGAAATCCAGTTCCCTCCTCGCGAGCGGGGAGGGTGGGGTTCTTCGAGTAGCTAGTATACATAAAAGCCTTTACCCCTTCCCCTTCCCGTTTATCCTTCTTCTACAGGTGTTTGTGATGAAAATACTGGCGCGATCGCACTTAATTTTAAATTAGGGTGGTCTTGTAATAACTGGTTACAATTCCATTCGTTGCGGAATAATAATACAGGTCGTCCCATACTGTCTTTGACGGTGGTAGTGTTAAACATGCGGTCGATTTTTGCTAAGGCTTCCCAACCACCATCAACCCAACGAGCCACACTGTAACCCAACATATCCAATATGGTTTCCACACCATACTCGTTTTGTAAGCGAAATTGGACTACTTCAAATTGCAATTGACCAACGGCTGCTAATATGGGATCGCGTTTAGCTTCGTCGATGTAGTGCATAATTTGTACCGCACCTTCTTCCCGCAGTTCGGAAACACCTTTTTGGAATTGCTTAAATTTGGAAGGGTTGGGATTTCTCAAAGTCGCGAACAATTCCGGTGAGAAATAAGGTATACCTTCATATTCTAACTTTTGTCCCGTGTAAATTGTATCGCCGATTGCAAAAACACCGGGATTGTTCAAACCAATAACATCGCCAGCGTAAGCTTCATCAATCGATTCTCGCTCCTGGGCAAATAATTTCTGTGGTCGTGATAGGCGCACACTTTTACCAGTTCGGGCGTGATTTACGGTCATATCCTTTTCAAATTTTCCCGTACAAACACGGATAAAAGCCACGCGATCGCGATGTTTTGGATCCATATTTGCCTGCAATTTGAATACAAACCCGGAAAATTCTGGATAAGTCGGTTCCACATTCCCTAAATTACTGCTGTGGGAACTCGGTTTTAAAGCATATTCGAGGAAGTAGCGCAGAAATAACTCCACACCAAAATTGGTCATGGCACTACCAAAAAATACAGGTGTCATTTTCCCTGCATGTACCAATTCTAAATCGAGTTCGCAACCAGCCCCTTCAATCAGTTCCAAATCGCTTTTAAATTCATGGTAAAGCCCTTGCTCCAATAAGTTCTCAATTTGACTATCACCCAAATCGATTACCGTATCTTGCGCTTCCTTACTTCCGTGGGCACTACGCTCAAATAAGTGAATTTGTTTTTCAGCGCGATCGTATACACCTTTAAAGCGATCGCCCATACCAATGGGATAATTAACAGCATATGTTTGCAACCCCAGTTCCTGCTCAATTTCGTCGAGCAATTCGATTGGTTCCCTTCCTGGACGATCGAGTTTATTAATAAAGGTAAAAATCGGGATACCGCGCATTTTGCAGACTTCAAACAGCTTCCGGGTTTGCGGTTCCAAACCCTTCGCTGCATCAATCAACATTACCGCATTATCAGCAGCAGCAAGGGTTCTATAAGTATCTTCACTAAAATCTTGGTGTCCCGGCGTATCCAAAAGATTGATTTGCCGATTGCCATACTCAAACTGTAACACCGTCGAGGTAATCGAAATACCCCGTTGTTGTTCCATTGCCATCCAGTCAGAGGTGGCTTTCCGCTGTGCCCTTCGGGCTTTCACAGCACCAGCTTCGTGAATCGCACCTCCGTATAATAATAGTTTTTCTGTAAGTGTGGTTTTTCCCGCGTCAGGGTGAGAAATAATCGCAAAATTACGACGATTTTCAACTGCCTTGGCAATTTCTGTCTGAAGTTCAGTTGACATATTTAACATCAATGTATCTACTTATTTTTTACTTAACTTAATTTAACTTTTTCCAATTTAGTCAGGAGTTTTCATCTTAAAGCATCAACGGTCGTGATAGGGTCTTTATATGAGATTCAATAAGGATTATAAAGATTCATCAAGTAACATGTCGTTTGCGGTGAATTCTTTTTCGTTTGCTCTCTGTCATTAGTTCTTCGTCATGATCTAACTTATCCTTCAATCAAATTTTAGAAATCAATGACCAACAAAACAAATGACCAATAAACCAATAATTAATAGACCAATGACCAATAAAACACAGAACCTGACAACTCAAATTGGAATCCGATATGCCAAAGGGATTAAGCCCTACTTATCGCCGAAAAGAAAGTTTAAAGGTGAAAAAGTCATGTACGATGCCGATGAACGCAAGTTGCTATCTGCACTGTGTCACGGCTCAATTTTTCTCAGCACCACTCTATTCTCGATCGCCATACCCATTATTATCAGTTTTATCACCAAAGACCCTGTTGTCAAACAGAATGCCAAGGAGTCAATCAATTTCCACATCAACATCTGGATTTATGGATTGCTGATTGGACTATTAATTTGGCATTCGTTTGGGACATTAGTTCCCCTCGCTGGATTGGGTTTCATGCTACATTGGGCTTTAACAATTTGCGCTTTATTCTACGTTTTGAGCGACACTGAAAAACCTTTCCGCTACCCCTTCATTTTCCGCTTGGTGTAATTAAATACTCATTCCCTCCTTGCCACACTCCTTGTAATTTATTTCTTAATGATTTTTTGCCACAAATTTTGAGAAAATACTTAACAATATTTGACAGATATCTCGATTTCTTCAACCCTTCGACGCTGTAAAATACATAACAAAATTGCCCCACAACATGAAGTAGTAGGGCAGAGAACAGTTAAGCGCTGGTTGTAGTCTGGCTGACTTCATTGTGCGATAAACCATCAGGTTCGCGATATTCCTCCGGAACGCTAAGGCGATCGCACAATATTTGTGAAGCTTTGTTTTTGTTCATTAGTGCTTTTTAGTTTATAAAAATTCTATGTTTCCCACACATCGACCTCGCCGTTTACGTACCCATCCCCAATTACGCCGGATGGTCAGCGAAACAACCTTAACAACAAGTGATTTAATTTACCCACTATTTGCCGTACCAGGGGAAGGAATCGCCAAAGAAGTAAAATCAATGCCGGGAGTTTTCCAGCTTTCTGTTGACAAAATTGTTGAGGAAGCTAAAGAAATTTACGATTTAGGGATTCCAGGAATTATTTTATTTGGGATTCCAGCCGATAAAGATGTGGATGCAACAGGGGCATGGCACGACTGTGGTATTGTCCAAAAAGCCTCAACAGCCGTAAAAGAAGCCGTTCCCGACTTGATTATCATTGCTGATACATGTTTGTGCGAATATACTAGCCACGGGCACTGTGGCTATCTACAGGTAGGGGATTTGACAGGAAGAGTCTTAAATGACCCCACCTTAGAATTACTCAAAAAAACCGCAATATCCCAAGCCAAAGCCGGTGCAGACATCATTGCCCCATCGGGAATGATGGATGGTTTTGTTACAGCTATCCGCAGTGGATTAGATGAAGCTGGATTTGAAGATATCCCAATTCTCTCCTATGCAGCCAAATACGCATCAGCCTATTATGGACCATTCCGCGATGCCGCAGAATCCACACCGCAATTTGGCGACAGAAGAACCTATCAAATGGACCCTGGTAATGCCCGTGAAGCAATCAAAGAGATTGAGCTAGACATTGCAGAAGGTGCTGACATGTTGATGGTGAAACCCGCATTGTCCTACATGGATGTGATTTGGCGGGTTAAGCAAGCCACTAATTTACCCGTTGCGGCGTACAATGTCTCCGGCGAGTACTCAATGGTCAAAGCAGCAGCACTCAATGGCTGGATCGATGAAGAGCGTGTCGTCATGGAGACATTAACCAGTTTTAAACGTGCGGGTACTGATTTAATTTTGACCTACCATGCCAAAGATGCAGCCCGGTGGATTAAATAATTAAATACAAGTCGGTTTGAAGAATAAAATATCACTTCTCACATAAATTCAATGCTGTTTCATTTCAAGTTTAAGCAGTCGTAGGGGCGGGGTCTCCCCGTCCTAACAATATCGCTGGTAAACTTAATTATCTCTGTAAAGGATTTCCAGAAAATAAAATATCTCAATTTAGGGACTATCCATCGTATCTAGGACTTACGCACTATACAAAAAGACTATGTTGTGTATCAACGTAAATGCGTTGTTTCAGCCTTTTATAAATTACCCCTTCTTGGTTGCGATAAGCGGAGCTTAACGCCAAATGCGTATCGCACAATATGGAACATAAAAATCAAGCTCAAAGCCCAGAAAGCTACACTCCTATTTTGATTTTTCTGTCAATGCGTAAGTCCTAGTATCAATAATTTTTGAGGGTGGGGAGACCCCTACAATGGGTATAATTTATTTCTTGGTGTTTTATTCTAGGGAACACCATTTCTCAATCCCAAATCTATGCCGTGAGTAGGAGTTTAAGCTGCTCACTTTGCAGATGGCAGTGTAATAGCTTATAAAATAATAATAGTTACAGCAAAAATTCAGTTGCCTAATTTTAGTCAACTGGTATCTATTTTTAAGCAGTTTTAGCAAAATTCTGCCAAATTTTAGCGGCTTGGTAAATTACCTTGCCCTGGATATTCCTTGAATATATTACCTCAATCGAGTAATTAATTCCGACGAATAATCCACCAAGTTAATTTCAGTAGCTAAATTTTGAGTTGCAAATTGCTAAACGATTGTATCAGGTTATTCTACCGTTAGTAAGGGGAGCATTGAGTTATGGATATGCAAGTTCTGAGAGAAAGGGCTGGATTGAGCCGTGCTGAAGTTGCCTTCAGACTTGCAATCAGCGAGACAAGTGTCCGCAACTGGGAAGCTGGACGCACCGAACCAACCATGACTCCAAAAAAATATTTAGATTCAATTAGGCTGTTTAAATGTACTCCAGAGGAGTTAGCAGCAGCGAGCGAAAAGTCCATTAATCAGAGACACAAGCGCAAACCAGGACGACCAAGAAGGTTTCCCGATGCTCAGATTACAACTGTTGCCACAGTTAGTGCGATCGCAAATTAATTGCCAATTTCCAAACAAGCGATCCCATAAATCAATACCTAATCCCAAATAGAGTTTTATGCTACATAGCTAAGTCGTGCTTATGCTACCGTATTTGCTCCCAAGGCACGATAAGATTCTAGAATAACGATCGCATATTGCATAATTAAAGGTCTAATGGCAGAAACTCTATTTTTTAACGCTCTGCGGGAAGCCATTGATGAGGAAATGGCTCGTGATGCTACGGTTCTTGTTATGGGAGAAGATGTAGGACATTATGGGGGTTCCTATAAGGTGACTAAAGACCTATACAAAAAGTATGGGGAACTTCGCGTTTTAGATACTCCCATCGCCGAGAATAGTTTTACTGGTATGGCTGTTGGTGCGGCAATGACTGGTTTAAGACCAATCATTGAGGGGATGAATATGGGTTTTCTGCTGCTAGCTTTTAACCAAATTTCTAACAACGCTGGGATGTTACGCTATACCTCTGGTGGTAATTTTAAAATCCCAATGGTAATTCGTGGTCCAGGTGGTGTGGGCAGACAGTTAGGTGCGGAACACTCGCAGAGGCTGGAGGCTTATTTCCAAGCGGTTCCTGGTTTAAAAATAGTTACTTGTTCAACTCCCTACAATGCCAAAGGATTATTGAAAGCTGCTATTCGCGATAATAATCCAGTGTTGTTTTTTGAACATGTTTTACTTTACAACTTAAAAGAAAATTTACCCGAAGAAGAATACGTACTACCACTCGATAAAGCTGAAGTTGTCCGTCGTGGTAAAGATGTCACAATTCTGACTTATTCAAGAATGCGCCATCATGTCATGCAAGCGATGAAAAGCTTGGAGAAAGAGGGTTATGACCCAGAAGTAATTGATTTAATCTCCCTCAAACCGTTAGATTTTGATACTATTGGTGCATCGATACGTAAAACACACCGCGTCATTATTGTTGAAGAGTGTATGCGAACCGGGGGTATAGGTGCGGAATTGACTGCTTCGATAAACGATCGCTTATTTGATGAGCTTGATGCACCAGTATTACGTTTGTCTTCCCAGGATATTCCCACACCTTATAATGGCAAATTGGAAAGTTTGACAATTATACAACCCGAACAAATCGTCGAAGCCGTCCAAAAGATGGTAGCGTCGCGAGTTTAAAAATCGGTTTGCAATAATGTAGAGACGCGATACATCGCGTCTCTCTTTTATTAATACCCCATGCCCAATTTCCACCGAGTAACATTCATAACTCTTAACTCTTAACTCAAAAATCCCCAAAAGAGCGTTATTATATCGTTTGTCGCACTCCCGTTATGGTATGCAAAGACAGCGATCGCTATTAGCTCTAATATTAGTCATGGTAATCGCCGCCATCGCGGTGATTGCTTCTCCCGGATTACGTGTACCCCTTGGTCTAGATTTACAAGGTGGTTCTCAGTTGACTATTCAACTGAAACCAACTAAGGATATTCCCAAAATTACCGAAGGCAATCTAAAGGATGTTATCGAGGTTCTGGAATTGCGGATTAACGGTTTAGGTGTTTCTGAAGCCGTAGTCCAAAAGGCTGGTGATGATAAAATTCTCGTACAACTTCCTGGTGTCAAAGACCCAGAACAAGCAGAACGTGTTTTAGGTGGTACGGCACAACTAGAATTTAAGAGGCAAAAACCAGGAACAGAAGCAAAATTTTTCGAGTTAAGAGGTCCCCATGAGCAGTTGAAAGCCCAACTCAAACTAGCACTTAAAGCCAAAGATAAAGCTGCTATTGACAAAATTAAAGCAGATAAACAGAAAAACGACCTCGCAATCAGTGAACTTTTTGAACCCACAAATCCACCTCTAACTGGTAAATTCCTCAAAGATGCTCAAGGTTCCCCAACTCAAGGTCAGAATTGGCAAGTGAGTATTGGCTTTGAGCAAAAAGGTGGCGAGCTTTTTACCCAGTTAAGTAAGGAAGTTGCCGGAACTGGACGTAGTACTGGTATTTTTCTTGACAGTGCAATGGTTAGCTATCCAACTGTTGGTGCTGAGTATGCAGCAACCGGGATTACAGGTGGGAATGTATCAATTACTGGTAACTTCACCTCTGAAGAAGCCCTTGATTTAGGGGTTCAACTGCGTAGTGGTGCTTTACCTGTACCCGTTGAGATTGTGGAAAATCGTACCGTTGGTGCAACTTTAGGTAAAGACAGTATTCAAAGCAGTATTTATGCTGGTATTGGTGGTCTGACTCTTGTCCTAATTTTCATGGTGGCATATTACAGATTACCTGGTGCGCTTGCGGATATTTCCTTAATAATTTATGCATTGTTCTCCTGGGCAGCATTTGGGTTATTGCAAATAACTATGACCCTACCTGGTATTGCTGGATTTGTTCTCAGTATTGGGATGGCAGTTGATGCCAATGTGTTAATTTTTGAACGTACCAGAGAAGAATTACAGGCAGGTAAAACGCTTTACCGTTCAGTTGAATCGGGTTTTTTCCGAGCATTTTCGAGTATCTTGGATGGAAACGTCACTACTTGGGTTGCTTGTTTCTTCCTGTTTATTTTTGGTTCGGGTTTGATTAAGGGTTTTGCGGTTACTCTGAGCATCGGGGTGGCAATTAGTATGTTTACAGCCATTATTTGCACTCGTACCCTAATGTTTCTGGCTATTACTATCCCAGCTTTAAAAAAACCAGAATATTTCTGTCCCAACTTGTCAGCTAGCAAAAAAGTAGAGGTTGCTAAATGAAACTAGCTGTAAATAAAACGCGATCGCTCTGGTGGAGTATTTCTGCTGCCATTATCCTTGTTGGTATCATCTCAATGGTGATTTCCACTTTGAACCCGGAAATAAAAGCACCTGTACGTCCTGGTTTGGACTTTATTGGGGGTACTCGGTTACAGGTGGAAAGGGACTGCACAAAACCAGGTAACTGCGACCAACCCATTGATATTAATGCAGTTCGCGATGTTGCTAAAGCCCAAGGTTTAGGGGATGCTAGCATTCAACTTGTGGCAGACAAAGAGACAAAACAAGACAATGGTATCTCCATCCGTTCCAAAAATTTAAGTCCCGAACAACGTACTCAACTTCTAAATGCTTTAAAGGAAAAGATTGGTGCTTTCGATCCAAATAAAGACTCAATCGATAGTGTTGGTCCAAGTCTCGGACGAGAACTATTTACTAAAGGTCTTCTCGCCTTATTTTTATCATTAGGTGGTATCTTAGTCTATCTGAGATTTCGCTTTCAATGGGATTATGCCATCTTTGCGATTGTTGCTTTATTCCACGATATTTTGATTACAGTCGGGATATTCTCAATCCTGGGTTTAGCACCAACACGCATCGAAGCAGATAGTTTATTCGTCGTTGCCCTACTAACAATTGTCGGTTTCTCCGTTAACGACACTGTAGTTATTTACGATCGCATCCGGGAAACATTGGAAATCAATGCCAAGCAAAACAACACGAATCGTCCCATTGCCGACATTGTAGACGATGCAGTTGACCAAACTCTAGGGCGATCGATTAACACCACCTTCACAACCCTACTAACGTTGTTTGCTATCTTCTTCTTTGGTGGAGAAACCCTGAAGAACTTTTCCCTAGCACTAATTGTTGGTTTCACAATGGGAGCTTACTCTAGTATCTTCATTGCCAGTACCCTCCTTGCATGGTGGAGAGAACGCAGTCAACAACCCACACCACCCGAAAATGTGGAGTCGGTAGCAAGTTAGGTGAAAGGGAAAAGGGGAAGGGGAAAAGGAGAAAAGAGAATTCGTAATCAACAACTCCTAACTCCTAATTCCTAACTCCTAACTCCTAATCACCCATTGCTCAATAATTTATGGAACAATTTGACAAAGACCCAATTTTTTTAGAACAAGTACAAAAATTACACCGAATAACTGTATACGGTCGGTGGATATTTGTAGCTTGCTCATGGCTACTGTTTGCACCAATTTCTTTGTGGAATTTGCGATCGGAAATTGCTTTGTGGAGACAGTACTTTACTTGGGTAGCTGTACGGTATGGAATTTATCACCATCCATTTGCCTCTGTAGGTTTAGCATTTTGTATCGGTTCAACAATGGCTGTTTTAATTTGGCAAAGTCGCAATATTCTTTTTGGTTTACCAGAACCAGAAAAGCAGCGTCTTGAAAACCAGGTTTACCGTATTCGTGAACAAGGAGAAACACACCCTTTATGGAAATCCATTCAGTAGAGACGTTCCGGTGGAACGTCTTTGGATTTTGAATTTTAGATTTTGAATTTTAGATTCTGGATTTTAGATTCTGGATTTTAGATTCTGGATTTTAGATTTTAAATTTGATATTGCTCAATGCTCTACTTTGCAAAATTTTCAATATTTATTATAATTAGTTATTAAAATAAAATAAATTATCTCGATGGAACCTATGCATAACATCCCACTCCATATTACTTAATATTATTAAAAATAAACCTAAAAATAAACCTGAAATTAGCTTTACCCTATGGATTATATAAATTTGACTCAGATAAAATTTAGCGTTAGCAAGTCAGATATCGATATCAATCAGCTACAGGAATTATTCAACGTTGCGGCATTTTGGGCAAAAGAACGTAATATCGAGGATTTAGAAATTGCGATCGCGAATAGTGAACCAGTAGTTACAGTCAAAGATGGGGAGAAAATAATTGGTTTTGCGAGGGCTACTTCTGATGGAATCTATCGTGCTACGATATGGGATGTTGTTATTCACCCCGAATATCAAGGAACTGGTCTTGGTAGCAAGTTAGTAGAAACCGTTTTAAGTCATCCTCGTATGAGTCGAGTCGAGCGAACTTACTTGATGACAACTCATCAACAAAAATTTTATCAAAAAATTGGTTTTCAGGCTAATTCTAGCACCACAATGGTGCTAGAATTAGCCTGAAAACCTTGGTTCCCTAACTACTGAACAAGTGCAGTTTCAGCAGTCCATAGCGGGATAGAAATTTCCAATCTTGTCATTTGCTGGGAATCTTCGCTGTCTCCTGGATAGGTCAGAATTTCTAATTTTCCCCCCAATACATCAAGCATGGTTTGACTCAATAATAACTTCATTCCTGGTGCAACTTTTTGTCCTGGGAATTTTGGATTTACCTCTATCTCTGCCGTCATAAAATCAATTTCTTCCCTACTCGGAAAAGCAAAAGTTGGGATATCTAACCAGATAATCGCGTAATTATTTGAGTTTATTTTTGGTTCTAAATCAGTTCCATTTACAGATGCAGTTGAAAGACAAATTCTACCTTCCTCCATCAATACTTCCATCTGACCAATGGTAGCTTCAATCAAGCTAATTAATACTTGTCGCAACCAGCGAACATCTGTTGTGGTGTAAATTTCCTTTTCTGGTAGTTGTACCTGAAATGGGTAATTGCGATTTTCTGCTAACATATAAGTGAGGTCGTAAACTTCCTGCAATAATTCTGTTAGCGGTTGTGGTTGCATATCTAAACGACTTGTACCATATTCAGCACGAGCAACATTGAGAATTTCATCGATTAATTTTAATAACTTCATTGCCCGATCGTGAGCTTGCTCGATAAATTCCCGCTCTTCTTCCGGGTTTTCGCACAAATCCTCTAAGATTAACTGATGTAAACCAATTAAACCATTTAAAGGCGATCGCAATACATGGGTGGTTCGTGCCAGAAACCCTGCTTTAAACTGGCTCATCTCCTGGGCTAAATGGTAAGCTAATTGGGTTTGTTTAATGTTTTGTAATAATTCTTGCTCGCGATCGACTTGATTTCTAACATTATTATTTTTGCTACTATTATTGTCAATTTGTACCGAAGATAACACCTCAGATTTTAGCTTTGAACGATTACTTTTGAAGCTGCTAAAACCAATACCTAATAAAAGCCCTGCTGCTAGATATATCCAATTATTCAAGTTCATATTTAATCAATTAAAGATTCAGTTAATTAAGCAAAAAGGCGCAAAAAAAGTTAGTATAGTTCCCAAAGTCTTTATTACTTAACTTTTTATTTTCCACCCTAACTATTTACTTACCTTGAACCATAAAAATTAGTACAATAATCCAGAATGTAGTTAAGATAATTTTTTATCTGTGAGACTTTTAGCCAACATTAATAGTCGGTTTATTTATATCTAGCTGTACTATTTATCTGGGTATTGTTGAGCAAATACCCAAAATATTTTTACTTGGTTTTATTTTTTACTTTGGATAAAAAATATTGGTATGTAAAA
>NZ_NTFS01000216.1 GCF_002289455.1 Brunnivagina elsteri CCALA 953
GCGATTAAAATCGCCCGTGTCGCTTATATCTCAGCACTAAAGTGACTGAGTTTTACGCATACCGTGTTGTTCTATAAGGTGATTATAGAAGTAAAATCTGTCGAATCCCTCAAAGAAATTCATGCCGTACAACTTCTAACTTACCTCAAACTCACCGATTATAAACTTGGACTCCTACTCAATTTTAACGTTCTCCAACTCAAACAAGGTATTAAACGTATAGCCAATAAACTCTAACTCCGTGAACCTCTGCGTTTAAAAACTGATTAATTCCACCAACCGCAAAACCTCCGCAACCGTCCAAGCTTGGGCAAAACAACCCCGTGGAGTAAATGGTGCATCACCATCAAAAATTTCGCTCAAGCTACCAACTCCGCGATCGCAAAGGTGATTTGCCATTGGTTCGAGAAATTGACGTGCTTGTGCAGGATTATTATACACCTTGAGATGGGCGGAAACAAATGCACCTAGCAACCAACCCCACACTGTACCTTGATGATAAGCTCCATCTCTTTGATACTGATTACCTCCGTAAATACCTCGATAGGTAACTTCTTCCGGACTGAGCGATCGCAAACCATAGGAAGTTAGGAGGAAACGACCACAAATATCTACTATAGAACGTTGTTGAATAGTTGACAAAGGGCTTTCTGGTAAGGAAACAGCAAATAATTGATTGGGACGTAATGACCCATCATTCCCATCTGGTGTATCTAAAACATCATAACAATAGTTAGTTTTCGGATTCCAAAAGCGGGAAAATTTCACCAAAGTTCGATCCGCGATCGCAGTATATTCTTGGTGGGGTTTACCCAAATGACGGGCAAAATCTGCCATTGAACGCAAAGCATTGTACCAAAGTGCATTAATTTCGATTGGTTTGCCAATGCGTGGTGTCACTACCCAGTTATCGACTTTTGCATCCATCCAAGTTAATTGGGTTCCATTTTCCCCTGCATACAGTAATCCATCGGATGCGTCGAGGTGGATATTATAGCGGGTTCCCCGACAGTACCAGTCGATGATGTCTGCCAAGATGGGAAAGAGTTGTTCGAGTAAGGTGTCATCTTCTGTAGCGCTATAGTAAGCACGAATTGCCTCAAAATACCACAGGGTTGCATCGACGGTGTTGTATTCGGGTATTTCTGCCCCATCTGGGAAGCGATTGGGTAGCATTCCCATATCTACATATTTCGCGAAAGTGCGGAGAATTGAACGAGCTATTTCTGGTCTTCCCGTCGCTAGGGTTAATCCTGGTAAACTAATCATCGTGTCTCTTCCCCAGTCACCAAACCAGGGGTAACCAGCAATGATAGTTTTACCGTGGGGTTCTTCGGGAGATGGACGTTCGACGATAAATTGATCTGCTGCTAGAACTAATTGCTTAATCCAAGTAGGGGAATTTTTTAACCTATTTAAATGGTGGATTTTCCAAGTCTCTAATAATTTTTGCTCGTAAGCATGACGTGATTTTAAAGCAGTTTCACCACTATTTTTCGGATTACTAGATTTAACTTGCTTGGAGGTACTAGCTATAAAAGTAAAAGATTCTCCAGGGTTCAGGGTAACTTGGAATGTGGCAGCATGGAGATGGTCTTCACTATCACTTAATCCTCGCTCGCGCTCCATAGCTAAATCAAAACCATAGTACCAATTATGGGATGGAGATGCGATCGCATTTTCTGTAAATAAATATAACGATGTTGCCCCTGGATAAGCAGTTACAGCAATTCCTCCCTCAACCTCTTCAATTGCCATTTTCCAGCCGTTTGCTTGGGTGCTACTATGATAATCGCGGTGATTTACCATTGCTTTGAGGGTTAGTTTCAATGGTTGAGTTCCCCGTCGTAGCAAGTATTGGACGTAGGTTGTATTTTCCCCTTGCTGCATCCAAATCCGTTTTTCTAACAGTGCATCCCCACAAGCAAAATGCCACACAGGAATTGTACCTTCGAGTGTAAACCGTTCGATGTGGCGGAAACCTTGGGGACTGACGATACCATCTGTCCAACGGTTAGCATGTAAAGGATAGGTATGGTTATCGTAGATGGCTGTTTCATCAATTTTAGTTAGTAGCAAAGTACGCCCTAGTGGGGGTTTGAGTGCTGCCACTAAAAGCCCGTGATAGCGACGTGTTAACAATCCTGCCACTGTTCCAGAAGCAAAACCACCAATGCCATTTGTAACTAACCATTCTCGTGATTCTGCTGTATCCAAATGACCACAAATTTCCCGTCCAAATTCGATGCACATTTTCACTCAGCCGTGAGGAACCCTTTACAGATTATCTATCTTTAGGAGAAGTTAATATTGCTGTTTGGGTTAAGAGTTGTTGAGCAACAACCAAAATTATTCGTAGGGGCGAATAATAGCCATTCGCCCTCTTGATATAATTTGCAAAGGTGAAGGATTATGCGATCGCATTTCCCCCATCCTTGAGTTCAAAATTAAGGCTTGGGAGATGTGGGAGGTTTGGGATTACCAAGAATGTAATCACGACAGGCTTTAGTATCAACAGGTTGGTCTTTTTTCGGATTGCAAGGATTGGGCTTTTTATCTGCTGATGTATCACCACTGGTAATTGGTTTACCTTTCACCCAAGGACAACGGATCGGTTTACCATTCTTATCTGTGCATGGAACCTTTTGTTCAAGGCTACCAGTTTCTGAAGTTAGAGATTGTTGCTGTGCGATCGCGGTAGGAGAAAATAAAACGGTTGCCAGCAGTGCGATGTTAACTAATTTGTAAAGGGGAAGCATAATCAAATTATTGGTTTTGAGCTTGTACTACTTTGAATATGTTCTGCTTCCCTGGTTTATGCACTGCAATCCCATCTCAATTTATTTAAAATTAGCTTCAGTTAGAAAAAATACCTGGAATATTTACAGAGACGTAGCAATGCTACGTCTCTACCATCTTTTTTGGGCGAACAACCGTACTCCGAAGCGGAGAAGCAAGCTACGCCCCTACAATTGGTGTATGTATTGATTAACCTTCGCTGGGTACGAAATTTAATGAAACTCCGTTCATACAATAGCGTTGCCCTGTGGGTTTGGGACCATCACCAAATACATGTCCTAAGTGTCCGCCACAATTGCTACAATGCACTTCTACCCTTGTCATGAATAAGGTTTTATCGGTGGTAGTTGCGATCGCACCTTCGATTGGTGCAAAAAAACTAGGCCATCCTGTGCCACTGTTAAACTTTGTATCGGAAGTGAACAACGCTTGCCCACATCCCGAACAATTATAAGTACCTTTGTCGTATTCTTTATCTAATGGACTTGTACCTGCCCTTTCTGTCCCATGTTTACGCAAAACACGGAATTGTTCGGGTGTTAAGGTAGCTTGCCATTCTTGTTCTGTTTTACTAACTTGATATTGGTCTTTTGATGCTGTCATGGTTGTTCTCCGATTTGGGTAGCAAGATTGCAATCCTATAATTAGTACTGCCGCACTCCCTTGTAAAAGGTATCGTCTAGTTATCATATATATTTACATTATGTAACAATTTACTAGGGATTGAGCCGCAATCTGTTGTAATTATTATTTAATCCTGGAAAGCTGAGTATTTGGTGATAATTAGTTAAGAATTGGGGAAAAATGCAAAAATAACCGCAGATACACGCGGATATACGCAGATAATTTATGATTTTTAAGACGGATTTGCAAGTTCGCTGATTTCTTGTTCGGTATATTCGCAATAGATATTGAGTCCAATTTTGAGGATATAAAGCACAAAAATTGTCGCTATTGATGGATCGATTGGTAAACCAGTGGAAGCAAGTACATAACCAATTACTGCTGTTAATAAAACTGCATTTTCTGGACTTTTTGTGTATTCACTTAGACGGGCACGAAATCCATCATCCCCGCAAAGCTCTTCCCTTAATACATCTGATGTTGTTTGCCAAAGTGATTTTTTTGGAGCAGTGGGAGTTTCCCCATTTTTATTAATCCAAAGTTCCTCAAATGATGATTCCAGATTACCTTTATGTCTTGCGATCGCATCAACCGCTTTATCTGCTGGGGTATAATCTTTTAATAGTTCATGAACTGTATTAATTTCGTTTGGTGTTAGCTGTAAATTCATATAAATCCCTAAAAATTGTTTTGTAAAGACGGGATATATCGCGCCTCTCTTATATTTTGTTATATTGCATATCTACAATCTATGGGACAACTGAACCATTAACAGGTAAAGTAAAACTAAATGTTGCACCTGCATTGGGAGAACTTTTGACGCTGACTTCACCCCCATGTGCCGTAATAATTTGTCTACACAAGTATAAACCCAAACCTAATCCCAAGCCTAAACTTAACGAACTACGTACACTCGTGCCACGAAAATAGAGGTCAAATAATCTTTCACATTGCTGTTC
Organism: Brunnivagina elsteri CCALA 953; assembly: GCF_002289455.1. Taxonomy (GTDB): domain Bacteria; phylum Cyanobacteriota; class Cyanobacteriia; order Cyanobacteriales; family Nostocaceae; genus Brunnivagina; species Brunnivagina elsteri. Next base: position 4,383 of record NZ_NTFS01000216.1, read on the forward strand.
TGTCATTCCCACACCGTTATCAGCGACAGTACAACAAATCATTCCTCCATCGATTTTAGCATCGACAGTAATAGTTAAGCCAGGAGGGTTATGCTTAAGGGAATTACCAATTAAATTGGAAAATACCCGCCACAATTGAAAAGAGTCACCCTTAACTGCTGGTAAATCTACTTTAATCTGGTTTGTGAGGGTTGCTTCGTTTTGGGTTAACGTTGGTTGTAGGTCTGCGATCGCATCTTCAGCGACTTGATATAAGTTAACTGGTTGAAGTTGTAATGAAATCCCCTCAATCTCGCTTACATGAGCTTCCATTAAGGAATTAATTAAATTTAACTGCCGTTCTCCACTTTGCAACATCCGCTCTAGAATAAAGCGAGAGACAGGAATTGGGGATTGGGGAGATGCATTATCTATTCCCCCATGCAAAAGATTCCGCAACACCATCAAAGTACCTAAAACTGGATTGCGTAAGTCGTGGGAAACAGCGTGGAAAAAGACTCGTAATGCTTCTTCTGTGCGTTTTCTGTCGCTGATATCTAAAATTACTCCCACTAATCCGCCTAAAGTCCCATCGACTTTGGCGTAGGTTGCTTTGTAAAATATGACATCATGCTGTTTACCATCGGCATAAAGCATCGAACTTTCGTAAGTTTGGACTCCAGGTTTTTGAAACAGCGACATATCGGCTTGATGATATTTATCTGCAAGCTCTTTGGGTATAATTTCAGATGTGGTACTGCCGATAATTATTGCTTTTTTTAATCCTAAAGCTGTTTCAAAGGACTTGTTACAACCAACATACAATCCTTGGGCATTTTGATAATATACAGGTGCAGGTATAGTATCAATTAAAACTTGTAAAAAGTCGAATTGTTCTTGTAAAGCTTCTTCAGCACGTTTACGTTTGGTTATATCCTCAATAGTGCCTTCGTAATAAAGAATATCTCCTTTGCGATCGCGAACAGCATATGCTTTTTCGGAAATCCAAACAATATGACGATATTCTCCCTCATAGTTATATTCTGTAGAATTGCGTCGATATATTTGTGACTCAAATTCTGAGATGCTACCGTATTCCTCAATTAAATGTATAAAATCAGTACGACGCTGAGGGTTTACGTAAAGTTGACTGCTAATGTCCGTAAAGTAATCAATTATCTCTTCCGGTGTTGTAAAACCAAAAATCCTCGCCAGTGCCGGGTTTGCGGTGATGTAGCGTCCTTCCGGTGTACTTTGAAAAATTCCTTCAACTGCATTTTCAAATATACTGCGGTATTTTGCTTCGGCTATTTTAAGTTTTGTGTTGGTGATTTCCAGTTCTTTCCTGGCTTGAAATTCTCGCGATTGCAAGCGATCGTATAAGTAAACCCCAAGGTTACAAATCGCACAAAGCCAAAATACGTAAAGAAGAAATGTAACGTTATATATTGGTTCTGGATTGTTTGGTGTTATTACTTTGAAACCAAGTGCAAAGTTTACGCCGAAATAGTAAATTAATAATACCATTTGCGACATTAGATGCAGCGTCCACCGCACTGGCATGAAAGTAGCTTGACCAAGAAAAAGTAATGACCAAGTTAAAATATCAGGGAGTGCAAAACCTTTGAGGGTACTAAATATTTGCTGTCCAAGACTGATTGACCAAGATAAACCCAGAAATAATACTCCTGGGTGACGGCGACCAAATCGGGTACGATGGAGTAGTATTGTAATAATTATACTTAATAGCATTGCCCCGTTTAGAAGCAATGTATGTTGTGTAAGTTGCTTTGGTATATCAGCAAATTCCCGTAGTGGAGAGAAAAAGTTATAAATATCGCGAATGACGAAACTAATTAAACAGAGAAGTGCTAACCACGACCATAATCGCAAACGCTGCCACAAAAAGTTTCGTCGCCATGTTTCATATTTAACAGTAATCACCCCAGTAGTTGGGGTGATATATGTAGAAACTGTTTGTCTCCATCTTCGTTTTACGCTTCTGAGTAACCCAGTCATTTTTTAATTTGGGAATTGGGGAATTGGGCATTGGGAATTGAGGAGTTTTCCTCCGCATTTACTCCCAGTTATTAACTCTTAATTTCTAACTTCTAACTTCTAACTTCTAACTCCTAACTAATTAACAATTGGCAATGTAAATAAAATAGTTAATCCTCGCTTGCGGTTACTAATGACGGAAATTTCCCCACCATGTGCCTTGATTATTTGACGACACATATATAATTTTAAACTAGTGCAGGTTGATGAACGGCTTTGTGGTTCGCGGATATGTAAATCAAAAAAGCGATCGCATTCAATTTTACTGATTTCAATCCCGTTATCTTGAATGGTACAGCGAATTTTTCCAGCTTCAACCCTGGCTTTGAGGATAATCTTTAATCCTGGTGGGTTATTTTGACAAGTATAAGTCAATAAAGCGACAAATAGTTTACGTAATAATTCTTGGTCAGCTTTAACTGTTGGAAAGTTTTCTCCGATTGAGTTGTCTAATTTAGCTTGATATTTATTTAAAAGTGATGCAATATCTTGAACTATTGCTTTTATTAATGTGCTAAATTTTACAATTTCTTGATTCATGATTAATGCTTTTGTATCGCTGGAATTTATTTCTAGCAATGAATCAATCATTCCCAGTTGTCGTTCATTTCCCTCTATCATTCGTTCGACTATTGACTGAGCAATCGGAGAATCTCCAGTTTGTCTTTCCCTATTCCCTACTTGTTCCCTAATTAAATTATTTAATACCATCAAATTACCGATTACAGAGGTTCGCAAATCGTGGGAAACTGTATGTAACATCACATCTTTGATGCGACTGAGTTCTTGAATTTCCTGTACTTTTTCCTGAAGCTGTGCAGTTCTTTCTTCGACTTGCCGTTCTAAATTGGTGTTTAATTTATGTAACTGTGATTCTGCTTGTTTGCTTTTGGTGATATTTTTATTTATTGCCAGAATGCACTTTACTCCTTCTAAATCAATTATTTCTGCTGATAGTTGTGCGATTATGACTTCCCCTGACTTACAACGGAATTCAAATTCGAGATTATTAACCGCACCTGTATTATTTAATTCCCGTAATAATTGAGTGCGATCGCTTGGATTTACCCAAATATTTAACTCTAATGCTGTCTTTCCCACAGTTTCGTCACGTTCGTAACCTGTGAGTCGCACAAAGCTGTTGTTAACGTCGATGTAACGTCCTTCTGCTAAAGTACTAATTGTAATTGGATCGGGACTACAACGGAAGGCTTTAGAAAATTTTTCGGCTAAGTGTTTTAGTGTTGTTTCTGTTTTTTTGTTTTCAGTAATATCACGGACAATTGCTAAAACTTCGGCTTTACCACTGATTACCAAACGTGCTTCGTAATCACGCATTCCCAAGGCTGTTGGTAATTGATACTCGCAAGTTTGTAAGCTGCGAGATGCTAAAGTGCGACAAATTGCCGCGTAACTATCCCTTGCCACATCGCTAGGTAATAAATCCCACAAGTTTTTGCCGACTATTTGTTCACGAGGAATGGTTACATTTGCTCCCTCACCTTTAAAATCTAAATATTCTCCATCACCACTAATACGAAACATTAGATCGGGAATTGCGTCTAAAATAGCTTTATATCGTCCTTCACTGGCACGTAAATTATCTTCTGTCAATTTATGCTTAGTAATATCCATCACTAAACCTTCCCAAAGAATATCTCCATTCGCTTGTTTTTGGGGATGTACAGAAATTTGTACCCATTTATTTTTGCTACTAAGTGTCAAAATTTCCCCTTGCCAACACCAAGGAGCAAGGGTGATACTTGATACTGTGACTAATTCAATAAAAGTGTGAATATCCTGCGATCGCAACAGATTAAGTAAGATATTAAAATCGTTTTGGATGACTTCTAGTTGTAGTTCGCATAATTCGTGACAACCCGAACTAGCAGAAATAATCAGCGAATTGTTTTGTTTCTGAAGTATCTGGAAAATGACTCCTGGTAAACTAGTAGCAATTTTTTCTAATAATGAAAAATCTAAATTAGTCATTGGGCAATTAGGAGTAGAAATTACAACTGAAACTAGTACAGCAGGGTAGAAATAAAGTTACTTATACAAAAAGCTTTCTTTCTTTTGAATTTTTACTTTTTACTTTTACCTTGTTGCACTAGACACTTTTCCCATCCCTATTCCTTAGATTAAAACTAAAAGATAAGAAATGCATTCACCCTATTGGATGAAGCAGTTGCAGGAAGGTAATTTAGCTTAGAGTTTGTGAAAGTCTAATACCCTAAGATTCTAATTCTGCTAATTCCATCCATCTTGCTGTAGCTTTATCAATAGCTTGCTTGAATTCTTCCACTTGTTTATATAATTTCTCCACTTGTGTATAATTTTCGGATGAAATATTGGCGATTGCTGCTTCAACTTTGACTTTTTCGGTTTCTAATTGGGCAATTTTACCTTCAAGTTGTTCAAATTCACGTTTTTCCCAATTTGACAACTTACGTTTATTTTTAGTTTCTATGTTACTTTGCAAAGAATCTGTATTTTCTACATCGATATTTTTGGGTTTTTCCTTCGTCTCAGTTGCTTGTCGTGCTTTTTCTTCTTGTTCTTCAGCTTTTTTATAGTCGAGATAAATCGAATAATTACCTGGATATTGACGGATATTTCCACCTGGTTCCAGGGAAAAAACCGTATCTATAGTACGATCAAGAAAATAGCGATCGTGGGAAACTACGATGACACAACCTGGGAAATCCTCTAAATATTCTTCTAATATTGCTAGAGTCTGCACATCCAAATCATTAGTCGGTTCATCTAATATTAAAACATTCGGCGCACCCATCAAAATTCGTAACAAAAATAAACGGCGTTTTTCTCCACCAGAAAGTTTACTGATTGGTGAATATTGTTGATTTCCAGGGAATAAAAACCGCTCTAACATTTGCGAAGCAGTAATCTGAGTTCCATCAGCAATTTTGATAAATTCTCCCTCTTCCTTGATATAGTCAATCACGCGCTGACTTTCATTTAATGCCGTCATTAACTCATCAGAATGCTGGTCAAAATAACCGATATGAATAGTAGTACCAATATCCACCTTTCCAGAGTCAGGTGTATCTTTTCCAGTAATCATATTCATCAAAGTTGATTTTCCAGCCCCATTTTCGCCAATAATGCCAATCCTATCTTCCGGGCTAAAATAGTAAGTAAAATTTTTAATTAAAGTGCGATCGCGATAAGCTTTAGACACATTTTCAAGTTCAATTACTTTCTTCCCAATTCGTCTTGTAACTGTCGAAATATCAACCTTACCTAACCCTTCCTTAAAATCAGTTTCCCGCATTGCCTCAATACGCTGAATCCGCGCTTTTTGCTTGGTACTTCTGGCTTTAGGACCACGTTTTAACCATTCTAATTCCCGTCGCAATACACCTTGAAATTTACGCTGACTACTAGCAGCAGAATCTTCCGATAAAGCTTTCTTTTCGAGGTAATAAGAATAGTTGCCAGCAAAGCTGTAAATATCACCTCGATCAATCTCAACAATCCGGTTAGTAACCTTATCCAGAAAATAGCGATCGTGGGTAATTAATAATAAAGCTCCCCGATATCTATTCAAATAGCTTTGTAACCACTCCACCGAAAGTGCATCTAAATGGTTTGTCGGTTCATCCATTAATAATAAATCTGGTTCCGATAACAAAGCAGTTGCTAAAGCAATGCGCTTCCGATAACCACCCGATAAAGTCCCTACTATCGCATTAAAGTCAGTAATTCCTAACTTAGAAAGAATCACTTTCGCGTTAGTTTCCAATTCCCAAGCACCAGTAGTATCCATACGTTGCATAACTACTGACAAGCGTGACATTAACTGATTATCTTCAGGATGATGGGCTAACTTATTCGATATTTCCTCATACTCCCGCACCAAAGACATTTGTTCCCCACTATCAGCAAAAACTTGCTCCAAAACAGTATTATTTTCATCAACATCTGGCTGTTGGGGTAAGTAAATGACCTTTGCGCCGGAATTCGTTAAAATCTGTCCAGAATCAATTGATTCGAGACCAGCAATCATTTTTAGTAGAGTTGATTTACCAGAACCATTAGTACCAATTAGACCGACTTTATCATTTACATCTAAACTTAAATTAGCATCGATTAAAATTTCTTTAATCCCAAAATCTTTTTTGACTGATTGGAGGGTGACAAGACTCATAATAATTAGTTAAAATTTAAATTGGACAACTTTTTTAGCAAAGAAATTGGAACTTGATTTATTCTTACTTGCAATCTTATTACACGCAAGAGATAACAACCGCAGTAGACACGTAGTGGCTTCTGGTAGAGTAAGACGCGGATAAATACAGATAGAAAATGTAACTCACTCGAATGCAAAATGCTGTACTTAATTTCAAAAACACAATAAACTTTCAAATAAAACCTGTACGGTAAATAGTTTAACGTCTTTTTGGTCTTGTAATCCCTAGAAATTGGGTTTCTCCCTCACGGCAAATCTCCAACTCAGCACGACTTTCCCAGAAACCCAACTTCTCCCCTCATGCACAACCCCAGGTAAAAGGAAGAAACTGGGTTTGCATCGGTTATACATCGAAAATAGTCATGTAGATTTCAAGAGAAATCCGGTTTCTTGAGATTTCACCTCAATATTAGACTAGAGTAATCCAAGAAATAAATGATCCAACTGTTGATCCTGAGTCGCTATGTAATAGACAGAGATGCTTCATTGCGC
>NZ_NTFS01000217.1 GCF_002289455.1 Brunnivagina elsteri CCALA 953
GTTTTTACACAGGTATCTCTCTATTTTTTTGTCCGCGATCGCAGTGTTGCTGAGACCGCTTTAGTCTAAACTCCAGTTATTAGTTATCTTTAGCTATGACTTGTTTATAGGTTCTATGTACTACTGTCTCAAAATTTTTTTGATGTGTGACAGTTAGGGTGCGGAATGTGGGATATAATCCAAATTATTATAATTATTGTGGGGTGGGCATCCCTGCCTGCCCTAATATATAATTTAGGTGCTTTTTAGCTTATCTAAATCAAAAAAACAAATCAAAAAAATCGATCGCATTCAATCAACGCGATCGGGTATATATAAAATAAAGAGAGACACGATACATCGCGTCTCTACATACATTAACTGGGATAGAACAACCTATTTGGCTGCTGCGGCTTCCCGTTCTTTGGTTTCCTTAATTACAGTCTCTGCTACGTTGGCAGGACAAGCCGCATAATGGGAAAATTCCATCGAAAATTGACCACGACCTGAAGTCATGGTACGTAAATCGCCAATATAACCGAACATTTCGCTCAATGGGATGTCTGCTTTGATACGTGCGCCTGTCGGTGTTGTTTCTTGGGATTTGATGATGCCACGACGACGGTTTAAATCACCGATCGCATCTCCCATATAATCCTCTGGGGTGAACACATCGACTTTCATGATGGGTTCGAGCAACTGGGGTGCAGCTTTGGGTAAGGATTGACGATAAGCTGACCTAGCGGCAATTTCAAACGCGATCGCAGAGGAGTCAACGGGGTGGAATCCACCATCAACCAAGGTAATTTTTAAGTCCACGCAGGGGAATCCAGCTAAGACACCTTTAACGATGCTTTGCTCGAAACCTTTTTGGACTGCGGGCCAGTATTCCCTGGGTACGCTACCACCAGTAACTTTTGTCTCGAATTTGAAACCACTTCCGGGTTCACCAGGTTCGATAATATAGTCGATTTTCGCGTATTGACCGGAACCACCAGATTGCTTTTTATGGACGTAACCATCTTCAAGTCGCTTGGTGACGGACTCACGGTAAGCAACTTGGGGTTTACCTACTTCCACCTCTACCCCGTGGGTACGTCGGAGAATGTCAACTTTAATGTCGAGGTGCAGTTCACCCATCCCTTTGATGATGATTTCGCCACTTTCTATGTCGGTTTCCACCCGGAATGATGGGTCTTCCTGCACCATTTTACCCAAGGCAACACCCATTTTTTCAGATGAACCTTTTTTGGCTGGTGTAACTGAGATGGAAATAACTGGTTCGGGGAACACCATCGGTTCTAAGGTTGCGGGTTTTTTCACATCGCATAGGGTATGTCCGGTTTGGACGTTCTTCATCCCCACGATCGCAACAATATCCCCAGCGTGAGCCGAGTCAATTTCTATGCGATCGTTCGCGTGCATCTCCACCAAACGGCTAATCCGCTCGGTTTTCCCGGTTGCGGTATTGAGAATCGTGTCACCCTTATTTAACACACCTGAATAAATCCGGGTAAAGGTGAGAATACCAAAGCGATCATCCATGATTTTAAATGCCAACGCTCTCAAAGGTTTGTTGACATCGACAATCGCAAATTCTCCGGTTTCGTTACCCTCCAAATCGACTTCCGGTTGGGGTTTTACTTCCGTGGGGTTGGGTAAATAATCTACAACCGCATCAAGTACTAACTGTACCCCTTTGTTTTTGAAGGAAGAACCGCAGTAGGTGGGGAAGAAAGAAAGATTAATAGTTCCTTTGCGAATACAACTCTTAATTTCTTCAATGGAAAGTTCCTCACCTTCGAGGTATCTTTCCATCAATGCGTCATCCTGATCCACCGCAGTCTCAATCAACTGCTCCCGGTACAGTTCCACCTCATCCTTCATGTCATCGGGGACTTCCTTGATTTGGTAATTCATTGGGTCTCCCGAATCATCCCATATCCAAGCCTTACGGGTGAGCAAATCCACTACCCCAACAAAATCATTCTCCGTACCAATGGGCAACACCATCACCAACGGTTTAGCTGCCAAAATATCGTTGATTTGCTTGACAACTCGGAAGTAATCTGCTCCTGTACGGTCTAGTTTATTGATATAAACGACGCGAGCAACCTCCGAGTCATTGGCATAGCGCCAGTTGGTCTCCGATTGGGGTTCCACACCACCGGAAGCACAGAATACACCAATACCACCATCAAGAACCTTGAGGGAACGGTAAACCTCGATGGTAAAATCTACGTGTCCTGGTGTGTCAATAATATTGAATTGATGGTCTTTCCAAAAGCAAGTAGTGGCGGCTGATTGAATTGTGATACCTCGCTCTTGTTCCTGCGCCATGAAGTCTGTGGTCGCCGCACCTTCATGTACCTCACCGATTTTGTGGATTTTTCCGGTGAGTTTGAGGATTCTTTCTGTGGTGGTGGTTTTACCAGCATCTACGTGAGCAAAGATACCGATATTTCGATAACGAGTGAGGTCTTTCATGTTTGATTTTTAACTAAACTATACTAGAACCGTTGGCGATTGCTTTTGCTTCCCCCTGGGAAGTTAGCCCTAAAATGGCACCATATACAATTAATCTGAAAATTAATTAATATTGCCTTCTTAGCCAGCAAGGGCTGGATTTTTATAACCTAGAACGGTGGATGTTATCCTTGATGTTCTGGGCAAACTTAATAATTGTTAAATAATTATAAGTTAACCTGTGTTTACTCAGGTCGATTTGGGAATAAAAAAGCCCAGACTTTAATTGTAGACAGAGATAATCGTTCTGTGGGTCGGTTGGCGGTAATTACACCACGCGCTACATTAGCACATTTTTTTGGGGAATGGGGGCATTTTGTGGTAGTGAGGGGAAGATTTATGAATTGCGATTTATTGCCAACTGAGAATTTAATTCTACAAAAAATCGTGTAGTTGCGGGGTAGGGTTGTCTCGAATACAACATGGGCAAAAGCCGAACAATATTCTATAGTTAGCCTCAGCACAAATGAATATGTGCAATGTGAGGTAAACTGATTGCGAGTATGCAATCACCTAAGGATTATGGAATTTAATCTATTCACTGCCATTGTTTTACCTATAGCTTTAGGAATCATAATGCTAGGCATGGGTTTGAGCTTGGTACCCGAAGATTTCCTCTTAGTTACAAAAAACCCTAAAGCGATCGCGATCGGTTTAATTAGTCAATTGGTTATTCTCCCTATTATTGGTTTTGCGATCGCGAGTATTGTGCCAATGCAATCTGAAATAGCAGTTGGGTTGGTGATACTATCAATATGTCCGGGGGGACCATCTTCTAATCTAATTACTTACTTAGCAAAAGGAGATATAGCTCTTTCCGTTAGTCTCACAGCATTGAGTAGTATTATTACAGTATTTACAATCCCCATTTTTGCTAATTTGGCATTAAAACGCTTCCTGGGGGAAAGTGCCGCGATCGAATTACCAGTTGTTCAGACAATGGTACAAATATTTTTAATTACTCTTTTGCCTTGCGGTTTAGGGATGTGGATAAAACAGAAATTTCCCAATATTGCTAGACGGTTAGAAAGAGTCACCAATAAACTGGCAATTGTATTTTTGTTGGCGATTATCTTGGTTTTGATTGTACGTGAATGGCAACGTCTTCCTAACTTTATTACTCAAGTTGGGATTGGAGTTGTGTTGTTAAATATAATTTCCTCATTCACCGGATTTTGGCTGAGTCAGCTTTTCCAACTCAAAATTTCCCAACAAATTTGTATTGCCATCGAAGTCGGGATTCAAAATGGTACGCTTGCGATCGCAATTACTGCGGGTTTACTCAAAAATCCGGATATGGCAGTTCCGGCAGCAGTTTACAGCTTGCTTATGTATGTGACTGCGGCGATCGCAATTTTTTACGGTAGAAAGTTTGCTGCTACGGAGGTTATGAAGGTGAGAACCTGAAATTACGCTAAATAAAATGTTGGAATCGATTACTCGCTGGGTTGTGTGATGATAAAATATCGCTCTATTTTATGGCTCAATGGTTTATGTTTATTTACCCTCTTTGGTTTGCTTGCTTATACTAAATAATGGCAAAAAATCATCAAAAATATGAATATCCAAGTTAAAGGTACGATCGCACCAGGTTATGGAGTTGCATCGGGAAAAGGAGGGGATTCCCGTTTTCCCCAAGGAACGATCGAAATGCAAAAACCTTTCTTCCAAGAATTAGGTTTGGATTTAAGCCCGTATTTTTCTGGTACCTTGAATATTTCGATTCATCCCCATCGCTATCGAGTAAAAAGTTTTAAATATACATTTATAAATGTCAAATGGTCTTCAATTCAACCAGCCGAAGATTTTTCTTTTGCTGATTGTCGGATATTATTTAATGACTCATCTTTTGAGGGTTTAATTTACTATCCCCATCCGGATACTAAACCCGATCACTTTCAAGCAGCCGATATTTTGGAAGTAATTGCACCAAAAATCGATGGTTTGAAGTATGGAGATGAACTAATTTTGGAATGCGATCGCACCCAAATCGATATCGTAATAGTTAAAAAGTTTTGGAAGTATTGACAAAAGTAGACGTTAATGCATCAAAAGAAAACAGAGTTGACTTGAGCAATAAAAGCAAATCGTTTTAGTAATTCGATATTTGCATTTGTGAGATATTCCGAATATGCGCTCTTTCACAAATATTGTCTTATCTGTAACAAGTAATAAAAAATCGACATGACTTGACCGATATTATGACTATTAGTATTTGTGCTGTAATTTGTGGTGCAGATACATGGGTTGAAATATAGGATTCCTATTTGAATTTTGAACGTACACTGAGACTCAAAAGCTTATAGGGTAGGCTTAAAGCCTAAACACTCATTCAGAAATCAAACCGGATTCCTATAGAAGAATACGGAAAAAGCGCGTTGCGGGGGTTCCCCCGTTGTCGCGACTGCCGGTGTTAGATGTTCAGTTTCACGAAGATAATTCTCGAATTCGTAAAGATAATGCTCCAGCTAATTTCGCCGTTTTAAGGCATATAAGGAGGGATTTAATCCCTCCTTTTTATTGTGTCAATTATTCGATGGAATAAGCCGAATTAAGTTTATATCGTTCTAATTCAATTTTTAATCGTTCATTCTCAAGCTTTAACTGAAATATTTCTTCCTTTAAAGTATCTGAGTCAGTTTGCTTATCAAGCGCTTCATTAATAGCTTTTTTTCGATTGTCAAAACTAAACCATCTTTGATAAGTCTTGGTATGAATCTCTACACTATGTCCCAAATTATCTGCGGCTGCTTTAATTGGTATTCCTAATAAATGCGCCCGAATTGCCCAAGCATGACGTAAATCATAAGGTTGGAAAGGTATATCAAGTTTACGAAACCACTTATTAATATTCGATACACAAACATTTACATTTCTAAATGTTGTTTTTCCAGCTATGTATTCCCTATACAATTCAAGCGTACTTTTATCCTTAAGGGAAAATAACATTATCCATTCAGGGTGTAATGGAAGAGCTAACCGACTTCCTGTTTTGGTGTCTTCGTCTACTTTCCAAGTATTATCCGTATTTTCAGGTGATAACCACCATTTAATGTCCGGATTCATGAATAACTCTCTTGGTCGTAATCCGAAAGTTGCTAGCATTCCATATATCCATTGATTTAATTGCCAGGCATCGACATGCCTTCCATTTACATGTCTCTTGTTCTCTCCATAATCACGAAATCGCCAATACTCAGATTTTATCTCTTCATCAGTTGGGATTGGTCTCGATTTAGGCTTTTCTCGTTTGGGTCTAGTCAGTCTTACATCCAATTTAAACATTGTTGATACTATTTTTACAATTACAGAAATTTCTTCTTTTGTATGAGTATTGGTTAGTCCATCGTAAAATTCATCTAAACTTCCTTGGGAGAACACATTACACCCTGCATTTAAAATTCTATTTAATGCAGTTAAATACTTAGCACAGGAATGCTTGCTTATTTCTGATTGTTTGCGTGTCTTGAAGTATTCTGTCTCGAACCTTTCTATTATCTCAGAGGTAAAAACAGGCTTGTCATTAGCCTTGACAGTTTTTTTGGGTAAATACTTGTCATTCCAAACAAAGATTTTTCTGGCTATTAACCTTCCTAATTCAAAAGCCTCCTCTCTTGCTGTCTCCAATCCGTCAAGCGTAGCTGGAATGTTCAATCCTATCAATTGCTGATATGGGGTTGTTTTCCTACTGTCCGGTTTAGGCGGTAAAGTTGCCTGCAATTGGATAGTGTTTTCAAGCACCCTAATTCCGACCTTACATTTTGAAGATTTCAGTAACGCCTTTAATTCATCTGCCTTGGTTTTGAAGAGTTCATCAAGGCATTTCTTTTCCTCTGTTTTTTTTCTCATAGTACCCATGTAACTTCCATCATTTGTTTTTTGCGGGTTGAAGTCGTTAAAATGTACTCCTGTGTTGTTACTTGCTGCTTCTTTTATGACTTAAATCTGACTTAAATATAAGTTGGCAAAAGCACTAAAAACAGTTAACCCCTAACTTTATAAAGGCTTAGAGCAATAAGTTATTCAGTAACTTTCTGTAAAAACTACAGCATAGAAGCACGTTGCAGTTGCACCAGCTTGTAACATCCAATGCAACTATTGCAACAGAAAATATGATTGTGCGAACGAAAGCCGTCCCGGTGTAGTTAGCGAATTACTAACACCCGAAGAAGCAGCGCATAAAGTCTTGGTTGTTGCTAGCAAAATCCCCCAAATGACAGTATTGGGAATTGCTGGACCTGGGGACCCATTAGCAAATCCTGAAAAGACTTTCCGTACCTTTGAATTAATTGCTGATAAGGCACCAGACATTAAACTATGTTTATCAACAAACGGTTTAATGCTGCCCGAATATATAGATAGAATCAAACAACTAAATATTGACCACGTTACGATTACCCTGAATACCATCGACCCAGAAATCGGTGCCCAAATTTACTCTTGGGTTCACTACAAACGTAAACGTTACAGAGGTGTTGAAGGTGCAAAAATCTTGCTAGAAAAGCAGATGGAAGCATTACAAGCACTCAGAGAAGCTGATATCTTGTGTAAAGTCAACTCGGTAATGATTCCGGGAGTTAATGACCAACACCTGGTTGAAGTTAACAAGATGATTCGGGAAAATGGTGCATTTTTGCACAATATTATGCCCCTGATTTCCGCACCCGAACACGGTACTCACTTTGGATTAACTGGACAGCGTGGACCTACACCTACTGAATTAAAATCAGTACAAGACCAATGCTCCGGTAACATGAAAATGATGCGTCACTGTCGTCAATGTCGTGCCGATGCAGTTGGCTTATTGGGTGAGGATAGAAGCCAAGAATTTACAAAAGATAAATTCATGGAAATGGCTCCCGAATATGACTTGGAAACTCGCCAAGAAGTACAAGAAGGGATTGAGAAATTTAGAGCTGAACTCAAAGCCGCTAAAGAAGAAATTGCTCTTTTAAATGGTGCAGCAGCAAATTTAATTCCCGTAAAGGAAAGAACTAAAATTCTCGTTGCGGTGGCTACAAAAGGTGGTGGTTTAATTAACCAACACTTCGGACATGCCAAAGAATTTCAAGTTTATGAAGTTGATGGTAGCGAAGTTAAGTATGTTGGACATCGCAAGGTAGACCATTTCTGCCAAGGTGGTTACAGTGAGAAAGCGACTTTAGAAAATATCATTAATGCAATATCTGATTGCAAAGCGGTATTAGTTTCCAAAATCGGCGACTCTCCCAAAGAAAAATTACATAATGCTGGTATTGAAGTCGTCGAATCCTACGATGTGATTGAAAAGGTTGCTTTAGATTTTTACCAAGAGTTTACAGAGAAAAAGGAATAGTTAGGAGTTAGGAATTAGGAATGTAGGGACGAGAGACATCGCGTCTGTGCGGGAATTAGGAGTTGATTGTCATAAAAAGTTAATGGTTGTCTGTTGGTGGTTGCTACTTAGGTCATTACCAACACCCAGCCAGTAACAACTAAACTACGAAAAAATTAATTGAATAATCAAGAACTAATACAGCAGTGTGTATTTTATTGAATACAGAGAGACGTGATATATCTTTTCTCTACAGAGGGTTTCACATTTTCGTTATGTATCTCATTTACCTAAAATCTGCTGTAACTAATAACTAACTTTACGGGCGAGTTCGCAAGAATTATTCTGGTATATTTTGAGATTGGTAAACTCGCCCCTTATACTGCGATAAGTGGAGTTTAATGGCAAAGGCATATCGCACATCACCAATTACCCTGCATTCACCATCACATAATTGATCGCAATTATTAGGAGAAGCATTACCATGACTTACAAGATTACCAATAAGTGTATTTCCTGCGACTTGTGCCTTCCTGTCTGTCCTACTGGTGCAATAACGGTTATCGATGGTCAACGCTTAATCAACTCTAGCGTATGTAACGGTTGTACCGATACAATCTACACCGTTCCCCAATGTGTGGCTGGATGTCCTAGCTGCGATGGTTGCGTAAAAGACCACAAAGATTACTGGGAATGTTGGTTTGATACTTATAAAAAATGCGTATCAAAATTGAATAATAACAATGACAATTATTGGGAACGTTGGTTTAATTGCTATTCCCAGAAGTATTCTGAACAATTAGAAAAGAAACGCCAGCAGGTTGCGTAAAATGAAAAAAGATTGTATTTATCTAGATAATAATGCGACTACAAAAGTAGACTCTCAAGTAGTCGAAGCAATGTTGCCCTTCTTCAGCGAATATTATGGCAACCCCTCTAGTATGCACGTCTTTGGCGGGCAAGTTGGAAAAGCAGTAAGTAAAGCCCGCGAACAAATGGCAGCTTTGCTTGGTGCGGAGGAATCAGAAATTATCTTTACAAGTGGTGGAACGGAAGGCGATAATGCTGCGATTCGCTCTGCACTGCTGGCACAACCCGAAAAACGCCACATTATTACATCCCAAGTAGAACATCCGGCAGTGTTAGCGCAGTGCAAACAACTAGAAAGCAAAGGTTACACGGTAACTTACTTGTCAGTGAATCGTCAGGGACAGTTAGATTTAGACGAATTGGAAGCATCACTAACTGGTAATACTGCCCTCGTTTCGATTATGTATGCAAACAACGAGACAGGTGTGGTATTTCCCATCGAGCAAATTGGTTTGCGTGTTAAAAGTAGTGGTGCATTATTCCACGTGGATGCTGTGCAAGCAGTCGGTAAAATTCCGATGAATATGAAAACTAGCACCATTGATATGTTAACCATGTCTGGTCACAAAATACACGCTCCCAAAGGTATCGGTGCGTTGTATGTACGACGTGGTGTTAGATTTCGTCCGATGGTGATAGGTGGAGGACAGGAGCGCGGTAGACGTTCGGGAACACCGAATGTACCTGCTATTATTGCACTTGGACAAGCTGCCGAGTTGGAATTGATGCATCTGGAAGAAGCTACCAAACGTGAACGAAAAATGCGCGATCGCTTGGAACAAACTTTGATTGCGAATATTCCTGATTGCGAAATCAATGGTTACGGTTCGGAACGTTTACCCAATACCACTAGCATTGGTTTTAAATATATCGAAGGTGAAGCAATTCTATTCGGTTTAAATCAATACGGTATTTGTGCTTCTTCTGGTTCTGCTTGCAGTTCGGGTTCCCTGGAACCTTCCCATGTTCTTCGAGCTATGGGTTTACCCTACACAATCTTACATGGTTCGATTCGCTTCAGTTTGTGCCGTTACACCACTGATGATGAAATTGACGCAGTGATTGCAGTAATGCCTGGTATTATTGAGCGTTTGCGTGCCCTTTCACCATTCACCGATGATAAAGCAGCTTGGTTGCAAGAACACGAGCAAACTCTTTTGGGAGTTAAAAGTTAGGAATCGGGAGTTGGGAGTTAGGAATTAGGAATTATTATTAAGTTGTAAGTTTTGAAGCACGATCAATAATAATCCCTTGCTCCTGATTCCCCAACCAAAATCTAAAATTCAAAGCTTGTACTGAGCGTAGACGCTCTGTGACTTCCCGTAAGGGTAGCGAACGTATCCAAAAAATCCAAAATCTAAAATCTCCTCAGGGGCTTATGTGGGAATATACAGATAAAGTCTTAGATTTGTTCTATAACCCTAAAAATCAAGGTACTTTAGAAGATAACGGCGAAACAGGGATTAAAATTTCGACTGGTGAAGTAGGTAGTATTGCCTGTGGTGATGCTTTGAGATTGCACCTAAAAATCGAAGAAGAAAGCGACAAGATACTTGATGCCAGATTTCAAACCTTTGGTTGCACAAGTGCGATCGCATCTTCGGAAGCTCTGGTAGAATTGGTCAAAGGCTTAAGTTTAGATGATGCTCTCAAAGTAACTAATAAAGAAATTGCCGATTATTTGGGTGGTTTACCCGAAGCAAAAATGCATTGCTCGGTAATGGGACAAGAAGCACTCGAAGCTGCTATTTACAATTACCGTGGGATTGAACTGGATGTTCATGAAGACGACGATGAAGGTGCATTAATTTGTAGCTGCTTTGGTATCACTGAAAGCAAAATTCGCCGCGTAGTTTTAGAAAATAAATTAACCAGTGCTGAAGATGTAACAAATTATGTCAAAGCTGGTGGTGGATGCGGTTCCTGTCTCGCCACAATTGATGATATTATTGAATCAGTTCAGAAAGAAGCCACAACGGCAAAAGTAGTAACTAATACTTATAATCCAGTAAATACCACAGGTGAGTTAACACCACGTCCCCTCACCAATGTCCAAAAAATAGCACTTATTCAAAAAGTCCTCGATGAAGAAGTTCGCCCCATCCTCATTGCTGATGGGGGAGACGTGGAACTCTACGATGTCGATGGCGATATTATCAAAGTATTACTCCAAGGTGCTTGTGGTTCTTGCTCCAGCAGCACAGCTACCCTAAAAATTGCCATTGAAGCCAGATTACGCGATCGCATCAACCCGAATATTGTAGTTCAATCAGTCGGGTCATTAATCAAAAACTAGTCAAAACTAGCCTTTGTTAATTCATACCTTTATTCAGCAACACTAATAATTCACTACAACCAATATGCTAAACCAATCTTCTAGAC
>NZ_NTFS01000218.1 GCF_002289455.1 Brunnivagina elsteri CCALA 953
GATATATTTAAAATTCCCGGAGCAAAAGGAACATTGGGATTTATTAGTCAAATGTCAGAATGCTTTTGTGACAAATGTAACCGGATGCGTTTGAGTGCAGATGGTTGGTTACGTCCTTGCTTGTTGAATGAAGCAGGTCAATTAGACCTAAAAACTGCCCTGCGCGAAGGTGTCAGCATGACCACTTTGCGAGAGCAGTTAAAAGAATTATTGACGGTAAAATCTGAAATTAATTTTAAACAGCGTTATTCCGGAACTGCGACAGGGAATTACAGCCGCACCATGTCGCAAATTGGAGGATAAAAAATTAAGCGATGAGTTATGAATTATGAGTTATGAGTTATAAGTTGAGTAATATTTCTTCTTAACTCCTAACTATTAACTCCCAACTCCTAACTATTAATTAAGCTTGACGTGAGTAGTACTCAACAACTAGCAGTTCATTAATTTGTAGTGCCACCCATTCGCGTTCGATAACACTATTTACCTTACCTTCGAGCTTGTTTTTGTCAAACTCCAAGTGACTGGGAAGGTTTGCCAAACCTGGGTACTGCAAGTTCGCTTCAACCATCTTTTTGGTGCGATCATTATTACGTATAGTAACTTGATCGCCAGGACGACATTGGTAGCTAGCAATATTTACTTCACGACCGTTAATTAAAACGTGACCGTGGTTAACCAATTGACGTGCGGCAGGGATGGTAGGAGCCATACCCAAGCGGAAAATGGTATTATCCAAGCGCATTTCTAATAATTGCAATAGCACTTGTCCGGTGGAACCAGCTACACGACGAGCCTTGCGGACGTAGCGAAGTAACTGGTTCTCGGTGACACCGTAGTTAAAACGAAGTTTTTGCTTTTCTTCTAAACGAATAGCGTACTCAGAACGCTTTTTGCGGTTCTGACCGTGCTGACCAGGAGGATAAGCGCGACGAGCGGTTTTACGACTTAAACCAGGTAATTCACCTAGACGACGGGTTATTCTTAAACGGGGTCCTCTATATCGGGACATGATTTTCTTACTTTAGTCCTGTTTAAATTTGACTCAGACATTTAATTATATATGTTAATGGGAAATTAGGAATAGGGAATTGGGAATTGGGCATAAGCAAAAACCAATAACTATTAACCACTCAAAAGATGCGGTAGCATTACTGTGGTGTTAGGAAGATATTGAAAATGGCTAGGAAAGGTAAATATACAATTGTTGCTGGTGTGGTTTTAGGGATAAGTGGATGGTTGGAAATGGCACTTACCCCAAGCGCGATCGCACAAGTTAGTTATCCAGTTAATGATTACCGTGGTTGTGCAGTTAGTTTGTTACGGTTGGGTATCAATGGTGAATCAGCCGCTCAAGCTTGTGCTGAGGCTCTGCGTCCACGGGAATTTGCTACCTGCGTAACTAAAATTCAAAAACAAACTCAAGTTGCAGCTATTGATATTCTGCCTTCTTGCCGTTTGGCTCGTCGTCCCGAAGATTTGGCTACTTGTGTCGTCAGTGTCAGTGGTAGCAAAAAAGAAGCTTTTGACCCATCAGTTTTCAATTACTGTAATCGCAGTTTATTACCCCAACGCTTTGCTCAGTGTGTAGTCGGTTTGCGAAAAGAAATCGATTTTTCTGCGGTTCAAGCGATGGATACCTGTATTGATGCTAGCGATAAGTTGGGTGGGTTACTCCCTTCGTTTACACCAGCTAGACGTAATCAAGTTGAAACTCCTACCCAGCCAAGTAATCAATTTAACCGTACTTTCGAGACTACTCCGACTCAACCTGTCCCCATTCCCCAAAGAAATTAGTTAATTTTAATTTTTAATCCAAAATCCAAATCTACCATTGGTGGACTTGGATTGGATGTTGTATTAATTAGTTATATTTTTAGACCAAGAACTAATATCAAGCAAATCGCTGGATTGACTAGTCTTCTTGCTTACCAAAAACCATTTGTAACACCATAGGTATACCATCCACTTGGTGATATTTATCAGCCCAAACCCGGATAATCTGATCTAATTCTTCGATAGCCTGCTCCATCCGTTCTGAGGGAATATCTAATTCCTCCAAGACACGCATAGAATTAGGACGACGTTCTGCCCAATTACGCATCATGCGAAAATACCGAGCGGTGTCTTCTACCATGATGTAAGTACGCTCTTGGTCGTCCGCAGGAGCATAGTATAGACGAGTTAAGGCATAGAAAGGCATTCCCCAAGGTGAATCAATCCGCGTTACCGTGCCTGAGTAGAGCAAACGACGCTTGATATGTTCAGCCAAGGCTTCGCTCAACAGCATGTGATGCTGCAAGGGCAAATCTTCTTGCGATCGCTTGTGCAGAAACTCAATCAATTCTAAAAATTCAAAGGAACTAATTAACTGAGCGTCAGGTAAATTTTCGGGCAATTTCTGCTCAATTTGCCTTTTTTCTTCGCTCGTCAAACTTGTTCCAGGAATCCGAGAACGTCCCGGTTGCCAAGGAAACTTTTCCATCCATACATAAGGTAATTGAATCAGATAGCGAGGCTCTTGGGAACCCAACATCTTCAGCAATTTACCCTCTGTTAGTGCTTGTCTGACTTCCTCAACAATCGCTTTCACGCGCTTTGGTTCGAGGTGGTGCAGGTGTCCTGTCATTCGCAGGTTTTGCCCCTGTTCCAGATAAGTCATGTAAATAGCACATTTGGCTGCGGTTGCGGCTGCATCGAGAAACGCCCCATGCCTGTGCCCACTCGTCCGCATGGCGCTAAAAGCCAGATAAAGCATGATCTGATCCATCGCACTGGGGCCTAGACGTTTGATCAGATCTATGTCGTTACTCATATTACAGACAGATGAATAGCACGTTTACAAGTTTTCAGTTATATGAAAGTAAGTAGTATACACCCGACTGAAGGCAATGTGTTCACTTTAGATTATCTATTATGCGTTAAACATGGGTATTATTGGTAGTCTTAATCAAGAATTTATCAGTATTTTCCTGTAATAACACCAAACTACTTATGTCGCAAAATTGCCTTTATAGCTAAGATTACAACGTTTTGCGCCTAATCTTGCACTCGGTAAAATATGTACATATAGTATCAATCCATCAAGTTTGTCCCATTTGTGATTGTGTAACAATTTCATGAAACTTTATCACCAGAATATTATGCATTGCTGACACAACTGTTGGTGTTGTTTCTTGCTCTAGTTGACAAATATGAATGGAACAAGTGGAATGGAACTCTCTTCAGATTCCCATACTGAGGCTAACCAAAATCAGTCTCAAATTTATTTTCCTACTCCAAAAGAATATTTGACCGTAGTATAAGATATCTACTCGCAAAAAGCTAAAATTTTTAACTCAGTCAAAAGTCGGGTTGACAATTTCATCTTCTTTTATTTTTTAGGAAAATTTTCAGAAATACTACCATGTATTTTGTTAGCTTTGTGTTTCAAATCATACATTGTTTTTAAAAAGTTCGACCCAACTAAGTGTTTTTGTGAGCTTTGAGCCGATCGCGTATTTTTTCCAGGTTGAAAGCTACGGTTCCCAATGTAACAATCAACACTCCTATTATCTGAATAATAGCTAGGCTTTCTTGGATAATCAAACCAGCAAAAATAACCGTAATTGCGGGTAACATAGCTCCAATAATCGCCGAACGATTTGCCCCAAATTTACGCACACCAAGGTTATTCAGGATGTAACCAAACAATGTGAGTACGCCTAAAATAAATGCCGTTAAAACCAATTCTAGTAAGTTAGTATTATTAATCTGTACGCCTAAATTGCTTGGTAAGGGAATGATTAACCCGATGAAGCAGAACACCAACATGGTGGTGAAATTGAGTAGGGTAAATGTAACAGGATGAATTTTTGCGGCACAAATGCGGGTGAGAATGATGTAGATTGCAAACGAGATACCCGATAAAATCGCCGCAGTAGCACCAGTAGAAGTATTCCCACTACTTAAAATCAGTAATTCCCCCAAACAAATACAAGCGATCGCACTAATCCCAAATAATGTGGGAAGTTGTCGCTGTTCGTTTTTGAATAATAACCAAGCTAGGAATCCACTGGCAATTGGGTAAATAAAGAAAAGTGCGATCGCAATTCCCGTTGCTACCCGTCCAATGGCAAGGTAAATTAACAATTGCGATAAAAACAAGAAGAACCCGCTAGTAATTGCGAGTATCAGTAATGGTTTGGTAATATTTGGTTGATGATTTCCTTGCCCTAGATTCGGCTGTCGGGGATTTCGCCGCAGTGAGTTGGTCAAAGCGCTGATATCTTGCCATATCCAAGGATGCATGATTGGAGCTAGCACCAGCATCAATGGTACAACTACTAGCATTCTTAGCATTAAAATTAACAAACAATTCCCTAAAGTTGGGGATATTAATTGCTGAACATCAAAAATACCCAAAATTTGCGATCGCGGGAAAAACATGGCTCGAACGGAAACATTATAAAGCGCGGAAGCGACCAGGGACAGCACAACCATCACTAAACCACTGGTTAACCACGAAGATTTTTTAGTTTTTGATTGCGATCGCGAAGCGTCTCCTGTGGAGAATCGCGACTTTTCGGCTTCTCTTGCGTTTGTTGCGGGAATTGGAGGGGGATTTACAACTAAATTGCGCTCCCTAGCTGGTTCATTTGGTTCTAACTTCGCATCAAGTTGGGCACGGGTTAGGGGATTGGGAATAACAGTGTCGGGAAAGCGATAGGGGGGAATATTTTTTTCGACAAAGGGATTTTCGTCGTCTGTTGCTTCTGTGTTTGGGGAATTTGCAACTACTATGGACGAAGATTCTCCAACCTCTTCTTGAGGAGGAACAGTACTTTCTACCTCAAATATTTCTTCAAGGTTAATTTGCGGTTCAACTTCAGATTCAACTTGATAAACCGATTCAATTGATACAGTTGAATTTGTCGCAGGGGAATTTTCCAACTCGTGACGAAGACGATGTACCAACTCAGCCAAAATCGCTTCCCCTTGCTCTTGTTCGTCATACATTCGGGAAAGCTGCTGAGAAAAATTACTTTGATAATTCCTTAACTCCCCTTGGAGTTGTTCAAAAGTCGATAGAACCGTACCGTTAAAAGAATTCAGCAAACGTTCGGTTTGCTCCAAACTAGCTTGGGATGTGGCAGTAGCAGATTGGGAACCAGGTAAAGTAGTACCATTTTCAGAAGTGCGAAATGCAACATCCGCAAACAACTTCTCCAGGGAAGACTGTAGTTGTAGCGAAACGTGATTTGCCAGAACTTGCACCAACTGCCTTAACAAAACTTGATGTTCGTTAGCTAATTGTTCTTGCTGCAAATTAGTTTTTTGGACTTGCAGTTTTTGTACATCCTCAGCCAGACGATTTTTCTCAGTTTGCAGCTGCTGGATATCATCCTGCAACGACTTGAGAACACTTTGCTGGAGAGTCTGCAATTCCTCAATCATCTTCTTTTGAGCATTACTAACATCTGATGATACATCGCCATCATCGCCCTGACTCGATTGGTTGTTCTCAAATCGCCCCATTAGTTTTTGACCTCTGGTTCTGTGAATACCGAGCGGCTTCCCGTCTCAACTATTTATAGTATTGTGTCAGATAAACCCAAAACAATAAACCAGTTTTTTTCAGTTACGCATATTTTTTTGATAAAAAAATATCATAGCCTTAAATCTACGGCGATGCGATGGGCACAAGCAAATCCCGAAAATGCCACAGCATTCAAACCCTGTCCAGGAAAAGTACTATCACCAACACAATACAATCCGGGAATTGCGGTGCGATTAAACGGCATTCGTAATAATCCCGGCAGTTTTCGACGGGGGATTGGACCATACGTACCATCTTCCCGTCCTAAATATTTCCGATGGGTACTAGGTGTTCCCACTTCCAAAAAGTCCAATCCTGCATCTAAACCAGGGAAAATCTTCTCTAAACGTTTAATAACACGTTCTGCTGCTGCTTCTTTAGCGCGACTCTTGGACGAATTATCAGAATTAGTCGGGGATAATTCTTGCCAATCTGCTAACCAATTCGGAGTAAATGCATGAATTATATGATGTCCTGCTGGTGCTAAATCTGGATCGAGCAAAGTTGGAATCGAAACAAAAATTGTCCCTTCCCCATCCATCATTTTTTCCCAATCTTCCAACAAAATATGATGGCATTCTGTTCCTATTGGCAAAACTTCAGCTTTTACACCCATGTGTAAACTCAAAAAACTTGGCGATTTTTTGTATCTTTCTTGCCATTTAATTTCATTAATTGGAACATCTTTAGGTGATATCAACTTACCGAAGGTATCCCAACGTGTGGCATTTGAAACTATTTTTTTTGCGTGGTAAGTCTCACCATTTGCTAGCTTTACCCCCACAGCACAGTCTTTTTCTAGCAAAATCTTTGTGACTCTGGCTTGGTAAATAATTTTACCTCCAGCTTTCTCTAAACCTTGAACAAGCTTTTGAGCAATTTGCCCCACACCACCTTTTGGGTAATTCACCCCACCATAATGTCTGTCAGAAAATACCATCCCCGCATTAATCATCGGTGTCATCGCTGCGGGAACAACTGACCAGCAATAGCATTCAATGTCGATGAATTTGAGCAAATCAGAGTCTTGAATATACTTTCGGGCAATATCTCCCACATTTAGCGGTAAGTATCGGGCTAAACCCAGGCAAGATAATGGATGTTGCAAAAGCGATCGCACCAAATAACGAGGTTCTTCCAACGACAGCAAATCCATGCTGTTGAGATAATTAAACACTTTCCAACATTCATCGTAGAAGCGACGGATACCTTGTTGCTCGTGGGGGAAACATGCGGTAATATTTTGTAAAAATTCTTGGTAATCCCTTTCTACCTTGACTTCTAAGCCATTGGGTAAATGGTAGTGAATTTGCACATTATCAGGAATCGTTTCTATATTTTCACCTACAGCAGCCAAAGCACGAGTTAGTAAATTAGTCGTTCCTTGTTGCCCAAAGCCAAAAATCATCGATGCACCAACATCAAAACGATAGCCTTGACGTTCAAAATATCCAGCACTGCCACCAGGAATTAGATAGCGTTCGAGAACTAGGACTTTTGCACCTTTGGCAGCAAGTTGGGTTGCAGTCACTAAACCACCGATACCGGAACCGATGATAATTGCGTCGAATTCGGACATAATTTCGTAATTCGTATTGATTTGTAATTGGTAATTTCCTTATTTTCCAATACCCAATGGCTTATTCCCAAGTTTTAAATTTAGAGGGTGTTTATTAAGGTTTTTGCGTGATGGGAGATTTTGCGTGGGGGAGAAACCCGGTTTGTTGGGTCAATTGCTTCTTTTTTATTCAATCCCCAATTATCAATTATTAAACGAAGTATCAAACAAAAAAAAGAGGGACAAGCCTACTTTGCTGAGACTAATCCCGTCTACCGATCCTTAAAGAGAGGAGAACACTTGCAAATAATATAAACTAGATTGAGAATAAATGTCAACTATTAATGAAAATAATTAGCGATAATTTTTCTAGACAGGGGAAGGTATTGTTGTTAGCTGTCAGGAATACAAGAAAAGAGTATTCTAAACAGGACGGATGTAACCGGGGCGGAAGCGATTCGATTGGAAATCGTGATAGTGGTAAATTTGTTGTTAGTTATAATCTCCAATTGTACGGGTGCCTTGTCAACGCGCCCTAACGTAATGGATGCTGAAGTCAAAGCAGAATACAAAGTCGAACGCAAGGTCGAAAGTATGCTGAGTTGCAGTGGAATCTAGTTACAAACCGATAACTCACCTCCTGGAAAGGAAAGTTGAGGTAGTTGACTTTTTATACTATGAGGAGTTGATTAATTTCTAGTTATGACGCTACAACTACGTGTTTATGTCCCACCTCATCCCCTAATTAAGCATTGGTTGGCAGTTGCCCGCGATGCTTCCACTCCCTCTGTGTTATTTCGTAGCGCGATCGCGGAGTTAGGGCGATGGTTAACTTATGAAGCCGCGCGAGAGTGGTTGCCAACATTTGAGACAACAGTCCAAACACCCCTGGCAGAGACTGGGGCAACGTTAATCGATCCAGAGGTTCCGGTTGCCGTGGTCCCGATTTTACGGGCTGGCTTGGGGCTGTTAGAAGGGGCACAAGGATTGCTACCATTAGCATCGATTTACCACCTTGGTTTAGTACGGGATGAAGCAACATTAGAACCTTTGTGCTATTTGAATAAGCTGCCAGAAAAATTTGACCCTCAGACACGAGTGTTGATTACCGATCCGATGTTAGCAACGGGTGGTTCGATTATGGCGACGATGGCAGAATTAACACATCGGGGTATAGACCCAACTTTGGTACGAATTGTCAGTGTGATTGCGGCTCCCCAGGCTTTGCAAAAACTGAGTGCAGCTTATCCTGGTTTAATTATTTACACAGCTTGTATTGATGAGGGTCTAAACGAGCAAGGATTTATCATTCCGGGCTTGGGGGATGCGGGCGATCGCATCTTCGGGACATAAGCTACCATGCAGCTAGAGCTTGATGGCGGCTATTAATCAATTTCTTGAAGTCGCAGTATTTTGTAAGACGGGTAAAGATATGAGTCAACGCGATGGTTTTGCCGGAGGATTTGTTGCTGGAGCAATTGTTGGTGGTGTAGTTGGTGGTTTTTTAGGTGCATTAATTGCAAATCGACGGGATGAATTAATCGACGAAGAAGAAATTCAACAACTTGCAAACCGTCCAGCAGAGGCAAAAAAAGCCTCAAATTCACGCCGTCCAATGAAATTGAGTGATACTGAGGGGATGGAAACTGCGAGACGATCGCTCGAAGATAAAATTGCCCAACTCAATGCCACTATTGACGAAGTGAGACAGCAGTTAGGTAATGTTAACGGTAGTCCTTCTCCTAGTTCTTCCGAGCGGACTTCGTTGTAGGGAATGGGGGATAGGGAATAGGGGATAGGGAATAAAGCGTTAGTATACTTCG
Source organism: Brunnivagina elsteri CCALA 953 (assembly GCF_002289455.1). Classification (GTDB taxonomy): domain Bacteria; phylum Cyanobacteriota; class Cyanobacteriia; order Cyanobacteriales; family Nostocaceae; genus Brunnivagina; species Brunnivagina elsteri. Next base: position 8,960 of record NZ_NTFS01000218.1, read on the forward strand.
AGCCGTTAGCTATTAGCTCACTGCTAAAAGCAAATAAAAGAAAGGAACCAGCAGGCATTTAAAAAGTCAAATTTTGAGCCGTTCTTAGTGTAATTATCAACCAATCCCAATCCCAATCCCCAATCCCCCATGCCCCATATCCCCAGTATGAATTGTTCATGAGTGTGGAAAACCTAACCACACAGCATGATATCAGTTCGTTTACAATCAATTAATAAAGATATTTGTTGATATTTTCTCAGGAAACCGAACCTTATATGAGTTCTTCAATCCCTTTTCTAACTAACACGCTGTCAGTTTTTGTCAGCATTTACATTGCTTTGTTGGTGATCAGGATTCTTTTGACTTGGTTCCCAACAGTAAATTGGTACAATCAGCCATTCTCGGCTTTGAGCCAAATTACAGATCCCTATCTAAATGTATTCCGTTCTATCATTCCCCCATTAGGTGGAATGGATTTTTCGCCAATGTTAGCGATTTTGGCTTTACAACTTTTGGCTGGAATTTTACCCAAAGGTATTTAGCATTGTTTAGCCATAATATTCTTGGCTGTAGAGACGCGATCGCGAAAGTCCGACAGGGATTGTAAATCCCTGTCTCATAGCGAAAGTCCATTAAAAATGGACTAATTAATTACGATGATTGCAGCATGTGGATCATCAGTAACTAGAGTTGAGCTAATTCGTTATTTTCACAGTTAGGTGCAATTCGTGTAGCTTGGGGAACAACAGAGTATTGCACCTACATTTTAAATTGGTATTAGTAGCAAACTGAAGCTAAAATCTCAAAATCCAGTATCTCAAAATCTCGAATCAAAAATTGTGTTACTTTCGCACTTGCGCCGAAAACCCAGCCGCTTTAAACTGTTTAAGTTGAATTGGTTCAGGTTGACTTGCAGCTACAGAAATTCTTAGCTCGAAGTTGCTTACACCTGGGGGAACTTCGGGGATAGAACCAAGACGGGTTCGGTTTTGTAATACAGGGTCATTATTTGCATCATATATACGTCCAAATATATCCGCATCGTAGACGTATTTATTAGTCCCATTTTCAGCTTTACCAGTGACGAGAAAGCAGTTTGCAGCCATTGGGGAACCACCGCTTGTTACAGTGCCCTCTGCAATGTCTGGGGGGCATTTTTGGTATGAAATATCAAATAGCCGTATTTGTGTTAATGCGATCGCACTCGGACTAGAGACCCAGGATAGCACAACAAATAGGCAAGTAAACAAGAAAACCGCAAGCGATCGTAACTGCATAAAAGGCACCATAAACACATCCAACCAATAGATAAATTTTACTCCTAAGCAAGAGAAAGAAATTTATTCCTTTGGAATTGAAGACTACAGTTGCACTTCTGTAAAATTTATTAAAATCAGACTTTGAGTCACTAATAAATAATTATGACACCAGATGAGATTGAATCAGCCCTGCAAGCAGCATTTAATCGTTGCGATGCAGCAAGTTGTCCGCTCACAGACCAACAGAGACAAATTTTACTGCAAATGGTCGAGCAAAACCAGGGAATCTCTCATCTTCATAGTTATGATGATAGCGATCGCAACCCACTTCAGGAGCTTTCATCGGAAGAGTTGCGGATATTTTTGGGATATGTGAAAACCCAGGAAACACAAAATATGTCTTGGAAGGTACAATTACTCAACGATTGGTTGCACGGACAAGATTCTGGTGAGGTGCATTTTATTCGCCAACGCTACGGGGTACAGTGGTTAGATAGACTGCAATCCCATCATTTTGATTTGATTCGCTTGAAAGTGAGCGATCGCATTGAAGTTTGTAATGCATTATGGGAATGGGTGCAAGATAATGGTCCTTGTCAGCGTGAATGGTTTCTCTGCACTGTAATTCAAGTTGATGAAACTAAGAATGCTGAAGATAGTTTCGCTAGCTGTATTGTTCGCTTCCAAAACGGTGCAGAATACGAAATTAACGGTATTTATGAATGGAATCAGTGTAATTGGCGTTGGGAAAAATAGAATATATAAGGAACCCCGCCCTAACCCTCCGCTTGCGAAAGGGAGGGAATTGGAC
>NZ_NTFS01000219.1 GCF_002289455.1 Brunnivagina elsteri CCALA 953
GATATAGACGCTACTCTGCGAGAAGTCTCGCTAGCCTACGGCAACCTCTCCGATGTACGCTCGTCTAATGCGGCTACCTTTGGAAGTCACTCCGTGCCTACCCGTAGGGTACGCGGATAAACGCGGATAAATGCAGATGAGAGTGTACCTCACCCAAATGAAATGCGCTGTATGTTTAACTTTGCAATTACTTTATTTAACCAATCCAGCCCGCAAAGCTCGAACGGCAACTTGAGTGCGATCGTTCACGCATAATTTATTCAAAATATTGCGAACATGGGTTTTGACTGTACCAACTGTGATGTAAAGTTTCTCAGCTATTTCACCATTGCTACATCCATCTACAATTAAATTTAAAACATCAAATTCCCGCGTAGTTAGAGGATAGGATACTAACATTTGGTTCTCTTCTGGAGACAAGCTATTAATTACAATAGTGTCCGAAACTTTAGTATCTGAAACTATATTTTTTTTACTTTTATCTAATACAATTCTCGCAATTAGTGGGTCAATCCAAGAATTCCCTGAGTGTGTAATTCTCACCGCATCAGCCATTTTTTCAATGCTCGCATCTTTCATATAATAAGAATCTGCACCAGCTGCAAAAGCCGCTAGAACAGTATCTTCACTTTGATTCATCGTCATAATTAAAATTTTAGTTTGCACGGTCGATTCTGCATCCTGAGAATTTTTGAATTTCTGCGTTAATTCAATCCCGCTCATATCCGGCAAACCCACATCAATAATAGCAATATCCGGTTGAGTAGACTGAAGTAACTTTAAACCAGATATTGCATTTCTAGCTTCCCCAACAACTTCAATATCCTCTTCTTTGGCTAAAGCAGCACGCATACCCATACGAGTTAAATCGTGGTCTTCAATTAGAGCTATACGAATTTTATCCATGATTAAACCTCAATTTATGCAAATAGATAGATTATGCAATAACCTTCTTGGTAGTTATTTGTATTCACCAAACAAATTCTATGTGAATATAACAGTCTAAGTCTATCCATCCTCAGAACAGTCTATAGAATTTAAATTCTGTTCTATCGAAAGAGATATAGCTATTTCTACAGAAGTTTGGAGATAGATTTAATAGATACTAAAGATTATTAAATACCTATCTTCCGAAGGATGTTTTATTTGCTTAAAAGCTGATGTGACAAATCATGGTAAAATTAATGTCTCCGACAAGTTGATAGGGGTACAAAAATACAGGGGAAACTGGGTGAGATTGACCTAAATTTACGGAACCTTTCTGTCCAGCAACTTCGTAGTCTCTATAATAGTTATGGATAATACCAATTCAACATGAAGCTCCATAGAAACAATCCTTATTTATCAAGGATTTAGTTTAATAAATTATGTATAGCTTTATACTGAAAATGTATAAAACATGACTAATTTTCGGAGATGTCTAATGTAGAAATTTATAAAATTTGAACAATAAAATTAGATAATGGAGAGGATTTATGGTAAAGGAATTTTGGATTAGTTTTTTTAGTTCAGAATCTTTTATTCCCCACGGACATTGTTATCTTTGGCAAAACAACCTAGTGTGGCTACACATCCTATCCGACTCTCTGATTGCCCTATCTTATTATTCAATTCCCATTACCTTATTTTACTTTGTCCGTAAACGACGTGATTTACCTTTTAACTGGATTTTCCTTTTGTTTGCTGGTTTTATAATTGCTTGCGGCACTACACATATCATGGAAGTCTGGACACTTTGGCATCCAGTGTATTGGGTTTCGGGAAGCCTCAAAGCCATCACAGCCATGATTTCGGTCATTACTGCCATAGAACTATTTCCCTTAGTACCTCAAGCCTTAGCATTACCGAGTCCAGCCCAACTCGAACAGGTAAACCAAGCACTGCAAGGGCAAATTGCTGAAAAGCTCAAAGCTGAGGAAAAATTGAGAACATATCAAAATCATTTGGAGGAATTAGTTGCAGCACGTACCAATGAACTGACAGAAGCAAATGAGAAATTGCAGCAAGAAATTGCAGAACGGAAACGTACAGAAATTGCTTTACGACAAAGTGAAGAACAATTTCGTCAATTAACAGAAAACATTGACGAAATTTATTGGTTAACCTCTCCCGATGCTACCCAAGTATTGTATGTCAGCCCAGCTTACGATCTCATTGCTGGATGCTCTCGTGAGATTTTATATCAACGCTCAGATGCTTGGTTTGAGCTAATTCATCCAGACGATCGCTCACAAGTATTAACAGCTGTTAGGGAACGAGTTCGTAACGAAACTGGACTAAATGCAGAATATCGCATTGTTCGTCCCGATGGGGAAATTCGTTGGGTGAAAACGAAAGAATATCCTATTTGTGACGAATTCGGGAAAATTTTTCGCATTGCTGGTGTTGCAGAAGACATTACCGAGCATAAGGAAATTGAAGCCGAACGGGAAAGACTACTAGTGCAAGAAAAAGCAGCCCGTGCCCAAGCAGAAGAAGCAAACCAGATCAAAGACCAGTTTTTAGCAGTATTATCCCACGAATTGCGATCGCCCCTCAATCCCATTTTAGGCTGGTCAAAAATTCTCCTAACCCGTAAACTTGAACCCGAAAAAACTATCGAAGCTTTAACGATTATTGAACGCAATGCCAAATTGCAAGCCCAATTAATTGAAGATTTATTAGATATTTCCCGAATATTACAAGGAAAATTCAGTTTAAATATTCAATCAGTTTATTTAGAATCAATTATTTATAATGCCTTAGAAACAATTCGTTTAGCAGCAGAAGCAAAATCAATCGATTTAATATTCACAATCAACAATTCCGAATTGAAGAGATTGGACAGGCAATCTGAAAATCCCATTCCCAATCCCAAATTTAAAGTAATGGGTGACTCCACTAGATTACAACAAATTATTTGGAACATTCTCAGTAATGCGATTAAATTTACCCCAGTGGGTGGTAGAGTCGAAGTGCGGTTAGAAAAAATCAACAACTATGCTCAAATCACAGTAGACGATACAGGAAAAGGGATTAGCAGTGAATTTTTACCCTATGTATTTGAATATTTTCGCCAAGCAGACAGTGCTACCACCAGAAAATTTGGTGGTTTGGGTTTAGGACTAGCAATTGCCAAGCAATTGGTAGAATTGCATGGTGGTGCAATAACTGTCGATAGTCCAGGGGAAGAACAGGGAAGTACATTTACATTACAACTACCTTTGCTAGAAGTGCATGGGGGTAAAAAAATGCAAGAGAACTGGAATGAAATCGATCCGAACTTACGGAACCTTGAGGGGATAAAAATTTTAGTTGTAGATGACGATAAAGATTCGCGAGATTTTATTGTCTTTGTGTTGGAACAGGAAGGGGCAATTGTGACTCCAGCCACATCCGCATTTACAGCATTAGAGGTTTTGACAAAATTCACCCCCGATGTCATGGTGAGTGACATTGCAATGCCGGAAATGGATGGTTATGCATTGATGCGACAGGTGAAAACAAGTCTAGTCCAACCAAAAGCGATCGCACTTACTGCCTATGCTGGGGAATACGACCAAAAACAGGCTTTAACTGCTGGGTTTCTTCTTCACATATCAAAACCAGTAGAACCAGACAAATTAGTTGCAGCTATCACGCAGATATTGAGGTGCGATCGCTAATTACAAAAACACATATACTGTAAATTGTCAATCAAAAATACTGTAAGCAGTGAGATTACACCATCTTCAAATAAGATAATATCTATCCTCAGACATTGATATCACCGAAAATATCAGCGAACCCGTCACAACTAATAACGAAGGTTGGGGTGAGTTCTCTGTCCAGGTGGAATTCTTACTGGTATTAATGAAAGTACTACTAAGCGTCATTTAGATTGGATTCCTGGTTTGGCAAACTTCGTTAAAGATAATATTCCATTGACAGAAAATATAGCAGGAACTAGTGAAGATGTGGCTCAATTAGTTTTATTTCTAGTTTCAGATGCATCTAGATTCATCACAGGTACTGAAGTCTGGATTGATGGAGGTGGTTCTCTAATCTAAGCAAATATGAATAAGCAAATATAAGCAAATATGAAAATTAGCGAAAAATTATAATCAAATACCAATGGAGATAATCGCGATCGCACCCAAGTGTTACACTGTTATACTCTGAGCGGTTAGCTATTAGCTATTAGGCAAAAGCTAATAAAACAAAGCCTAATAAGCATTCGAGAAGTTCAATTTTGAACCGTTCTTGGTATATATCAATATTAGATAGAACTTTTAAGATAAATAAGAACACCACTATGCTAATTAATAGTCCGATTATTTCCTTTACAATTCTTTTAATAGTCATATTTACAATTCCACCACTATTTGAGCGACTAAAACTACCTGGATTAGTCGGTTTACTTGTGGCAGGTGTAATTTTAGGTAGTAGTGGGTTAAAACTGCTTAATCCCGAATCTGATACAATTAAGCTATTGTCAGATATTGGCAAGATTTATCTGATGTTCGTAGCCGGATTAGAAATTGATTTAGAACAATTTCGCAAAACGAAGAACCGCTCAATCGGGTTTGGAATTTTAACTTTTTTATTTCCTCTCATTGCTGGGATTTTTGTCGGCAGATTATTCAATTTTAGTTGGAATACTTCTGTTTTAATTGGCTCTTTACTTGCCTCCCATACACTCCTTGCATATCCAATTATCAGCCGTTTGGGAGTAGTGGGGAATGAAGCAGTAACAGTCACAATTGGGGCAACCATTTTTACTGACACAGGTGCTTTGTTAGTTCTGGCTGTTTGTGTAGGAATTCATGGTGGAGAATTTACACCCCTGAGTTTACTAACTTTACTAGCTGGATTAGCAATTTATTCAGCTATTGTATTATTTGGTTTTGATTGGGCAGGTAAAGAATTTTTTAAACGTACTGGTGACGAACAAAGTAACCAATTTTTATTCATTTTGCTCGCATTATTTTTAGCATCAGTTGGCGCACAAATTATTGGGGTTGAAAAAATTGTCGGTGCATTTTTAGCTGGTTTAGCTGTCAATGATGTGTTGGGACGTAGCCCTGTTAAAGAAAAAATAGAGTTTATTGGTAGCGTTTTATTTATCCCTTGTTTCTTTATAGATATGGGATTATTAATTGATATTCCAGCATTTATCAGAACTTTGAGTTCAATCGGTATTACTGCTGCGATCGTCATCGCATTGATTGGTAGTAAATTCATTGCGGCATATCTAGCTAAACTTTTATACAGTTACAATAATACCGAGCTATTAACTATGTGGTCGCTGTCTTTACCACAAGTTGCAGCAACATTAGCAGCCGCATTAGTCGCTTATCAAACTGTTAATTCTGCGAATGAAAGATTGATTAATGAGTCGGTTTTAAATAGTATTATCGTATTAATGCTCATCACTGCTATTATTGGTCCGATGATCACATCCAGATTTGCCAGTTCTCTGACTGTTCCCCAAGCTAACCTAGCTGATAAAAAATTATTGAGTTGGTGGGGTAATGAAAAGAATAACTTGGCAGAAAACATTAACGATATTTTTACAGTCATAGTTCCCATTTATAACCCACAAACTCAACGTCATTTATTAGAAATAGCAGCGCTTTTAGCACGTCATGAATCAGGTAAAATGGTTCCATTAGCAATCACCAAAGGACATGCCCAAATGGACAATCCCCTATTACAAATGGGACTTGCACAAAGTCGGCAAAGATTAGATTTAGCAAGAGAAATTAGTCAAGAATTTGATGTTGAAGTATCGCCAGTGATTCGGATTGATGATGATATAGCTTTAGGGATTAGCCGCACTAGTCGCGAACAAAATGCAAATCTAGTAGTATTAGGTTGGTCTAAAAATATCGGTTTCCGGTCACGCTTATTTGGTAATATAATTGATAGCATATTCTGGTCTTCCCACTGTCCGGTGGCTGTTACCCGTCTTTTAAGTAGTCCGACAACATTTAAAAAAATTCTTGTACCCGTTGGAGACTTAACACGTCAAACAATCAGTGCCATTAGGTTTAGTCAAATTTTAGCCGATGTCAATCAAGCAGAAGTGGTTTTATTACACATTTCTAACCCCAGAACCCCAGGGATTCAAGTGGAATTGTTCGAGTCAAAACTATTGGATGTTGCCTCTAAAAGTAAATTACAAGTAAAGACTAATATTCAAACAGTAAAAGGCGATGATATTGGGAAAATAATTATTCAGGAAGCCACAAATTATGATTTAGTAGTGTTACGTTCCATAAGGTATCGTACCACTGGAGGTTTAGCAGTTAGCGAGGTGACAACAGAGGTAATTAAAGGGTTGAAAAGTTCAATTGTCTTGCTTGGAGAACCGAATTAGTAATTTGAGGGAAAGACAAAATGTCAGATAGTTCCGGGTTGTATATTCTACTAGTCAGCGTTCATGGCTTAATTCGTAGGGATAATATGGAATTGGGACGAGATGCTGACACAGGTGGACAAACAAAATATGTGGTCGAACTTGCCTGTGCATTAGCCAAAAACCCCCAGGTACAACGGGTTGACCTATTTACTCGTTTAATTAATGACCCAAAGGTCAGCCCCGATTACGCTCAACCAGTGGAAATCCTCTCAGAAAAAGCCCAAATTATCCGTATTCCCTGTGGTCCACGTCGGTATCTGCGTAAGGAAGTTCTTTGGCAGCATTTAGATACTTTTGCAGATGAGTTACTTAGGCATATTCGCAAAGTCGGCAGAATTCCCGATGTTATTCATACCCATTATGCCGATGCTGGGTATGTAGGCTGTCTGGTTGCTAGTTGGTTGGGAATTCCCTTGGTGCATACAGGTCACTCTCTGGGACGGGTAAAGCAGCAAAAGTTATTAGAACAGGGAACTAAGCAAGAAGTTATAGAAGACAACTTTCATATTAGTACGCGGATTGAAGCCGAGGAAACCACCCTTGGGAGTGCTGCATTAGTAATTGCCAGTACTCATCAAGAGGTTGAGGAACAATACAGCATTTACGATCGCTATCAACCCGAACGCATGGTGGTGATTCCTCCTGGTGTGAGATTAGAAAATTTTTACCCAGCAACCGATGATTGGCAAAATCCACCAATTCAAAAGGAATTAAATCGCTTTCTCAAAGAGCCGCAAAAGCCAATGATTATGGCGATTTCCCGTCCAGCGATACGGAAAAATGTCAGTACTTTAATTAAAGCTTATGCTCAAGACCCAGAACTACGTCAATTGGCAAACCTGGTAATTGTCCTCGGAAAACGGGATGACATTGCCATGATGGAATCGGGACCAAGGCAGGTATTTATGGAGATACTGCAATTAATCGATCGCTATGACCTTTACGGTCATATTGCCTATCCCAAACACCACAATGCTGATGATGTGCCCGATTTATATCGTTTGACAGCAAAAACACGGGGAGTTTTCGTTAATCCAGCCCTGACAGAACCATTTGGGCTAACTTTGATTGAGGCTGCTGCATCTGGTACACCAATTATTGCTACTGCTGATGGGGGACCACAGGATATTATCGCCGCTTGTGAGAATGGTTTATTAATCGACCCCCTGAATATTAAAGATATTCAAAATGCACTGCGAACAGTATTAACAGATACAGAAAAATGGCAACATTGGTCTAGTAATGGTTTGCTTAATGTCTGCAAACATTTCTCCTGGGATAGTCATGTTGAAACCTACTTAGAGCAAGTTCGTAAATTTCCCCAACGACGAGTGCGATCGCTCCTTAGTCCGCTCCGGGAGTCTCCAGGTAAAGCAAATCCAGACTGGCACATCCCTGATAAAAACCGCTTACCAACGGCTGACCGTTTCCTCGTTTGCGAAATTGATAATACCCTATTGGGAGACCAGGAAGCTCTGTACAAGTTAATTCAGCGAATTAATCAGGAGGGACATACTACGGGGGTGGGAATTGCTACAGGTAGGAGTTTGGAAAGTACCTTAAGTATGTTAGAGGAATGGCGATTTCCCATGCCCGATTTGCTGATTGCAGCAGCTGGAAGTGAAATATATTATGGTCCGCAGATTGCCACAGATACAACTTGGCAAAAACACATCGGTAGTAATTGGCAAGCAAAGGCAATTCGGGCAGCGATGCAGGAAATTCCCGGAGTCGAATTGCAACCAGCAGATGCCCAAGGCAAGTTTAAGATTAGTTACTTTGTCGATGCCAGCAAAGCTCCTAGTTTCCGAGATATTATTCGCCATCTGCGTCAACAGCAACTTTATGTGAGGGGAATTTATAGCCACGATATGTATCTCGATCTATTACCAATTCGGGCTTCTAAGGGAGATGCTATTCGTTATGTTGCTTTGAAATGGGGATTACCTGTGAAACGGTTTTTGGTTGCTGGGGCATCTGGAAATGATGAATCTATGCTTGCGGGGAATACATTGGCTGCTGTGGTTGGTAACTATAGCAAGGAAATCGAAAAATTGCGCGGTTATCCTCAGATTTACTTTGCCCAGGGGGAATATGCGTGGGGGATTTTGGAAGCGTTGGAATATTATGATTTTTTTGGTGAATTACCTCAAAAATAGTAATCCTCACAAAATTCTCAAGTTTTAAACTTAATCTGGAAGATATCTAGTAAATAAGCGGGAGATTGGTGTTATGACGAAAGAATATATGGATTCTTTGGAAGTATTTGTCGATCGGTTGACATTAGCCACAGTATTGGAGATGTTGGAGCGAATATCCCACAAAAAAGCAGAAAATTTGAGGGTTCATTGGCAAGATGAGGCTTTAGCAAAGCTTTGGGATAAAGCTGCTAGGCAGATAGAACAAATAAATATTGATGTTTAATTATTGTAGGGGCGAACGGTTGTTCGCCCAAAGATACCTGGGGATAACAAAAAATCTTAATTACAAACATGTCATTTAGACCGTTTATGTGACCAAAAAATAATAAAGGGGCGAACAACAACATAATAAAAGGGCGAACAACCGTTCGCCCCTACCGGGTTGTATGGTATATTTTCCTGATTAATTCAAAATAAACATAATTTATCATTCTCGTCCTGTCAATTTAGCAATTGTTCCGACTAATGCATCAGGAACAAAAGGTTTTGGCATATATACTTGAAATCCTGAATTCAGAATCTTTTTTTCCTCTACCTCGTGAGTATAAGCAGAAATTGCGATCGCAGGAATTTTTGACAAGTCATTATTTAACCTCCTGATTTGCTGGATTAAATGATAACCATCAACTTCTGGCATATAAATATCACTCAGTAGCACATTTGGAATAAATGAGTTTAAGGTTTCTATTGCTTCGGCAACTGAGGATACAGTTATGACATTAGCTCCGTAAATTGTCAGGATTGAAGTGAGTAAATCACGACTATCTGCTTCATCATCTACTACTAAAATTCGTAACCCCTGCAATATGGAAGTATTTTCGATGATTCCTTGATTAGCAATAATAGGGTTAATCAATGTCGAACGATCGGCAAATTTTTGTTTGGAGATTAGGGGAATTTGCACAATAAAAGTTGCTCCTTGTTTTTCCCCTAAACTTTCTGCCCAAACTTTACCACCATGCAATTCTACCAAATACCGAACAATCGCCAGTCCTAACCCTAAACCCCCATAGCTTCTAGTGCTAGAACCATCTGCTTGCATAAACCGATCGAATATATGGGGTAAAAAATCTTTATTTATTCCCATCCCGTTGTCGCTAATTTTTAATTGAGCATATTTTGTTGGACATAGAAATAATCCCTTTTTTTCTTTGTTAGTTATTTCTACCCTGGATAAATTTACCTGTATCCTTCCACCATATGGCGTAAATTTAATGGCATTAGAAAGCAGATTCCAGACGATTTGTTGTAAGCGATCGCTATCACCAAATATAAAGTCTATATTTGAGTCAAACTTAACATCAATATTAATATTTTTAGCCTCTATAGCAGGATTTATGACTTCAATGGTGGATGAAATTACTGTGCGGAGGTCAATATTTCTGATATTTAGCTTTAAATTACCTTTAATGATTCTGGAGGTATCTAACAAGTCTTCTACTAAATGTAACTGTTGTTTGGCATTCCGAAAAATCGCATCAACTCCACGAGCTAATGTTCCTGTATCGACTAATTTAGTGCGGAGAATATTAGACCATCCCAAAATTGCATTTAAGGGAGTTCGCAATTCATGGGATAAGGTTGTGAGAAACTCATCTTTGAGACGATTTACTTGCGCTAATTGGATTGTAGTCTGTTGTTGAGCATTTTCTAATTGCTTGCGTAAGCGAAGCTCGTCGTAGACATCGCTAATATTTTCTACTAATCCATCAACAAACATTTCCTGTCCTTCTTGAGTAATAATTTTGTTCCATCTCACCCAAATCATATTTCCATTTACTTGCTGTAATTGGGTTTCTTGTCCATAAATATGCCCTTGTTGTTGTAGTTCTTCTAATAATTGTCTTCGTTCTGGCAATGGGGAAAAAAAATCGTGTAAATTTAATGATTGGGCTTGGCTGATATTTTCCACTCCCAAAATATCTAAAAAAGTGGAATTTGCTTCCAGTAGTTTTCCTGCTAATGTGGAGCGAAATACACCCACATTTAATCTATTTAATAATGACTGCAAACGAATTTCTAAACATGCCGATTTCTGCTTATAATCAGCACCTTCCAAAGCGTTTTTAACTGCTGCAACCAGACGGATATAATGATTAGAAGATTTAACTACATAGTCATCCAAACCCGCTTTCATCGCTTCTATTGCTACTTCTTGTGTGGCAGAATTTGTAAACATGACAACAGGAAGTTCTGGAAAAGTGCCTTTGAGTTCGCTCAAAATGGTTAAACCATCACTCCAACATAATTGATAATCAATAATTCCAATATCAAAATTATTGAGAGTCAATGCTTGGGCAAAACTGGGAGCATCAATAACATGTTTAACTTCTAAGTCTATAAATTCTCGTTTGAGAAAACGAATCACTAGAGTACGGATATCAGGATTATCATCTATTAGTAGAACCTTGAGCATACTATTAAACTA
>NZ_NTFS01000022.1 GCF_002289455.1 Brunnivagina elsteri CCALA 953
CTTCTAATTACAATATTATGTATTTTAATTGAATATAAAAGAGACATGACATGTTACCCTGAACGAAGCCGAAGGGTATCTTATCTCTACATCGTTTCAGGTATTACGAATGTTCCTTCAGTAACCTAAAATTTAATGTATTAGCTCAAAATTCCTAACTCCTAACTTTTTTATGTCCGATGCGAATTTTACAGATACAGTGGTGCAAAATAATCTTGAATCAGCATCATTGTTAAGAAGTCAAGCAATTGTAAATATTCGTAATAGCTTGCGACTGGGACAACAACAAATGGCAGACTGGGAAGGTGGGAAATTAGCTGTTTCTGCGGTTCCAGGGGCAGGTAAGTCTACAGGTATGGCTGCTGCTGCTGCGATCGCGATCGCACGTCAATATGAGCGCAATGCTAATACGCTACGCAATACCCGTCGTCAATTAGTCGTTGTCACCTTTACCCGTTCTGCTGCGGCAAATATTAAAGTCAAAATCCGCGACTATTTACGTCAATTATCCTTACCTCAAACTGGGTTTGTTGTCCAAACTCTCCACGGTTTAGCTTTAAATATAGCTAGTCGTCACCCAGATTTATCTGGTTTGCAACTCGATGAAGTAACTTTAGTTACAGCAAACCAAAGTCATCGCATTTTACGTAATGCCGTTGAAAAGTGGATTGCATACAATCCTGGGCGCTATATTCGCTTACTCGAAGGTCTTAACTTTGACGGTGAAGAAACCGAAAAATTACGGAGACAATCCGTATTGCGAACTGAAGTATTACCCGACTTAGCAACAACGGTAATTCATGAAGCTAAAAGTTCAGGTTTATCACCAGAAGAGTTACGGGAATATAGCAAATATACCAACGACGAATACAAAATCCTCAATGTCGCAGCCGGATTATACGAACAGTATCAGGAATTGATGCGATCGCGTGACTTTATCGACTACGACGACATGATATTAGCTGCATTACGGGTATTAAATAACTCTTACGCTCGACGCATTGAACAAAATCAAGTGTTTGCTGTTTTTGAAGACGAAGCACAGGATTCAAGCCCTTTACAAACAAAGCTTTTAGAACTTCTGGCAACAGATTTAGAGAATAGTCAGAATGAGCAAATAAATCTAATTCGTGTTGGTGATCCAAACCAAGCGATAAATTCCACATTTACCCCTGCCGATCCAATTTATTTCCGGGAATTTTGCGAAGAATGTGACGGGATTGAACGACTGGCAACAATGGATCGAGCTGGACGTAGTACTCCGATTGTGATTCAAGCAGCGAATTTTATGCTGAATTGGGTGAATAGTCTGTATGTGGGGGGAAAGGGAAAAGCTGAAGTCACTCCCCAATTCCCCGTACCCTTCCGTCAGCAGATGATTTGCACAGTCGATCCAAATGACCCCCAACCCGATGCAAATCCCCCCCATATTGGACGTGGGTTGGAACTGTATACACCTCGCGATATTCACCATACCGTTGAGTTGCTGCAACAGAGGGTTATCGAACTGTTTGCAGATGAACCGAGTAAAACCAGTGCTGCTGTACTAGTGCGGGAGAATCGTCAAGGAAGATGGTTAGCAGAAGCACTTACACCTATTTGTAAAGAGAATCAAATAATTCTTTACGATGCTGGAGAACGCGATCGCCATTCCCATGTACCTGCGGAAATTTTATCATTGCTGCAATTCTGCGATCGCCCCCATTCCCCCGATTACCTCAAAGCGAGTTTGGAGGTGATGGTCAAGCGTCAATTAATCCCAACTCAAGATTTGAATGCCCTTGCTGCCGAACCAGAGGATTTTCTTTATCCTACAGCTTTAGTAGCACCCCAACCCGAACCCGTACAACGGGCGGCTCGCCTGTGTCGGAGTTTACTAAGGGCAAAATTGGAATTACCGTTGTATCAATTAATTTCGTTTATTGCTCTGGCATTGAATTACGACCAAGCCGAACTTGCCACAGCCGATAAATTGAGCGATCGCGTTAATTTGCAAATTGCAGGTAGTAGTTCGATGGGGTCAATGTTGGGTACACTCAGCGAGATTGTTGGTTCAGAGCGGTTTGAAGCGGTGGAAACTGACGATTTGGAAGCTCGCTATACCCGTGGTGGACAGTTGACCATTATTACCATGCACAAGGCAAAAGGATTGGATTGGGATTACGTATTTATCCCATTTTTACATGAGAATTTAATACCTGGAAAATTTTGGGTGCCACCACAAAGTCAATTTTTGGGTAGTTTTACTTTATCAGAAGTTGCTCGCGCCCAAATTCGCGTTGCTCTCCATCACGGGAAGGAAAATATTCCGACGATTACGGAAGCTTGGGAACAGGCAAAATATTTGAAAATAGCTGAAGAGTATAGGTTGCTGTATGTGGCAATGACGAGGGCAAAGCGGATGTTGTGGATGTCTGCTGCGAGGAAAGCTCCTTTTACTTGGAGTAAACCGCAGAATTTGCAAGAACAAAATCCTTGTCCAGTGTTTCCAGCGTTGAAAAGGCAATTTCCTGACTCTGTTGTTGATTTAGCGTAGGCAGCAAACAGCTAAGATGCAAAGGTTCTGAGAAATGCGATCGCTTCTACTTTGCTTTGGAAAATTGCATGGATAATATCACTATTGTTATAGCGAATATCAACTTCATACCTTAAAGCAGGAGCAGAAGTTGCTTGATTGTCTTGATAATTTTGAACATATTCAATTGCCTTTTCAATCGAATTGATAATTTGAATTTGTCCATGCAAAATTATAATACTTACTCCTTCTATCCTTCTAGCCAAAGACCTCTCTATAGTTATGATAAAGTTATCGATATTATCTTTTTCTAGTTGTATTAATTGATTTTTTATGTTGATAATATTATCTGTTGATAAATTTTTCCATTGGGCAATTTTGTGTTTAAATTCTTCTTCGGGTGTTTTTTCATCAAAAGATGCATCTATACCAATAACAGCAAATGCCTGAACTATTTTTTCATACTTTAAATAAAGAACTTTAAAGCCTTTTGAATCTAATTGTTCTAACGAAGCTTGAGTAAATATACCTGCTAAAATTACACCTAAAAATGGATTCAAGTGACTGTAAGTTTCTGCGAGTGGAAGTAGCGCTCCTTCTATTTCTTGAGCTTTATTTCTTGAATGTTTGGTGTAACGTCTCCATGCAGTCTCAATAAACACTGCTGGAAGTCCACGAATATCTTCAGTTCCCCCTCGTTCGAGAACATAATCTAGGTCGTGAAAATTACCATATCTATCTTGCCAAGAAACTTTTTTACTGATTCTTGCCTTACGCTTTTTTTGGTAATCTAAATAAAGATTATGCTCGTTTGCAAGTATTTGAAGTGTTTCACCAATAAACTCTTGAATCAGATTACCAATTATCTGACCCCATTTGTGAGAAAAAGATTCTGCCATTTTTATACTACCGATTCATCCTTGAATCCACAAACAACCTTCGCATAAAGGAACTTGATGTTTACGGTTTTTCCACTTTATATTACGGTCACGGAACTTTTCAAATTGAAACTCTTTAAACCCTGCTGCTTGTGCTAATAATCCCATCCACTCAATTACAGGAACATATATTCCATAAGGTGCAGAATCACCAATTACAAAGCAGACTTGAGAATCACTTTTACTGACTCTGCGAAGTGATTGCCAAACTTGAGCCATATCAAAAAAATAACAAGCTATCATCAAATGATAATTTTTTTTCCCACCATGAAAGTTTCTTTCTTCGGATAAACGATAATAGATTTCAAGAATAGCAGGTTTAATAGGTTCTAATGCAGGGGATTCTAAAATTTCATCAATATTGACATTCTTAGTTGTAACATGTTGAGAACAAGAGCGAACTAAATATTGCCTGATTGTAGTTTGTAAATCACCCCAACCAGATATTTCTTGCATAAAGCACATTTCTAATCGTGTAGCATCAGCATAATCGTAATTATTTGCGTATGGAGGAGATGTGACTATTAAACTAGCAAACTTATCGGGAATACCCTCACAAGTACGTGCATCAGATTGAATTAAATTAGCGAAAGTGTTTGTTGTATTGCTCGCAATTGTTATATCCGCAGCTATAGTCTCTGCCATTAGTTTAAAAGCAAGCATAGGCTCTACAGATACTTGCTTTCTCTTATTTGGTAAAATATATTGCCAAGGTGCTGTGCCTGCATGGGAAACAGGACGAAGAATAGTTATAAGTGTTAACCAAGCTAATTGAGATTCAGGAGAATCATCAGCTAATTTTTCCCAAGCTTGCCTTAATTTATCTAAATGTTCTAATGCCTCGTCTTTAAAACATTCACGAATTAATTTTGGATAATTATCGATACGAGCTTGTAAATTTTGAGAAACTTTTATAACTTTATTTATAAAATTAAGATAAGTGTCTGTATTTGTTCGATATAACAGTTTTGCTTGAGCTACACGCAAAATAAAAGGATGAGCTTCAATTCCATAAGATTCAACTCTTAATTTTTCAGAGGCAAGCAAAGTTGTCCCTGAACCCACAAATGGATCTAAAACTGTGACTCTTCCCATTTCTTGCGCTTGATTAATAATAGCCTCAACCCATTGAGCAGAAAATCCAGCACTATACCTAAACCAGCGATGAACTGGCAATTTCATATTATCTTTAAAGGTTGAGGCTGTATCAATAGAGGGTGAAGATGAAGTTAAAATTTTTTTTAGCGGCAATTCAAATTGTTTAACCATACATAATCATGAGACTGGTAGCAATATTACTACTTGCGACTGAGCATTACTGGTAATGTGTAATGCATGTCATTGCACTAAATATTCTCATGAAAAATGCAAGAAAATTCAGACTAAGCAAAATCAGTCTTGGTTTAATCGGGGAAAGCTAAACCAGTTCTGGGGTCGCTGATGTATAGTCCCAAGGTGAGCGATCGCATGACTTCATCCCAAACGGGTATTAGTTGTTCTGCTTGATCTGCCCAATAATCGAAGGTAATCAAGCACTGAATATTCGATCCCAAAGCAATACAAGTTCGCGAAAAAGCTTCCCGTGGTTCTGTTTGGTTATCAATAAATTTAATCTCCATCCACATAATCCTGGCTGTTTGACGCTTGACGAGAATCACTTCTCCCCTTTCAATCACATTTCGCTCATCGTCTGCCATGATTTTCTTCAAAGTCGTTTTTAGAGGAAATAGACTCCAGTCATTGGGTGGCAAGTGATTGTAAGATACTTCCAAAGCGCAATCATCATGGGGTGGTTTCTTGTCGAGGAACTTGAATGATTTCTCTTGGGGTTCAAAAACCCACTTCTGGGGAACATTGAAGCGAACAGCTCCCCTACCCGCTACAAAAATTTTATAACCTTCTGGACCTTCCCAATGATGATCGGGTTTCAGGTCAAGGGTTTCTTTAATCCACTGGAGATTGCTTTTCTTACGCTTTGCCATAGTGCTTTCTCTGGTGATTCATGTCTCTCAAGATTTATAATATCAAGTTCCCATCCACTCAACAATATCTGAACTTAATTTGGATAATTCAGATTTCCAGTCGTAATGATGAAAACTTGGATGGCTGAAGAAAAAACATAGTATTATGTTAGATTGTGTCGAATAAATGTAAAAATATGCCTAAGCTCAAAACTCGCAAAGCTGCGGCGAAGCGATTCCGTGCCACTGGTACAGGAAAAATCATGCGTCGTAAGGCTTTCAAAAACCACCTGCTCGAACATAAAAGTCGAGGCAAAAAGAACAAGATGTCGAAAATGGCAGTTGTTGACGATCGTGATGCTGAAAACGTGCGCTTGATGCTTCCTTATTTGTAAATTGTTCGATTTTTAAGTGTATTTTCAGGAATCATTGTTCAGGAATCTAAATCATGACCAGAGTAAAACGCGGTAATGTAGCACGCAAACGCCGCAAAAAAATTCTCAAGCTAGCTAAAGGTTTTCGCGGTTCCCATTCAACCCTGTTCCGTACCGCTAACCAACAGGTAATGAAAGCACTCCGTAGTGCATACCGCGATCGCAAAAAGAAAAAGCGTGATTTTCGTCGTCTCTGGATTACTCGGATCAATGCTGCTGTTCGTCTACATGGGATGAGCTATAGCAAGTTTGTCGGTAATCTTAAAAAAGCCGAAATTGAGATCAATCGTAAAATGTTGGCTCAAATTGCGGTTCTCGATCCTGCTGGATTTGCAAAAATCGCTGAAATGGCAAGCCAAGTCAAATAAAGATGAAGGGTAAAAGGTGAGTATTCTCAGGATGGGATTCTTACTCCCCTTCCCTTGCAGGGAAGGGGTTGGGGGTTAGGTCAGTGTATTGGGTACAACCGATAACCCCTATATACAAACACTATACTCACAAACTGGGTTACAATCAGTCGGCATTGCTAAGTTTAGTTTGTATGGATTTGTTTGGATGGTGTCGGAAGTTTCTCCTGATTTTTGCCTTTTGCCTTTTATTTTGTAGCTTTTCTATTTTCCCAACTTTTACTTTGCCAGCGAATGCCAGCAAATTATCTGAAATTCAGCAACGTGGTTATATTAAAATTGCTGTTAAGGATAATCTGCCACCTCTAGGGTTTCATGATGCTAAAGGTAATCTACAAGGCTTAGAAATCGATATTGCTCAACGACTCGCTCAAGATTTATTGGGAAAACCCAAAGCCTTTAAATTAATCCCCGTACAAAATCGCGATCGCATTTCCCAAGTCTTAGATAACAAAGTCGATATTCTCATTGCTCGATTCACAGCTACCGAATCCCGCTCCCGATTGTTAAATTTCAGTATTCCTTACTATTTAGATAGTGCGTTATTAATAACCAAAAATACTTCTCTTCAACGATTAAGCGACTTCAAACAACGCAAAATAGGAGTTTTACGCGGTTCAGATACGATAGCGAGAATCAAATATTTTATACCTAATTCCGAATTAGTTGGGGTTGATTCCTACAAACAAGGGCAAAACCTGTTGGAAACTGGTAATATTGCAGCATTTGCCGCAGATGGTAGCTTATTAAGTGGTTGGGTAAGACAAAATCCCCAATATAAATTATTAGATATCAAACTTTCCACCGAACCATTATGCGTAGTCATCGCCAAAGGCTTGCAAAATGATAAATTAAGGAGAACAGTAGATAGTGCGATCGCAAACTATTTAGAGACGGGATGGTTGCAAGAACGGATCAAATATTGGGGTTTACCACCATCTCGATTATTGGATGCAACAGTCAGAAAATAAAGCCTTTTACTTCTAAATACTGTATTCTGAATACGTATTCTGTATTCCAAAATCTGCTGTAATAGAAGTAGCGACGTTTATTTAATATTAAAAACAATAAAAACAATGGATAGTAAATTTGTAGGTTTTTACCTTGGTGCATTAGTACTACTACTGGCGTTTGTAGTTGTGAACGTCTTCACGGAAGTGTTTAAAAGTCGTCGGATGGAAGGTTCCTTTTCTCGACTGCGGAACAAGCTCTCCAAGGAAGCAGGTACAACCCAGGAATACTATGAACTAGCAAGTATTTACTCGGAGAAAAAACTCTACTCCCAAGCGATTAGTCTGTTTCAAAAAGCACTCAAATCAGCAGAAGATGAAGGAGAGGAAAATATTGCTTACATTCATAATGGTCTTGGTTTCGTATACTTCAGTCAAGACCAGTTAGACTTAGCGATTCGCCAGTATAAAGCAGCACTTAAATCAAAGCCTGACTACGTTATTGCTTACAACAATTTAGCTCATGCTTATGAAGGTAAAAAATTAACATCGCAAGCATTAGAAATGTACGAGGAAGCACTGAAGCGGGAACCCAATAACCCAACTGCGAAACGTCGTGCAGAATCTTTGCGTCGATTAGTATCAGCTTAAAATATTTTACTCAACATATCCCCTACTTTTCTAAAGGGGATATAAATAAAATAAAAGTCAGGTATATGAGGGATAAATAAACACTATTACGAACTTTTTTTGAGCATTTTCGCTAATACATTCCTAGTAATTACTTGTGCGTCTTGACTCAACAACGAAGGACGTAACTGTGGTGCATTAAAATTATCTAAACCCCAACTCCACTGTATAGTACCCGTGGCAAATACCGTAGCTCCAGAATCCGCAGTATAAACTGTCATATCTGAATATTTGGTGCGACCACCATGACGGTATGGTGAATGGGCAATACGAATAGTATTTTCCGGTGCGGAATTGAACATTTTATCAACTTCATACCCCAACAAACCTGTTAACCGGATTTCTTTTGTTGTGGAATTACCAAAACCAAATAAGTTTTTTGAAGTTTGTGCCGTATTTTTGCTCAATTGTGTATTCGCAATGAACCATTCTGGAGCGGTATTTTGGATAAGAATATCCGCATTTACCTGAAACGTGTCATACATAACCCCAATTAACATATCCTCAGGACGATTAATTGGCTTTCTTCGCCATAGGGTTGTGATGAGATAATCATTATTAGGATCGCGATCGCGTGCAAAAGGATCTAATGCTTCTCCTTCTTTGTAGGAGACAATTATACGGTTAATATCCCCTCTAATTCGACTTGGTTCCAAACGAATTTGCCAATAACAAGTATTTGCAGAGAAAAAACCCAAACTTACACCTGCATCTCGTGCAGCTTCCACATTATCACGCATCTGCCACGACCAATATTCATCATGTCCCACTGATAGAAAAGCTTTATGTAGCAAAAGCATTGACTTGCCGCTAATTTCATCTAAATTATTTTCATGGGTATCAATATTAGTACCGTAGGTCACGTCATAGCCATTTTTTTCCAACCAGCGCACTATATTATACTCCCATCCAGAATTAGAAGTACGACGCTTTGGCTGAAAATTAGTTAAAAACTCCCCAGCACCAACACCATATGCAGCAACACGATTGGGACTTTTAGCATAGGGACGATTGAAGGAAACCTTTGAAGCTTGTTTTCCTTGACTATTCCAACGGTAAAGTGACATTGTACCCCAATTATTATATGCCTGATATGTGGTGACACTTGATTGAAATAAAATATCTGAAGGGCGAGAATCATCACGGACAACAAAAATAATATAGCTTTGTTTTCCGCTTCTACTACCTGTTAGTTTTGCTAAATAAAATCCACTTACCCATTGCGATAAATCATCATACTTACTGGGTATTTTTAATACATAAGGTTTTTTCCAATCACATTCAATTAAACCTGTTACTTGGTCAACTATTGGTGATGGCTGCTTGGTTGCTTGACGAAATATCCCTGGTGAAACTTGTCGTCCACCTTTACCTTGATACCAACCCATACGATATATTTCGATTGTATATCCTGGGTCTTTAGTATTAACAAAAAGCTTTATTTCACCACCTCTATTGACGCTAGTTAGAGATGCATAGCCTTCTATTTCGCGATTTTTTGCAGGATTTCGTAACTGCCAATCTGTTGTCCCTAGTTTATTATTTTCGAGAACAATGGAATTACTTTGCTGTTGCGATATGACTGGATCGATTGCATATACTGGTATTTGAAAAAAGAATAAAGCTGTAATCGTAGATAAGAATACTGAAAGTAAGACTTTGCATACTATTGTGTAGCAATTTAATTGTTTTCCAAGTAACATTTGATTTGAACTGTTTTGTTAGTATTTGAGTCATTCAAATCTGACTGTGCCATTTTAATTATGGCATTGTTAATTTTATTGACAAACTAATCTCGTATACAATGATACAATGATTGCAACTACCAAAAAGCCTAAATTAACAGTACCAGGTCCCCATTCTTCTCCCCTATTTGGAAATCTAATCCAAATGTTCAAGTTTGTGGATGACTCCATTAGTTTGTCACGTCAATTATTCCAAAACTATGGTTCAGTAGTCTCCTTACTCGCAGAAGGTGGTACAAATATTTATTCTCCCTATCCAAATTGTCCTGGTACGGTCATCGCTTACGGTGCAGATATTGTTCGTGAAGTTACCAGTCAACATGATGTTTTCCATAAGTGTCCTTTAATTGGCATTTTGTACGGTAAGCAGAACGATTCACCGCGTACCAAACCTTTCAATCATATTCTTGTCGGTTTATTTGGTGTTAATGGTGGAGAACATCGTCAACACCGACAACTTTTGATGCCTGCATTTCATCGACAACGTATCGAATCTTACCGCGATGAGATGGTAGATATTATCCAATCGGAACTAGATGGACTACAAATTGGTGAAATTGTCAATGTAGTTGAGTTGATGCGTCGATTGACAATGCGGGTTGCCAGTAAAACCTTGTTTGGTGAAGATGTCAACCAAGGAGGAGAAGAATTAGTCAGACTATTGAAAAAATTTGGGAAGCGACTGGGAAATCCTGCGATCGCAATTTTACCATTCGATATTCCCGGCTTGCCCTATCACTATTTACTTGATGCCATGCTGGAACTCGACGGGGAAATGCGGGATATTATTCGTCGTCGAACTACAAGTGGTGTGGATGGTGGGGATGTTCTTTCCATGCTCATCCAAGCTAAAGACGCAGATAGCGGTTTGACATTGACCGAAGATGAGCTTTTAGGACATGTTACCGCGATTTTCGCAGCCGGACACGACACCAGCACCAATGCGATCGCTTGGGTACTATTTTTGCTTTCCCAACATCCCCAAGTGGCAGCAGATTTACTCGATGAACTGGAAAGTGTTTTGCATGGTGAACCCCCAACTGTGGAACAGTTACAACAGCTACCTTTATTAGAGCGGGTTGTCAAAGAAAGTATGCGTGTATTACCATCAATTCCTTGGAATGGTCGTGTTGCTTCAGAAACCACAACTTTAGGTGGTTTTGAAATTCCCGCAGGTACGGAAGTTTTCGTGAGTATTTACCAAACTCACCACAGTGCCGAGATTTATTCCCAACCCCAACAATTTAACCCCCAGCGCTGGGAAGAAATTGAACCAACTATGTACGAATACAATCCCTTCAGTGCAGGTTCGCGGATTTGTATTGGTGCTGGGTTTGCGATGATGGAAATCAAGATTGTTTTAGCAATGCTGTTGATGCGTTACAGGTTGCAATTAATTACGGAAAAACCAATTGATGGCAAAGGCATGATTGTCATGTCCCCCAGAAATGGATTGCCGATGCTAGTTTACAAGCAAGACCGTCAATTTACCCAAGGTGTTGGGGGAGTTCGGGGGAATGTGCGAGAAATGGTGGATTTACCCCAGTAAAATTAAATTAGGAATGGAATCAGAATTAAATACCTGTTCTTTGTTCTCTTGTACTTACACTGGCACATTTCCACCTGCACCACAAACAAAGTGATAGTCATCAAAACCAATGACAGGAAGTGTGCGATTTAGTCTCAGTATTGATTCTAATTTCATGGGAATTTCTAATTGGGTAGCAGCCTAGATATATTGGGTGTTGTAGGTTTCTTGTCCTTCTTGCCTGCTTCCCCTTTATTTTCTCTACACGCAGAATATTAGGTATTACTGGTAACATTATTGCTGTAACACGGATTTACATTTTTGCGGTCAATCGATAGAATACAACTAATCAAATTTGACATTTCTCAAGCACATTTCTTCCTTCATAGAAGAAAGGCTGATTTTACCTCAATGTATCGGGTAAAACCAGCCCAAATTGTCAAAAGCTGAATTAAGATGACACTCTTTAAATTTACGATATGCAAATCAGAGTGTCCGCTATCAGACTCATAGAAGAGTCAGTTTTCGATAAACTTTGCTTATCAGGTTAAGTGCATCGTGAGTTAGGCGTTAAGAGTCAGAAGCTGAGGCAGATATTTGAATGCTTCGGGAAAAGCTGCATTCAAAATTTGGCTGCCAAGATTGACAAAGCTACCTTTCAGGTGTAAAGCGGCATCTACTATTTCACACCTTAAATTATGCAACTAATTTCTCTTAACTCCTAATCAGCGATTTACGCCATTTGGTTTTCGATCGCCCAACGTGCTAGTTCGGTACGATTGTGGAGGTTGGTTTTGCCTAACATGTTAGACACGTGGCTTTCCACAGTTCGCTGACTAACGTTTAGTTCTTCAGCGATTTCGCGGTTAGCTAATCCTCTGGCAACGAACTGGACAACCTTAAGTTCGGTAGGGGTTAACTGGACATCGAAAGGAACTTGGATGCGGGAACCATTTTCTCCACCCTTTGCTTGGTGTTCTTTCCAGCGAATGGTTTGCTTGAGTGATGATTCGACTTGTGCTACGAGTTCTTCTGGCTCAAACGGTTTCACCATGTACACGTCAGCACCTTTATTCAATCCCTTAACGCGATCGGCACTTTGTCCTTTCGCTGACAGGAACAATACAGGAATCCAACTTGTCCGTTCAGTTTGTCGCACTTGTTCGACAAACGTATATCCGTCCATTTCCGGCATCATTACATCGCAAATGATCATATCTGGAATATCCTGCTCCAAAATTTCCAGAGCTTCCCGACCATTTTCGGCAGTAACAACCTCATATCCCCGGAATTCCAAGTAATCCTTCACCAGCAATATCAGGTTTGGGTCGTCATCAATAAGTAGAAGTCGTTTGTGATCTTTCATGCTGGGTTCTTTCATAGCAGTGGCAATTGTCGCGCTTCGGTCCATCAGGGTATTGACTCGTATTCCTCTATGGTGGATCGTTAGAAATGTGTGAGCTTCTCCCCACTTAACTCGCCTGTGTCCCTCTAGCTCTCAAAAATGTTCGCCACTTTTTCGACAGTTAGGACTCAGTGCAAAATTTTAGTTAAGGATACGTAGAGCAGTAGTATTTATAATGCGCTATTATATATCGCTTTGATGAGTGAGGGTGAAAAAACACTGATTAAATAATAATTATTCAAGTTCACAATAGTGTGTTGGTTTAAGATGCTCCCAAAAACTAACCCACGCCGATCAATGCTCTACAAAAGCTTACTGCTTTTCATATCCTCATCATGGTTCAAGCCTCTATTAATTGTTCGCCAACATTTTGGAAGCAATTTGGCAGAGGGTGGAGTAAAAATGCATATTCTTCTACCACTTTATTGCCAACTAGATGTTCTTGAATAATTTGTTCTATTACTTCGGGAGTTGTTTGGCGATACCACACACCATCCGAGTAAATTACCATTATCGGTCTAGAACAACAAACTCGCAAGCAATTGGCTTTGGCTCAGAAAATGTAGTTGGGGTTATTTTCTTCTATTTGGTCGAGTTTTAGCTCCTTGAGACGCTTTTTTGATATTCCCATGATTCCAACGCAGCTTGTTTTGAGCAACATTTTGGACAACATTTTGGAATTGTTTGGTCAGCGCATAAAAAATATGTCGCTGGATTTTGGAAAGTGAAGAGAGAATCTACAGAATTACTTAGGACTTTGTTTGCGGAAAATTTGGTGTCTTCCGGTATTTTATGACCTGATAATTCCGTCTTGTTGTGAGTCATCTCCCATCTCCTGATTACTGTTCTATAACAATTTTCCAGGGGGAGCAAATAAATTTGCAGATACAAAAATATTTATAAACCAAAGAAAAATAACTAGGAGAACATTTTTGACCGAGTACTTTTACTTAAGTATGGGTGAATCACTGATGCGGTAAGGGAAATGGGCAAAGAGCAAGGGGCAAAGGGTAAAGCAGGGAAAGGTGATATGGATCACAAAAAAAGTTATTTTAATTTGGAAATAATATTGTTCGTTTACCTCTAGCGGGAAATAAAAATGCGATCGCAGCATTTGTCCCTGGGAAACTAGCAACTTAGTCATCTCAAAAATTTAGGTTGGAGTAATAGCTTCTCGTGTCGAGTCAATCAAGCTACACAATTCGTAATACTAATGACCAATTATTCCTTGATGGTACAAGCCCTCCGCAATTGGACGGGACGGAAACCGACACCGCCCATTGCTCTCTAAATTTATTTATGGATGAATAAGTTAGGAACTTTGCTTGGTTCAAGCCCCCGGATTCATCCGTGGGCACTAATTGCGTAGCTTTAGCTTCTCGCTCTGCGAGTATTGCGAATTACGTAGCTTGCTTCTCGCTCCGCGAGTATTGCGAATTGTTTTGACCGTCATCCTTCCTAAAATTTTCTTCCCCAATGCAATACCTACTCCCAACTAACCAACTTAGTTCGGAAACCCGTACACAAAAATTCATTGCAATTTAGAGCCTGAATTAGGTAAATTAGCACTCAGGAGTTGAGAGTGCTAAGAAGGCACTAATTTGTTATGGCAGCAGTATCTTTAAGCGTATCAACAGTAAAACCTTTAGGCGATCGCGTTTTCGTAAAAGTCAGCGCATCTGAAGAAAAGACCGCAGGTGGTCTATATTTGCCCGACACAGCAAAAGAAAAGCCCCAAGTCGGTGAAGTTGTTTCCATCGGTGATGGCAAATTCAATGATGATGGTGGTCGGATGTCAATGGATGTGAAAGTAGGGGACAAAGTTCTTTACTCCAAATATGCTGGTACTGACATCAAGCTCGGTACTGACGAGTATGTATTACTTTCTGAAAAAGATATTTTAGCAATTGTTAGCTAAGACGTTGAATGGGTAATGGTTAATGGGTAATGGGCTTATCCCGATTACTGATTAGCGATTCCCTGACAATTAGCAATTTAGTATTTTACAAAAACACAGAAATTAGCTTACAAAGCAAGTTAGATTATTATGGCAAAGCGCATTATTTACAACGAAAACGCTCGTCGTGCCCTTGAGCGTGGTATGGATATTTTGACTGAAGCAGTAGCAGTCACCCTTGGTCCTAAGGGTCGTAACGTAGTATTAGAAAAGAAATTTGGCGCACCTCAAATTATTAATGATGGTGTCACCATCGCTAAAGAAATTGAATTAGAAGACCACGTTGAAAATACTGGTGTGGCTTTGATTCGTCAAGCTGCTTCCAAAACCAACGATGCAGCAGGTGATGGTACAACCACCGCTACCGTTTTGGCTCATGCAATTGTCAAAGAAGGTTTGCGTAACGTTGCTGCTGGTGCGAATGCGATCGTGCTGAAGCGCGGTATTGACAAAGCGACTGGTTTCTTGGTTGACAAAATCAAGCAACATGCCCGTCCAGTTGAAGATTCTAAAGCGATCGCACAAGTTGGTTCAATCTCTGCTGGTAACGACGAAGAAGTCGGCAACATGATTGCCCAAGCGATGGATAAGGTGGGTAAGGAAGGTGTGATTTCCTTGGAAGAAGGCAAATCCATGACCACCGAATTGGAAATTACCGAAGGTATGCGCTTTGATAAGGGCTATATTTCCCCTTACTTCGCAACCGATGCGGAACGTATGGAAACTGTATTTGACGAGCCTTACTTGCTCTTAACCGACAAAAAAATCGGTTTGGTACAAGATTTAGTGCCTATCCTCGAACAAGTTGCCCGTTCTGGTCGTCCTTTGGTAATTCTTGCTGAAGATATCGAGAAAGAAGCATTAGCTACTTTGGTTGTCAACCGTTTGCGCGGTGTATTGAATGTTGCTGCTGTCAAAGCTCCTGGATTTGGCGATCGCCGCAAAGCAATGCTCGAAGATATCGCTGTTTTGACTGGTGGTCAACTAATCACCGAAGATGCTGGTTTGAGATTAGATACTGCCAAGCTTGAGAGCCTAGGTAAAGCACGTCGTATCACCATTACCAAAGACAGCACCACCATCGTTGCTGAAGGTAATGATGTTGCTGTAAAAGCACGTTGCGAACAGATTCGTCGTCAAATGGAAGAAACTGAATCTTCCTACGATAAAGAAAAGCTCCAAGAGCGTCTTGCTAAATTATCTGGTGGTGTCGCAGTTGTGAAAGTTGGTGCTGCTACCGAAACCGAAATGAAAGACAAGAAACTTCGCTTGGAAGATGCTATCAACGCTACTAAAGCAGCAGTTGAAGAAGGTATCGTTCCTGGTGGTGGTACAACCTTGGCACACTTGGCACCTGAGTTAGAAACTTGGGCAAGCGGCAACCTCAAGGAAGAAGAGTTAATTGGGGCAATGATTGTTGCTCGTGCATTAACTGCTCCTTTGAAGAGAATTGCTGAAAATGCTGGTCAAAATGGTGCTGTAATTGCTGAGTACGTTAAGCAGAAAGATTTTAACGTCGGTTTCAATGCTGCAACTAACGAATATGTTGACATGTTCGCTGCTGGTATTGTTGATCCTGCAAAAGTAACCCGTTCTGCACTGCAAAACGCGGCTTCCATCGCTGGTATGGTGTTAACCACCGAATGTATTGTTGTTGACAAGCCAGAGCCTAAGGACGGCGCTCCTGCTGGCGCTGGTGGCGGTATGGGTGGCGACTTCGATTACTAAGATTTATCTTTTGGGTTGGGTATATTGCCCAACTATGTATAATTTACAGTCATCTCCATGCGTGGAGGTGGCTTTTTTTTGTCTTAAACGCAGAGTGGAAGGAATATCCTGCTTCCTACTTTCCGGTTAGATGTAGTACAAATCAGGATAATACAAATCAGGGCAAACAACCGTGGGTTCCCCTACAATATGGTCGCAAGCTTTATTTGTTATTAATTCAACACAGAATATTCCAATTGGAATAGAGAAATAAGCGGAATTATTAACTATGGATAGATACTTAAAACAGAATTTTTAGTTAAAAGAATAATAATTTAATGTTTTATGCTCGCTATTAACACTTGCGAGTAAAGGTATTGTGCTAACACTAAAAGGTGGTATTGATGTGACATATACTCTTGTTGCTATTGATATATTTCATAATTGTTCAGATTTTTATTGCTGGAGAGGCTTTTATTATAAGCTTTCAAGCGGAATCATGTAATGATATTTATAAGATTAAAATGATAAAAAATCCTGATATGAAGATTGCGAGAATTGACTAGGAAACTACAGTTTTTCTATTTGAATTAGAGATTTAATTGTTGAAGATTGATTAAAGTTATCTGGAATTGTATCGTTTCATGGGTGAACCATACTTTTATCAACTGTTATTTTGGATGAAGTGTAAGGAGAAATAATGATTAATTTTAAATACATTTTTCTTTTGTGCTTTCTCTTGGGAGCAATGCTTGCCTCCCTATCTCAAATGGGTTCTGCACTGGATGAAGCTGATATTGAGCGCTTTTCGATGTGGACATTTGTCGCAACTGTGCTTGCTAGTTTACCAAGTATGTTGTGGTAGTGACAAATATTAGGAATACTAAACTGTATTGGAAGCTGCATGTCAAAATAGAACAATTATTTGGGCAGTGATTACACCAGGGATTGCAAATTTAATGCTTGGGGAAGAGACTATATGTAAAAATATATTCTCTCACGGGTGCGAATATTATCATCCATGTTAAGAAAAGTCGCTAATTTAACACTTTATCCAATATATTGCCTAATCTAGTAGGATGTGTAAACAACCAATGGGACGCAATATACCTATATGGATTTTGACGATAATAACCAGCACCTACCCGTACAGCTATTTATATTTATATTAAGTCTTGCTGATGATATATTACTGTTAGGATTAGCTCGGATAGGTGTTCATTTTGCGTGGTTGAGTTGGCTTTCTCCCGTGATTATGGGAGGTATGGTTTTACAATTTGGATGGCATTTTTACCGTCACAGAGTAAAAGTTCGTTCGTCCGTAGATGCTTCGGTAGATAATTAAGTGACGTTGTTGACTTGAAATTACAAATAAAAATTAACGGGATGTTAGGGACTTTTAAATCAAAAAACATCCTCTATAATTAGTTTATTATTTTCTCTTCATCCTTTTTGAGGGTATTTCACCCCCTATCATTTGCGGTAATTTAATTTTAGGTAATTTATTTCTTGGTTTTCCATTGTCATGTATGCTTTTAGCGTTGCCGTAGACTAGCTACTTTTGAGGGGTATCGCATGGTTCATAACATTGGAATAGTACTTTAGGTAGAAGTCTCATCATCTAATTCTGGCGTAACCTGGATTTATCCCTTGCAGGTATATTCTTTTCGCAGGTAGTCAGTGTTGATTGAGGAGAAGATAAATTCAGTGAATCAAAATAGTTTAAACAAAATTAGGTCAAGTACAAAGTTTCTACTCTGGTTTCGATTTTTATTACCCCAGAAAATTCAGCGAATCATTCGACCCTACTTAGACCAACCTTATTGTTTGGCACTCAGTATATTAGATTGCTGCGATCGCATTGATGCTGGAACTGTCGATGAGATTGCACAAAAGATAAAGCTAAATCGGGAAACCACTCGTCAAGTTCTCAAAGCTTTACAATCAGGAGGAATGAAATTTCATATTAGTTCGGCAAAAAGCTGGCAAATTCTCGATTTAGAATCACAACCGATTGTTCCCGACAAGGAACTATTGACTGAAGAGTTAATGAATGAAGTTTTTCTAAATCAAGCTAACTCTTAAAATTATCATTGTACTAAAGCAATTAATCTTAAATCAAAAAATTGGCTAGCATATTTTGTCCTCGCTGTCAACGAAAAGTTGATTTACAAGCGATCGCTTGTCCCTATTGTCGTGCTGAGTTAAAAGCCTTTGGGCATCCTGGAATCCCATTGCATCGTGCCGTAGCTAACGAGTACCTCTGTAAGGCTTGTACTTACCATCTGGATGATAGTTGTAATTATCCCCAACGTCCATTAGCCAAAGTCTGTACGCTATATGATAACTTTGCAGAACAGCAAATTGAAAATCGAGGATTGAGTAATAGATACCGGGATATTCCACAGGCATCTCGCATTTTCAATTGGATTCGCAACAACCAAACCCTGTTATTGTTTTTAGGATTATTTTTAATTTGTGTATTGATAACAATTTCAACATCTTAGGAGATTGGGCAATCTTTCTCTAAGAGAACTTCACATAAAGAAATGCTCTTCGGTCATTCTGTAGCTTGACAACACAGGATCATTTATTTTGTGGCTTACTCTAACAGCCCTAATTTAAAATAAACAAGCAAGCAGGGATAGGGAAGGAAATAGGGACGTTAAAGAATAAAATTCTTGCGATCGCAGCTATCTTCACCCAACCCTGCTTGAATTAGACAAAGGGTTTATTTAGTAGTAGATTTTGCCACCACCCCATTGTGAACCAACAATTTTCGGTTGCAGCAGAACATAGCCTGCGATCGCTTCCAAATCTTTGTCAGTTAAATTACGCATTGTTGTGAAAATATCAGCACTTTTAGTACTAGGGTGGAGTTCGGAAATTTCTTCTTCTCCATCGTAGGTAGTGGGGTTTTTCATGTAATCTACCAAGCCAGCAATGCTATTACGGTTAGGTGTTGCACCTGCCAGAGCGCCAGGTTCAAGACCGACGTTTTGGTTTGTTTTAGTCACACCACCAGCGTGACATTGGGCACAAGCATATTGAAATAAACGTTTTCCTTCTTTGACTTGTTTAAGGCTAAGAACTGTGGTGTCTCCGATATCGTTAAAAGTTACGGTACGAGTAGCTTCAGATAGTACTACTGCACTCGCACTACCAACAACGAACTGAAATGTTAGCAACACAGTAGCAACAAAAATGCCAATGATTTTTTTTAACATCTTTCCCCTTAAAGATTTTGACGCTCAACACAGCAAAGTTCGTGCAAAACTCAATCTCAATAAAGCTGGTAGCTATTATCCATTAACTAATGCCCTTGGTGTAACTTCGGTCGCACCGTCGAAGTTACCACTATTGGCTTCGTTATAGAACAATTGCAAAATGCATAATTGCTATTTAGCTAACAGACATAGATTGAGCCACAGTAATACAAATATCATGTTCGGGGCGCTAATGGTTGCCTAAACTACAACTGCGGCAGGAAGAATTCTGATAGATAGGGAAAATAGGGAAATTTGAGGAGTATTGAGTTGATACATTCTGGTGTAACGTTTTATTGGCAGCTTTGATTGGCAGCCAATCAATAATTAAGTATGGAAGGTTTTATGTCTGTACAGTTGCCAATATCAACAAAAATATCAATCAAAAAAAACTGTAAACTTATGTTTCTTAGTCTTGATTTTATGTGATTAAACTTCAGAGAACCCCAATGGGAAAGACTATAAACCCAAAAAATGAAAGAGCAGAAAGGTAGTGACTGTAGTCACAATTAGTCTCCTTTCTGCAATATTGCGTAAGTAAATAAACCCATGAGTTCGTTTATTATGGCATTTGGTCACAATTAATTTCACTATATTTTGCTATGTAGTTGTAATCACAGAATTGATATGATGCAATAATTGCAACTCGATCGAGTTTTTAGCTAAAGTTCCCTGATATTCTTAACATCTTTTTTTAATTGAAGTGACACGATATGTGATATGTATTATTTTTCTATACAAGTGCATCAAGTATAATAATTTTCTTTTGTATCCTCATTGCTTTCATCTTTGTTTTTTTTTCCTCACTCATAAACTATCAACCGATGAAAATTTCGACTGACACTCGCATTCCTTTCCCGCGTCAGATTGTATACGCTACCTATAGAGATAAATTAACGGAACTTGTTCGTTATATTCCTGATATTCGCGATATTAAAGTTAAGTCTCGTAAAGAAGCGAATAATATGATTTATACCGTTAATGAGTGGCATGGAGGTGGTGATATTCCAATGGCAGCGAGGGCTTTACTCAGTGAGGATATGCTTTCCTGGCTTGAATATAATACTTGGAATGAGCAAGAATTTTTACTGGAATGGACATTAGAAACACGTGCTTTTACGGAAGCAGTTTATTGTGCAGGAAAAAATTCTTTTATTGAAGATGGTAATAATACCATTATTCAGAGTCGTGGTGAGTTGAAAATCGATCCAAATAAAATTCATGGTGCCCCTTCTTTTCTTACTGGGCAGATTGCTCGTGTGGTTGAGGATTTTTTGGCTAGTAAAATTACACCGAGTTTGCTGCAAATGAGTGAAGGAGTGAAAAAGTATTTGGAGAAGAATTAAATTGGCAGAACAATAATCCTCCAGAAACCTGGTTTCTCCCTGATGTAAAGTCTCTAACTCAGGATGGCAAAACCAGAAACCGGGTTTCTCACAAAATGAATAAACTTGATGCTGCGATGAGCGGAGCATGTTGGAATTTTCACGTTGGGGGAGAAAGTGGGTTTTTGGGATTGTCGTACTCCATTCGCATTTATAGTGGGGGAGAAACCCGCTTTCTTGAGACAGTCGAGAATCTAAAATCGCTCAAATAACCATTCATCAGCGACTATTTCTTCTAACCGCTCGAATAATCGCGGGATAAAATATTCGGGGTCATTTAATTGCTGCTGCACATACCAAGTATCAAATGCTTCCTGGGTTTCAATTCCCTGCGCCCCTGCCGCACCTGCTAAAATCTTGAAACTACGCTGTTGTAACTCGTCTAATTGCGGATGGTTGTCACCGCGAGCCTGACACAAATATACCGCAGTTGCACCCAGTAAAGCCTCAATTTCATCGCCTTGGGGTACTGATTGGTACATTGATTCAAAGGTTTCTACGGTAGCTATTAAAGGTATTTGCACTCGCAGACACAACCACACTGCTTGAGCTAAGTAGATAATTTCCTTGCTTTCATCAGCAACACCTAAGTTTTTCAAAACCTGCCGTAAGTTTACATAATCTCGGATTTCGCCTAAGGTTTGAGCGGTTTGTTGGAGATATTCTAATGCTTTCTCTATATCTCCAGCTTGATAGCTTAAATCAGCCAAATTATTCAGTGTGGCAGCTTTCCCTTGGACATCGTTGATGGATTCATAGATTGACAAGGATTGGTTATAAAGTGCGATCGCTCCTTCTATATCTCCCTGTTGGGCTTTTAATCCTGCTATTTGGTGGAGTGTGGCAGCTTTCCCTTGGACATTGTTGATGGATTCTTCGATTAGCAAGGATTGGTTATAAAGTGCGTAAGCGGAGCTATCCGAAGGACTCGCTCCTTCTATATCTCCCTGTTGCGCTTTTAATCCTGCCATGTTGTGAAAAATGGAGGCTTTTATGATTAAATCATCCTCTGGGCAAAGTTCTAAGGCTTTTTGATAATGCGTCATCGCTTCCCCAACCAAACCCAAAGTTACTTCCGCTCTGGCAACGGTTCCTAAAATTCGGTAATCTTCGCCTAATTGGAGAATTTCCCGGCATATTTCCAGCGCTTCCAGATATCGACTATTACTTACCCAATTTCTTGCGATATTATCCCCAACGGTGACGGCAATTTCTTTTTCTTCAGCCAATACCCCTAACCTAACGATTTCCCTTGCTTGCTCTTCGTCGTAGTTTTCATCCTCTTCCCACCAAGTTTTATAAATGCTTGCGGTTGCGGCTTTTCTGGTGGTTTGCCATTCCTCTGTTGTTAACACAGTTTGCAGCAACGGTTCCAAAATCGTCGTCACGCGATATTCTGGCTGCTGTGTCGCGTAAACTGTCGCTGATTCCACCAAACTGAGTGCAATCAACCTCGGCAAGAAACCTAACCCCCCAACCCCCTTCCCTGCGAGGGAAGGGGGAGAATTTAAAGCCTCTCTCCTCCTCCCAGGAGAGAGGTTTGGAGAGAGGTTCCATATTATCCCCTCCGTCACGGGCAATCGAAACACGCTCAACCTTGCCAAAAATTCCCTTTCCCCATCTTCCAACCCATTCAAAAGGGTTTCCGCCAAAATATTTTCCCGAAATTCCTGCTTTTTCCCTTCCAACTTCGTCAATAACTCATCTCCAGGAATACCCGGCAATTTCACCACATCCACCAACCACTTCAACAAGCGGGGATTTCCGTCGGCAATTTTAATTATCCGATTTTTTCGTACCTCTTCCCTAACTCCCTCTTCCAATTCGAGATAAATCTTATTAATATCAGCTTCACCCATCCCCGCTAAACTTTCCAAATGCAATTTATGCTGTGGTAAGGTATCCTCCTGGAGATAGCGACAGGTGACAATCAATCGACTCTCGGCTTGGTTTTCCGCTAAAGCTGCACAAATCGCTTCTAAAACCCGGTAAGCTTCGGCAGTCATCCGCAAACTACCATCTGCAATATTCGCTTGGGGAATATTCTGCTCAAAATCATCCAAAACCAATAATAACGGCTTCCCGTGCTGCGTCTCCACAGCCTCAAAAAAGTTCTGCAATCTTCCCTGTAGAGTAATTCCCGGTTCATTCAACAATGCCGGAACACCAGCATACCTCTGATATTTATTTGCCAGCTTATTAATTAACCCCACCTCATCAGCAACACCAACCAACACTACCCGCTCAAAATTCTCCCGTTGCGACTGAACCCGCATACATAGCCTTGCAGCGAGGGAGCTTTTGCCCAAACCACCCATCCCAGCAATAAATACCCCAACCTCGTCGCTAGTTTCCCGCAATGCCCTTAAACACCTTTGTAGAGCGCGTCTGCGTCCAACAAATTCAAACCGATTCGCAACTTTAACAATCTTATTCTCATCCAAAAATTCCTGTTCGGCTGGTGCAAATTTGAATTTTTCTCGTCCTTTTGTTCGCAGTGGTGTGACGAGTTCGGCAATTTGTCGCGTATCCCGATAAACCCTCAACAAATGCCCATCGGGACATTCTTGTGCGAGCATTTCTTGGTGTGCCGAAATTATCCCATCTTCCACCGTCTTACCAGTCGCTAAAGCTTGATACAGTGCGGTTGCGGCAATAATACCCGTCCTGTCATACACTGGACGCGCCCAACCTAATACTACCGCAGCACCCGCTTTCACCAAACCCTGTGCCATCGACGGAACAGTTCCCCCATTTGCCAATTGTCCTGTGTGACAGGCAGAAAGAAAAATTACCCGTGGAAACCGTCCTTTAAAGGCTTTTCCTAAATCTTCCGCAGTCGTAAATACAACTTTACCAAAATCATCCTCGGTAATAAAACAGGGCGTATTCTCTTTGATTTTCTGACCTTTTGCTAAAAATCTCCCCAAAGCAGCTTGCGTATAAATCACCCCATGCCCAGTTAGATGAAACACATCAAAATAATCTTCTGGGTACGATCGCACCCAAATTCCCCAATTCCTCAACCGAACCGCTTTCTTCCACCACTAAACTCAGAGGTTGGTCTTTTGTAGCTGCTAAAATATTTTTCTCTTCCTGCTCAAAACCCAAAGGGGCAACGTCTGGATGTTCTGGGGAAGTCGCCATAAAAATCAGTCGCAAAGGACGATTTTGGATAGTTGGAAAATTGTTGTTACGCTGCTGGAGCGATCGCACGGGTAAAACACTCGATTCCGAAAGTAAAAACCCGGAGCCATCATGTAATAATTCCCAAGGTAAATGCGCCAACCCTAACGCTATCTTCTGGGTTTGCGGGTTTAAAGCCTGCGCTTCACTGGTTTGAATTAAATCGAGATAAATTTTATTGTCACTATTTTCCTCCAAACCCCGACGTAACCATCCCTCTTTTCCATCCAACCACTGATACAATTCCCGTCCAATATTTTTTAGCTGAATGCTATCGTCGAAATCTTGGTTGTAATATTTTTGCTCACAGAGATTAATCAACCTTTCCAAAGCTGACGTATCCAACTTGCGATTACCGTAATGCGATCGCAGTTCAAAAGTTTGGTTTTGGCTGAGGGCAAAGGTGAAGAGAATAGGCATGGTCAATTTATATAGTTTTTAATATAGTATTTATAATATCTTCGCCGTATTATTACGTAATTCCAGAAATATAATCGGAAATTTAATCATTTGTGGATTAGCTGTAACAAATTCTGTAACGACGGCACTATCTTCACCACTACCCGTCTAGATTAAGACATGCAAATTCAGATATTTTACGGGATAATCCCGGAATTAGGCGGGTGATGCTATTTAAAGATGCACGCGACTATCAAATCCTTTTCCTCTCTTTATTTCTGATTTTGGGAATCGGTACTAGAGATTGGACATTACGACCAGAAATAATTGTAGTTGCCATTGTTACATGTTTATTTGGGCAATGGATAATGGGGCATTGGGCATTTAGGCAAAAAGCATTAACTAATGACCAAGAAGTATTAAATAAACCTCAATTTTCATCATCAGTACGTAGTGCTTTAATTACATCCTTAGGATTGAGTTTGCTATTGCGGGCAGACAATTGGACAACAATGATGTTAGCGGCAACATGTGCGATCGCAAGCAAATTCCTTTTCAAAGTTGGTAATAAACACTTCTTTAATCCTGCAAATTTTGGCATTATTTGCGCTTTGGTAATTACCCCCGATGCTTGGGTATCACCTGGACAATGGGGAGAAGATTGGTGGTACTGCATGATATTTGCTGGATGTGGTGGTATGGTTCTCAAACGTGTTGGACGTTGGGATACAACCGCAACATTTTTAGGTACATATGCATTACTCGAAGCATGTCGCAATCTCTGGTTAGGTTGGACTTGGGACGTTTACTACCATCGCTTAACGAGTGGTTCATTGCTGCTATTTGCCCTATTCATGATTACCGATCCGCGATCGATACCAAATGCCCGTATAGCCAGAATTATCTGGGCATTATTTATTGCCATAGTCACTTTCACCTTACGTAATTACTTCTATTTATCAACCGCAGTCTTCTGGGCATTATTTGCCCTAGCACCATTAACACTATTACTAGATAAATTCTGGCAAGAAAAACCATTTGAATGGAACGAACAACCCCACCAAGTCGGGTTCCTCCCCCCACAAAAAATCCCCAACTAAAAGAAACCCACGAAGTCGGGTTCCTTACCCCACAAAAAATCCCCAACTAAGCATGACTAACCAAATAACCCGACTTCTAACCCCACGAAAAAAACCCAAACAACCTTAATCCAAAATCCAATGAAGCAATTAAAACTAATAATCTCATTACTACTGACATGTATCGTACTTTTAGGATTTGCCCCTACAGCTTCCGCATTCTGCGGTTTCTACGTAGCCAAAGCCGATACCAAACTATATAACAAAGCTTCACAAGTAATCATTGCCAGAGACGACAATAAAACTGTCCTGACAATGGCAAACGACTACCAAGGAGAAGTAAAAGATTTTGCCATAGTTGTCCCCGTACCAAGCATCATCAAAAAAGAGCAAGTCAAAGTAGCAAAACCCAACATCATCGAGCGTTTAGACGCATTTAGCGCTCCCCGTTTAGTAGAATATTTCGACTCAGACCCATGTGCCGAAAATGACTATCTCCGCAGACCGATGCCACTAGCCGCACCAGGCGCAATTAACCAAGCAGCAGAAAGTAGTGCCAGACGCGATCGCAATCTTGGAGTCACCGTAGAAGCACGGTTTAATGTTGGTGAATATGACATTCTCATCCTCAGTGCAAAAGAATCTGGTGGTTTAGAAACCTGGTTAAATCGCAACGGTTACAAAATTCCACGGGGAGCAAAAGCGCTGCTAAAACCGTATATTCGCCAAAACATGAAATTCTTTGTCGCTAAGGTGAATTTAGACAAATTTGAAGCCAGTGGGTATCAAAATCTGCGTCCATTACAAATTGCCTACGAATCACCCAAATTCATGTTACCGATTCGCTTAGGAATGATAAATGCCACCAGCGAACAAGATTTAGTAGTGTATATTCTCTCACCCAAAGGACAAGCAGAAGTCACCAACTACCGCACAGTCAAAGTGGCTTCCAACACAAATATTCCCGTATACGTAAAACAAGAATTTGGCGACTTTTACAAATCCATGTTCCAAACTTCTTACCTCAAAGAAGATAGAAAAGTGGCATTCTTAGAATATGCTTGGGATATGAGCAGTTGTGACCCTTGCTCCGCAGAACCCCTCAACAACGAAGAACTCAAAGATGCTGGTGTATTTTGGTTAGATAGAAATCCAGCAGACGAATTACCTTCACGCGGTTTTCGTCGTCCTCCGATTGTTTCCAATCGTGTTTTCATTACCCGTTTACATGTTCGCTATACCCGTGACAGATTCCCCGAAGATTTGATGTTTCACGCAACCTCAAATACCGAGAATTTTCAAGGACGTTATATTCTACAACATCCATTTACAGGGGAAGCAAAATGTCCCGCAGGTAGAGAATATAAACGTAGTTTAAACAAACGCTACGAACAAGAAGCACAAACCCTAGCCAAACTAACTAACTGGAACATTCAAGATATCCGTAAAAAAATGAAACTCAACGGTCAAGTTAGCCTATCTTGGTGGAACAGAGCTTAGGCAATCGGGTACTGTGGAAGCTTTTATCAAGCTCTGGTTAATTCGTAAAAAATAGCTACTCAGGGGAACAGTAACGCACTTATGAATTTGTCATTCTGACGAAGGAAGAATCCCATGTTAGAGGTGGTTTGAAAAGTTTGGAGAGATATAATTGGTCAACATTCCTTAACGGCAAAAATTTAATGTTGGGTTACGACGCAAATTAGATTTATCATCACCAGTAAATATTTTTAGAGCGAAAACACCCAACCTACTTGACTAACGAAAATAGTGCGATCGCATTTCCCCTTTCCCCTTTCCCCCCAACCTGCTAATATCGCCATCATGGGTAATATTACTTTTAGACTTCATCAGCAATATTGGAGAAAGTCTTATTACTCGGCTTGTGTTGGTATCGTTGGGATGAAAGGATTGGAGGAACAGTTACGTAAATTAGTAGAAGAAGCTTGCGGATACCCACCAGGAAGTGTACCGCGTCAGCGCCTTTTGACCCAAATTATTCGCTTGGTTGGTAAGAGATTGTGGAAAGAAGGTACAACTTACTATCAAGATGCGCTGCAACAGACTTGGTTGTATTTCTGTCGTAATATTTGCAATGCTTACGATCCCGATCGGGGAACAGTAATAACTTGGCTAAATGTTTATTTAAGGCACAGATTACAAGATGCTTACATTAAGACGCAAGAGGATAATGCCAGAAAAGCCTCTGCAAGCATCCAACAATCGGCATCAGGTGATATAAGTGCCATCACAAATCCGATAGATAATCTTCCCGCATCTCCAGATCCACCACCAATTTTAGACCATGTGAAATTGTGGGTAAAACTGGATATCAATGGAGATTTGCACCAAACTCACATTCAAGGACGACCAGATGTGAATTGTCAAGTCTTAATTTGGAAACGCTTACCTCCAGAAGTTAGCTGGAAGGATTTAGCACAAGAATACAATCTGTCAGTTTCAACTTTAAGTAGCTTTTACCAGCGTCAGTGTATACCTCGTTTGCGTCAATTTGCAGAAACTGAGGGTTATCTTTAGAAATATCCCCGACTTCTGAGAGGATGTCAGGGACACTGATTTGAGGAGAAAATTTAATAGACTCGAATTCTGCCACTTCCGCGATCGTCACTGGAAAATGCTATTGCTTGGATTCTACCACTTCCGCGATCGTCATCTGAAAATGTAATTGCTTGGATTCTACCACTTCCGCGATCGTCATCTGAAAATGTAATTGTTTCGATTCTGCCACTTCCGCGATCGTCATTTAAAAAAATCATAACTTTGTCCTTTAAATTAATGATTAAAAAAGAGCTATTCTAAAACTAAAAATTGACTAAATGATTGTTGTCGCAAACTACTTGATAACAAATATTTCGATATCATCAGGAAAATCTCATCGTCACTTGATTCATAATTCGACAAAACATTTGGTAAATCATTAGTGAAATCAAGCTAATCCAAGTAAGCCAGTATTTCATCTCGTATTTAAGATAAGTGGATATCCAGCCGATTTGAAATATTCGCAGTACCCATAAATTGCGATTAATTAAAAGTTTTTTGGACTTATCAATTGTCATTTACAACCCTGATTCATCGTTTACTTTTCATTTAGCTTTACATAGAGTTTTTACTTTCACCTGAGTATTTTTTCGTAAACAAAAAAACTATAAATCTCTCTATCCGTTCTCTTGCGTATTTTTTGAAATCACTATTAACCTTCTCATCAAAATTTGAATATTTACTGAGAAATACTATTCATTCAGTAGAATTGCTAATCCGTAAAAACCGATAAATTAATCAAACAATAATTAAGTAGTCATAAAAAAACTCGCGACAAGCGAGTAATGAATCTAGTGTTATGTTGATTTTGGCTAAATATTGGCAAGACTTAAGTATTTTTTTCAGTATATTAAATTAAGTACATGAAATTAAGCACTTCAAAATTAAGTAAATACTGGTAGTTAGTGATTTAACCTGTGAATTGCTGAAAACCTATAATACTTAGAGTTTGGATGCAGGGTACGGATGAAATAAGAACAAACAACCAATACAAATACTAATAAAATAAGGGCAAACAACCGTTTGCCCCTACTGCATTCCCTTCAAATGAAATAAATTTCACCTTTTTTTCGTATTCAACCTAAAAGATTTAATCAAAGACTATTTTTGATCTGAATCTTGAAATTGTAAGGCTCGTCCACGCACATCAGTAAATAATTTGCCATCTTTGTAAACTATCTGACCACCAACTATTGTCGTATGTGCCCATCCCGTTAACTCCCAACCTTCAAAAGGACTCCAACCACATTTACTAAATAATTCCTGACGCAGTACAGGGCGATAATTATTTAAATCAACTAGAACTAAATCGGCATCATAACCCGGTTCAATAGCCCCTTTGTTCGCGATTCCATAGGCTTTTGCGACTGCCGTTGACATCCAATTAACAACTTGGGCTACTGTACATTTTCCATCCATTGCCGCAGTCAGCATTAATGCCAGGGAAGTCTCAACTCCCGGCATCCCCGAAGGGCTTTTGGGGTAAGGTTGGGCTTTCTCTTCCAATGTATGGGGTGCGTGGTCAGTCGCGATAAAATCGATGATACCATCCCGTAAAGCTTGCCAAAGTACCTCATTATCGTGGCGCGATCGCAATGGTGGATTCATCTGTGCGAATGTGCCAATTTTCGCATATGCACTGATATCCATCAATAAATGCTGCGGTGTAACTTCACATGTCACCCAACTAGGTTTATCTTGACGTAGTAATTCAGCTTCCTCCGCAGTGGACATATGCAGAATATGTAACCGACGCTGATATTTCTTAGAAAGTTTTAATGCCAGTTGGGTAGCTTCTAGTGCTGCTTGATTGTCTTGAATCTGGGAATGAATAGCCGGATCGGTAATTCCTGCAAATTCCTGCCGACGTTGGTTGATTCTCGCTTGGTTCTCAGCATGAACAGCAATGAGACGACTACCTTGAGAAAATATAACTTCTAATGCAGCTTCAGTATCCACCAACAACTGACCATGCATTGACCCCATAAAAATTTTAATTCCCGGTGTCGGATATACTGAGAGAATATCAGGTAGATTTTCTGACGTTGCCCCAATAAAAAAGCCATAGTTGACAAGGCACTTATTCGAGGCACGTTGCAACTTATCATCTAAGGTTTGTTGGTTAGTAGTCAACGGTCGAGTATTCGGCATTTCTAAAAAAGATGTCACCCCACCTTTAGCACAAGCACAACTCGCAGTGAATAGGTCCTCCTTATACTCTAACCCCGGTTCACGGAAATGTACCTGCGGATCGATTACCCCCGGCAACAAAGTTAACCCGGAAGCGTCAATTTCAATTGTAGGTTCAGCCGTCGATATTTGGGGGGCAACCTCGACGATGATGCGATCGCGCGTCAGCACATCCCCAACCATCGATTCACCATTTGGTAAAATGATCCGAGCGTGGCGAATTAGTAAACTACTAGGAGATGTCATAAAGGTAAATGCGTTCAAACGATAACTATGATTTAACAAACAAGTATCCTTTTAGGTTAAACTTGGTTGCACTCGAAAAATAATTTTTTTTGCGATCGCGACAAAAAAATTTACTTTAACTACCGTAAATCTTGTCAAGATAGTTACACTAATAGTATGCATCTTAATTGATGGCTAAAATTGATAAGTATAGTTTCTTCTGCTGAACCGGACAACAAACTACGTATTAAGCTATTAATCTAGTGATTCATGCAAAATCAAGTGTCAGATAATAACTCAAATCAACAACCAGATAATTCGTGGATTGCAGAACTACTTAGAACCGTCGTACTAAGCATTCTGCTTGCATTGGGGATTCGCACATTTGTGGCAGAAGCACGATGGATCCCGTCAGGTTCAATGGAACCGACTCTACACGGAACTCCGAA
Source organism: Brunnivagina elsteri CCALA 953 (assembly GCF_002289455.1). Taxonomy (GTDB): domain Bacteria; phylum Cyanobacteriota; class Cyanobacteriia; order Cyanobacteriales; family Nostocaceae; genus Brunnivagina; species Brunnivagina elsteri. The sequence goes on from NZ_NTFS01000022.1 coordinate 30,976, forward strand.
TCAGTGGGAAGCGGATAAAATTATAGTCGATAAATTAAAGTATAGATTTTCTGACCCAGAGCGTGGCGATATTGTTGTATTTTCGCCCACAGCCGAACTAAAAAGAGAAGAGTATACGGATGCTTTTATTAAACGTGTTATCGGTTTACCAGGGGACAAAGTAGAACTAAAGGACGGTAAAGTAGTTGTCAACGGCAAACAACTTCCCGAAACCAATTATCTCAGTAAAGACAAAGAGCGTACATCGACCGAAGTTTGTACCTCAGGACAACAACCACCTTTTTTATATCAACCAACAACCATACCAAAAGGTGAATATCTTGTCCTTGGTGATAACCGAACTCAAAGCTACGATGGACGCTGTTGGGGTCTTGTTCCTCGTGATAATATCATCGGACGCGCTGTAGTCAGATTTTGGCCCCCCAATAAAGTTGGTGGGATAGATACAAAATCTCCCCTTTATCCTTAATTTTGTCAATTGCTTAATAAGTATTGGATTACTGCTAATATCTTTTTCAAGAATAATTACAAATTTGTCGTCCTTAGTAGTACATGGACGATAATTTGTTCTATTCGGGTAAAAATTTATTTGATTTAGCCATTCTGAATTTTGCTGAAAGTAACAGTCATGTAACATTCTGTATCAGTAATCTCATTTTTGAAAGCATTAATCCCTACCAGTGTTGTGTCATTCCAACTCATTCTGTAACTGCCTAGGTACTACATTTAGTTTGAAGAAAGGTTCAAACCCTTACAGATAGCGGTTAGTATTTTGATGTGATAGATATAGAATCATATTAATTCTCAATAGATACCTTTTATTCTCAAGAAACACTGTAATTTCTGTTTGAATTGAGAATCACATCTTAGGCAAAAAGGATTGAAACTCTTATAAACTATAGGTTTCAAGATTTCGGATATTTACCTAAACCTACCTAG
>NZ_NTFS01000220.1 GCF_002289455.1 Brunnivagina elsteri CCALA 953
ACCAAAATTCATCTTTGCTTTCTCCGACTCTTACTACGCAGATTAGCCTCCTCTTGAGATATCAAATGGGTTCTATAATGCAGTCTGTACCAATTTACATTCTGATTTTTTTTCTACCCCGATTTACCGAGCGGATACGCAAATACGTTAACTTGATGAAATTCGGGATTATCTACTAAACCATTTTGCTGAAAACTTTCAAACGACAAATCCTCTTGCTTCGACCAATCTGGAGTCGTAAAAACGGGTTCCCCTTTTTCGTTTGTGTCGCTAATTGTAAAGCGACTCGAACTAGTTCCGACTAGATAATCTTTGTCGAGAGGAAATAAATAGTTATCCCGAAGTTTTGACAAAGTTGGGTCTTGTAAAAACATCCCCATTTCTTTGGTTGCAGGTGGGGAATTATTGGGTGTGCAAGCTGTTTTTTCTTCTATTTTTTCCTCTATCTTTTCTAAATTTACAGCTTGAGTTACCGATGCTATCTCTAGAGTCGTATTTTCAGGTGTTAATTTCTCTTTTTTGGTTGCAGTTGCTTTTGTCGTCGAAGTTGTTTTTTTAGTTTTCTCGGTTGCGGCAGTTTCAGTTGCTGCGGTTGTTACTTGTTCATCTGCTACATCCATAGAAGTAGATTCTGTTTCATTTATTACACTAGCTTTATTTTCTGACTCGATTGGTTCGGTAACAGATACAGTCTTTTTTGCAGTTGCTTGCTTCTTTTTTACCCCTATTGCTTTGACAGCAGATGAACTTTTTCTAGTCGCAGGTCTCTTTCGCTCTGCCATTTTTACGCAACCTCTTATTAGTATTTTTTTTGCTAGATAAACCGCTCGATTCTATCATCAACTACTGTTTAAGTGTCAGAAAAAATACTTCTTTTTCTCTGGATATGTCAAAAATTTAACAATTGGTGGATTCGTTTAGTATTTATCTGTACATTTTTCTAATTTTGCAATTTAATATCTCTCAATATTCCCAGAATCGGTTCTATCAGATTCTTGCTAATGCTTAGTGCTTGCAGTAGTATTTATTACTACGTGTAATAAATACCCATCTGATTGCGAATCGACTATAAAAAACCAGGATTGAAGAGATGTAGCATTTTCACGTTTCAATGACAGTTTTATTTTTCATATTGGGGTAGCTATTATCTAGAACACTGTAGATAAATTGGAAACATTATGAATCATCTGCTCGTCGCAAAGATTCAACTACTAACATTATCAACAAAACTATCAGCGATTTTATATTGGTAAATCGTGATGACTTGTGGTGCTTTTATAATTCCAAATTGGATGAAAAATCAAAATGAATAACTAGAATTTATGACTTTTTGTCCGGAAACTCAACCAAATACCCAGAAGAAAATCTAAGGTAAAGTTGATTATTGACTCCGCACTCACACAAGTACAATCATAATATGAAATCACATTTACTTGCTATCAGTTTAAGCAGTTTAGTTCTAGCAGCAGGAGAAGTTAACGCTTCACAACTACAATCTTGGTACTTTGACTCTAACCAAAATCAATTACACCTAACTACTACTTCTGAAGTTCAACCAAAAGCTTTTGTATTAGAGAATCCCAGCCGATTGGTAATTGACTTACCTGAAACTGATTTAAACTCCGATACCGTCAAAAAAAGCTTTGGTAATGCAGTCAAAGAAATCCGGATTGGAGAACCAGATAGAAAAACAACTCGTTTTGTTGTAGAACTAGCTCCTGGATATCATATTGCTGCCCGAAACTTATCTATCAAAGGAGATTCCCGCACCCATTGGATTGTCAAATTCAACTCGTTTGACAAACAGAATAGTAATATGAATGGTGAAAATAGAGAAGACATCACTATTCAACCAACAGATTCTTCGACCTTTGCAGGAGTGGTTAATCTTGGTCAAGAAATGTCGGGTATCAGTTCTCAAATTCGTGGATTATTAGCAAGTTATAAATCATTGAATCCCGGTATATTTTTTCTAGACTTACAAACTGGTAATTATATAGATATTAATGGTGAAAAAAGATTTGCTGCTGCCAGTACAATTAAATTTCCCCTCTTAGTCGCACTCTTTCAAGAAATTGATGCTGGCAGAATTAAACTAACAGATAAACTAGTGATGCGACGGGATTTAAAAGTTGGGGAATCGGGAACTATGCAATATAAACCCATCGGTACTAAATTTAGCGTCCTCGAAACTGCCACCCTGATGATGATTATCAGTGACAATACGGCAACAAATATGGTTCTCGACCGCTTAGGTGGTACAACAAAAGTGAACCAACGTTTTCGGAACTGGGGATTACCAAACACAGCAGTTCGGAATCAACTGCCAGACATCGCAGGCAAAAATACAACCAGTTCCAAAGATTTAGTCAGATTAGCTGCATTAGTCCATAACAATCGTTTGCTATCCTCCAACAGTCGCAATCAAGTTTTAGGTATCATGCGTCGTGTCAAAACCAACACCTTACTACCTGCTGGGATTGGTAAAGGAGCTACCATTGCCCACAAAACAGGTACATTAAGATTTATTATTGGTGATGCGGGTATTATTGACATGCCCAACGGTAAAAGCTACTTAGCAGGTGTTTTGGTACAAAGACCAAATCACGATCCCAGAGCCGGAGCTTTTGTCCGTGAAGTGTCTCGTCGGGTGTATAATTACTTACAAAAGAACACGGTTAGCGATGGATCAGCCGTTATTAATCGCGATCGCTAATTCCCTAAAAGGTAAAGTTTGTTTACGGTTCCAAATAATTTTCTAGCTTCCTCCCCAGGCTCCTCCTTGCTTCTAAACCCTGTATTTAGCCTATCTTTCTGGTGAGAGTCCTGGGGAGTACTTTTAAATAGCTGGCATCAAGAAGATATGTTTTATGGAGCATAGTTGATTTTTGTGTTAGTGTGACTATATAAAAGATTAAATTCGGTTGCACAGTTTGTTTTTATTATTTATTGCAGACCTCTCCGAACCAAAATCTGTAAATCCTACAATTTCGGAGATGTCTTAATGTCTATCTACGTTGGTAATTTATCCTATGAGGTTGAAGAAAGTGACCTCAGACATATTTTTGCTGAATATGGAACTGTTAAAAGTGCTCAACTGCCTAAAGACCGAGAAACTGGACGGTTAAGAGGTTTCGCATTTGTAGAAATGTCAAGCGAAGCTGAAGAAGCTGCGGCAATCGAAGCTCTCGACACCGCAGAATGGATGGGTCGTAGCTTGAAAGTTAATAAAGCAAAGCCCAAAACTGAAGGTGGTGGCTCCTTCGGTGGTGGCAGACGCGGCGGAAACAGTGGTGGCGGCGGTTATTCAGGTGGATACTAGTTCTAGAACCTAGTATTAGCTAATTAGAAAAGGTGGACAAAAGTCCACCTTTTTTGGTGCTGATTTTAGACTCATGTTTATAAATAAAATATTAATTATGGTGCTTTTGCTTCATTTCAACCACCAACCACTAAACTTGCTGGTGATGTGTTGAGAAAAACAGGGTGGGATAATCTGAAAGCCATACCTTAGAGGGTGTTTGAAAAGTCTCCTTCTATGTCATGCTGAGGAACGTTCGCGTAGCGTGTCCCCTTGGGACTCAGCATCTCAGTACGTAGGCTAAACTCTAGATTCTAGCCTGCGGCAACGCGTAGCGCGTACGTTCCGCAAAGCTCCAGTCAGAATGACAATTTATACATCCTAAAACTTTTCAAACATGCTCTTACAGTAACTAGCCTTTGGGAAATCCCTCGCTGTCCTCACCCCATTATTGCATCACGAATTGTGTTAGTCCTTTTTGACTTCACGAGCCATGTTGAGAAAGTAATCATCAACTTTGGCATTAGCACGACGACGGTTAGGGGTAGGAGTTTCAGGAATATTATTTTGCTTCTTTTCAATTTGCTGTTTTGCTTCAATCCGTCCTGTACCTTGCGCTTCGTTAGATTCCAAGAAATAATCAGACTGAGTAAGTCCAAAGAGCCTAGCAAAAGCAGCGAATAAATTTTTGATAGAATTAGCAATAAAACCGAAAAAAACCGAAAAAAAGCCTCCAACCCGCAGAAAAAAGTTCCGAATAATTTGAAATATTCCAGACATAGCAGTTCCCTCAATAATTTATAATTATTATTAATTCCATATTGATATGGATGATTGTCGATATGCTCTGCCAATAGATGTATTGCGATCGTAGATTTTGAGAATACTAATGGCTTGATTCCAACTTACTACAATACATTACTATTTTGATTTATTTAAGCAGATTATGATAATTATCAAAAATCTCAAGCCATCATTATTACCTCCCATTGTAACACAAATAGCTAATACAGCTTGGCGGAAATCAATATAACAAAAATACCTGAAAAGCCAATATTATATGTAATATTCCTTCTGCCTTTTGTTCTAGTGTATCTCCTGAAGTCTTCAATCCCTACCCTATTCCCCAAGATAAAATGAGAATAAAATCGAGAAAAATATTAACTTTACTTTTAACATTATTACTATGTTTGATAGTTATGAATAATCAACCAGCATCTGCTGCTAATTCAGCAAACAATCAAACTAATGCTGTCAAATTATTTGAAAATAATTGTGCAGGTTGTCATCTGAATGGGAATAATATTATCAGACGCGGTAAAAATTTAAAAATTAATGCTTTAAAGAAATATGGGATGAATTCAATAGAAGCGATCGCAGAAATAGTCACTAATGGGAAAAATAATATGTCGGCATACAAAGACAAATTAACCCCACGGGAAATTCAAGATGTAGCCACATACGTTTTACAGCAAGCTGAACATGACTGGCATTTTTGATTAATCTAAAATATAGAACCCCACCCTAACCCTCCGCTTATTAAGGGGAGGGAACTGGACAGGTTTCGTTATTGCGATCGCATTGGTAAATTTATGTATAGTTTTTCCCCACATTCTCGGTAAATACTCTGTAAAGATAAGGAAAACTTTGACAGAACCGAAAAATATAGAGCGATCGCAATAGTCCCATACCCCATACCCAAATAGCAATTTCCGTGTAAAATTTAGTATTGCTACCAATTTATAGATAGGTTCTATGGACGTTTTAGAACTCAAACGCGAAATTGAAATGTTATCTCGTCGCCTGGGTAAAACTCAGGACTATCTTTGACGTACCTGCACTCACAGCCAAAATTCGAGATTTAGAGCAAGTTTCCGCACAGTCTGATTTTTGGGACGATCAAATTCAGGCACAAAAAATAATGCAGGAACTTGACGAACTCAAAGTACACTTTTCACAGTACCAACAATGGCGATCGCAACTAGAAGACAGCAAAGCAGTGTTTGAACTGTTGGAATTAGAATCCGACGAAGGATTGCTCAAAGAAGCTGAATTAACTATCACAACCCTAAATCACGAACTCGATCAGTGGGAATTAGAACAACTGCTCTCTGGTCCCTACGACAAAGAAGGAGCGGTCTTATCAATTAATGCTGGCGCTGGTGGTACGGATGCCCAAGACTGGGCAGAAATGTTACTGCGAATGTACACCCGTTGGGCAGAAAAACACAACTACAAAGTCACACTAGTAGAAGAATCAGAAGGTGACGAAGCCGGAATTAAATCTGTAACCATAGAAATAACTGGACGCTATGCTTACGGTTATCTACGTTCGGAAATGGGTACTCACCGTTTAGTACGAATTTCACCTTTTAACGCCAACGGGAAGCGACAAACAAGCTTTGCGGGGGTAGAAGTCATGCCACAAATTGATAGCAGCGTCCAATTAAATATTCCAGATAAAGATTTGGAAATAACCACATCCAGAGCAGGTGGTAAAGGTGGGCAAAATGTCAACAAAGTAGAAACAGCAGTGCGTATAGTTCACCTACCAACAGGTCTTGCCGTGCGCTGTACCGAAGAACGTAGCCAACTACAAAATAAAGACAAAGCCCTTACCCGTTTAAAAGCTAAACTACTGGTAATTGCCAGACAACAACGTGCCAAGGAAATTGCCGAAATTCGCGGCGACGTTGCTGAAGCATCTTGGGGTAATCAAATCCGTAACTATGTCTTCCATCCCTACCAATTGGTCAAGGATTTACGCACCAATTTAGAAACCACAGCTATCAACGACGTGGTAAACGGTGAACTCGACCCATTTATTCAATCCTACCTACGTCAAGAAAATCAGTTGGTTGAGACTGTTTAATTGGGAATTGGGAATTGGGCATTGGGCATTGGGCATTGGTATCTAAAACTCTTACTCTCTGCGACTCTGCGACTCCGCGTGAGCAAAATCTTTATTTTATTCCCCTTCCCAATACCCCACTGTTGCCAGGATGGCATGTTTACTTTCGACTAACTGTTACAGTGTTAAAAGGGTTTGTCATCAAATCATTATTAAATAATTATGAGTAATTCCCCCTCTACCGAGCCAAAACCAAGTTATGTCAAACTTGCCATGCGAAATATGGTGCAAAAACGCCTAACATCGCTAAAGCACTTTGCTCTCACCACAGTGGGTATATTAGCCGCTTTAGTGGGACTAGCTTACCTGACTCGCTAAAAAACCTGAATAAAAATTATCAAAAGAATTCTTCCCTGTGCAAATAGATTGTGTGAGGTAAAGTGCTAGTAGAACTTTACGTAGAGGATATTTTTAAAGAACGTTCCCAGTCTGATATTTTAGACCCTGGGGTTTCACCTGAGACTTGGGATAATTGGTTTAAAAGTTGGTTGCAAGAACTAGAAGCAAATCTTCCACCTGCTGCAAGTTATGAAATTGGATTACGCTTGACTGATGATACAGAAATTCAGGAGTTAAATTCTCAATATCGTCATCAAAATAAACCAACCGATGTATTAGCTTTTGCGGAATTAGAAGTTGATGTTCCTCAACTCGATCATTTAATTGATTCAACTCCTTTGTATCTAGGTGACATTATTGTCTCTATAGATACGGCGACGCGACAAGCTCAACAGCAAGGTCATCAGTTGTCAACCGAACTAGCTTGGTTGTCTGCACATGGCTTACTCCACCTATTAGGCTGGGACCATCCGGACGATGAATCTCTGAGTAGAATGTTAGAACAGCAAGTGAAATTGCTGAGGACAATAGGTATTTCTATTGACATACTAGATTTTTAGAACTATTCCAGCTTTGGCGTAGCGATTCTTACAAAGCATCGTTATCTTTACTGTAATTTTTCGATTCTGCTTTTATAATACTCCTGTAGAAAAAAATAAAGCTATCATCAGGTTTTTACTGCCATTAGCGGCTGTGATATAGAAAATACTCTACTGCTCTACTTGCATTTCTACTTAAATTCCTAATTAAATTCCTACTCCAACCTAATTGGTGCCTATGTCACAACAACTATCACCACCACCAGAGCATAATGCTTTAGAACCTCTTCTTTCGCAAGAGCGCAAGTTATCCTGGAAGGTAGCCTCGAACATATTCGTTAGCTTTAAATATGCTTGGGCTGGGATCAGTTACGCTTTTAAGACGCAGCGAAATTTTCGCATCCATGTTTCAGTTTGCGCTCTGGCAATTAGCTTGGGAATTTTTTTGCAATTAGAGTCGGTGGAAATAGCCGTAATTGGAATTACCAGTGGTTTAGTTTTAGCATTGGAATTGGTGAATACTGCGATCGAATCAATTGTTGACCTGACTGTAAAGCAGACTTATCATGAATTGGCAAAAATAGCCAAAGACTGTGCTGCTGGTGCTGTGTTGGTTTCCGCTTTGGTTGCGGTACTGGTAGCTGCGACACTTTTACTACCTGCTTTTTTTGCGTTAATTTTATAGATAATCTAGTTCTGTGTCTTTCATCCTGGGTAATAAATAATGCCCAATGCCTAATAACCAATAACTAAATAAAAAATCCCAAATAGTATCAAGATGACTTTGACTACTAGTAAAATCCTGTGAGAATCAAACATCAGTGGATCGACTGGATTCACACACGGGAGTGATTACTACAGTGCTTATAGTCATCGATAACTACGACAGTTTTACATATAACTTAGTGCAGTACTTAGGGGAATTAACGGTAGATTTTCCGATTGCGGCTGAGATTAAAGTTTTTCGTAATGACAAAATATCTATAGAAGAAATTCGCGCTCTCAAACCTGATGCGATCGCAATTTCACCTGGTCCTGGTCGTCCTGAGTCCGCAGGTATCTCCCTAGCTATTATCGAGCAATTAGGGGAAAATTTGCCCATTTTGGGGGTATGTTTGGGTCATCAGAGTATTGGTCAGGTATTTGGCGGTAGAATTGTTTCTGCCCCTGAGTTGATGCATGGTAAAACTTCGCAAGTGTCTCATACTGGGGTTGGTGTTTTTCGAGGAATCGATAATCCGATGACTGCAACCCGTTATCACAGTTTAATCATAGACCGGGATTCTTGTCCTGATGTGTTAGAGATAACCGCATGGGTTGAGGATGGCACAATTATGGGGGTGCGTCATCGGAACTTTCCTCATATTGAAGGTGTCCAATTTCATCCAGAGAGTATCCTGACTACTTCAGGTAAACAATTACTGCGTAATTTTCTGGAACAATTACAGGCGAGAGAAAATTAATGAAACGACGAGAGTTAATGGGTTATGCTGGCTTAGGGTTAGCCACGGCGTTAATTTCTACCTTTGGTTCCGAACAAAAGGCAGATGCACAATCTAGTGGTTCATTATCGGTTCAGTGGTTGGGTCATACTTGCTTTCTGTTTACTGGTGGTGGTGCTAGGGTTTTGGTTAATCCATTTCGGACGTTGGGCTGTACTGCAAAGTATCGATCGCCTAAAGTTGTATCTGATGTGGTGTTAATTAGCAGTCAGTTGCTTGATGAAGGTGCGGTTGAAGGTTTACCAGGAAACCCAAAATTAATTTATGAATCTGGTATTTATAAATACAAGGGTTTAGATTTTCAAGGTTCTGCGATCGCGCACGATCGAAGAGGTGGTAAACAGTTTGGGATGAATACTTCTTGGAGCTGGAAGCAAGCTGGAGTAAATATTGTCCATCTTGGTGTTCCTGCTGCACCACTTGCATTTGAACAAACAGTGGTATTTAGTCGTCTTGGTCGTCCTGATATTGCTTTTATACCAGTAGGTGGTGGTAATAAGGGTTATACTGCCCAGGAAGCGAAGCAAGCAGTGGAAGCAATCAAACCAAAGCTCGTAATTCCTACCCATTACCGTACTCAAGCAGCAGATGACAAGTGCGATATTTCCTCTGTGGATGAATTTTTGGGTTTGATGCAGGGAATGAAAGTGCAGCGTAGTAATGGTGATACGATTTCGATAAATCCCCGTAGTTTAGCGGATACTACCGCAATTCAGGTGATGAGTTATAAGTTTTAAATTGATTCATACATCAATACATTCCATTGTAGGGGTGGGGTATCCCCACCCGAACTTACGAATGGTACGATTGATAAATCGATAGTTGGGATATTTTATTTTCTGGAATTTCCTAGACTTTAATCTTGTCGTCTGATGAACCAAAATTAAAATTATTTTTTATTATGAGTTCAAATAAAATTAACCGTGTTGCGATTTTTGGGGGAACCCACGGAAATGAACTAACGGGAATATATTTAATTAAAAAATTCGAGTCTTTACCACATTTAATTCAACGTCCAAGTTTTGAAACTGTGACGTTTTTTGCTAATCCAAAAGCATACGCAATTGGTAAGCGATATTATGAAACCGACTTGAATCGATGTTTTACTCGTCAAGATTTAGAAAATCCAAATTTATCGACTTATGAAGCACAACGTGCCAAGGAAATATCTCGCATTTATGGAACTGGTGGTGAAAAACAAGCTGATTTTGTCATCGATTTACACAGCACAACCTCTAATATGGGTTTAACTGTTATTTTACCAAATTTAAATCGCTTTCATTTAGAGTTATCAGCTTACCTTGTCTCAATAAATCCAGAAATAAAAATACTTTATTCCATAACTCAATATGAGGATAACCCTCATCTAGACTCGATTTCGGAGTTTGGTTGTACTGTCGAAGTTGGTGCTGTTGCCCAAGGAATATTAGATGCAAATTTATTTCAGCAAACTGAAGCGCTAATATATGCAATCCTTGATTTTGTGGAGACTTATAACCAAGGAATTGTTAATCTTGCAAATAACATACTTAAATTTTACGAAGTTACCAACACTATCGATTATCCCAGAAATGAGTCGGGAGAAATTCGGGCAATGATTCATCCTGGGTTGCAATTTCAAGATTATCAACCCCTCAATGCTGGGGAACCGATGTTTTTGACATTCTTAGGTGAAGATATTGTTTACCAAGGTGAATCAACTATATATCCTGTTTTCATTAACGAAGCAGCTTATTACGAAAAAGGAACTGCAATGTGTGTAACTCAAATTTCTGAAATCAAACTTCGATAATTAGTAAGCGAACTCCACATAAAGAAATGCCCAATGTCATTCTGAGGAACGTTCGCGCTGAGTCGCAAAGCGACACGCTGCGCGAACGCGTTCCCGAAGGGTAGAATCTCATACAGATGCTGAGTCCCAAGGGGACACGCTACGCGAACGTTCCTCAGCATGACAACACAGGATCATTTATTTTGTGGCTTACTCTAAGCGAAAAACCACACAGGTCATATACTTAGAGCGGGTAGGGATACCCATACCACAAGAGTTCTCATGATTGAGAGATTGATGCTGATTCTTTTTGTTACTTTAGTGGATGGACAGACTACCAGAAAAGTTTTACAATTTGACTTGGTTCTGGTAGGTTAACCCATTGCTTAGTTAAAATAACCATAGTAAAGATTTGTTAGTAATACTGTTTTAAAAGCAGAGTTGCTGTTTATAAAATCAATAAAGTCTTACCCTGAAAAGGAAACAAAAACAATGGATGTAAAGATAATCTTAGTCGCATTAACAGTTGTCTTCACGATGGCTTGTTTGTTCTTTGGCACAAAAAACGGATTTTATGATTCGGACAATTATCACGGAAATGGCTCTGCACACTAATTATTGAAATTATGGTGTATACAAAATTACTC
>NZ_NTFS01000221.1 GCF_002289455.1 Brunnivagina elsteri CCALA 953
GCAGAAAACTTTTCTGAGTCTCATGATGGACAATCTGGATGGTCAAAATAGTGCCTGAAACTAGGCTGTTGACTCTGGCTGTTTTGAGCCGATTTCCGAGAAAATTATTTATGCTACTTTTATTTGTGGGAAAGCGGCTGTTCCAGCCGCTTTCCCATAAAAACAGGCGACACATTTTTTGCATGAAGTCTTATGGGGTAAAGGGTTCAGAGTCAACAGCCTAGTTTCAGGCACTATTTTGACCATCCAGATTGTCCATCATGAGACTCAGAAAAGTTTTCTGCACCACTAAGGAATGAGGATTTAATAACCTACAACTTTCGATTTGATTTGGAATGGTGCGTTACGCTGCGCTAACACACCCTACTTTTGATACTTTTGCACTTTATTTAATCCGCGTTCCTAAGCCTAGAAACTTAAAGTTAAGCGATCACCAAAAATCACAAAAACCCCATTCCAGAGTGTAATGCGATACTACAAAAAAGATGTGATTCTGTTTTTGAACTTTGAGCGAACCTCATTTTGGAATCTCTAGAACTTACAATTCTTATACCATATGGACTTTAGGTTTTATATCAGAATGGAAATAGTATTATGAAAAGAGCCGCACCCAAATAAATTTTAGTGAGGAACAAGAGCTAAGTGACTGGTATTTAGCTTTAGGACATCAATCTGTTAATAGTGACATTAATTAGTGAAAAATGACACTAATCTGTTAACAGTGACAAATAATTAGTGAATGTACAGGTAAAGTCACAATCCCATAATCCATATAATCTGTGATCAATAATGGACGTAACTGGATTCGAACCAGTGACCCCGTCGATGTCAACGACGTACTCTAACCAACTGAGCTATACGTCCGCACTTTCGTTAATATAGCACATTTTTCTTCGGAGAGCAATTTTTTTTACTATATTGCTGAAAAATATCTGTCGTATCCAATAAATCCTGTGCTGGTAGCAATATTCTGAGAGGAGGTTGTGATATTGAACGTGACAATTTCCAATGCTCAAATATTTTGCATTCTTCTCTGTGCTAGTGTGATGAGTTGCTGTGCTTTCGGGTAAGAAGTGGTTTGCGATCGCACTGTTTCCAGTTGATTGATAATTCCTTGAATTTCTGATTTCCATTGTTGTCTATTTGATGGTGAGAATGCGATTAAGTTTTGTATTTTTTGGTTAGCTCGTAAAATTATTTCTTGCCCACTTTTTTCTGACTCATATCTTTCTTCGATAATACCCAAATTGCTTTGATACTGAGCAATTAATTTTTGTGCTTCTACATAACCAGCATCTTTAACATCAATTTCTTTCAATTGTGAAATTGCATTATTCCAAAGTTCCGCAGATTGTTTCCATTTAGGAGCAGGATGTGGTGGTTTTTGGGTAATTGTTGCAGCAGTAAAAGCATATTGTTTTGCTGCTTCAATATAATTAATGCTACTGGAATTAGCCACTGTTTGTTCTTTTGATTGAATTGAAACAAGTAGCTTTTGCGCTTCCAAATAACGTGGATTTTCCTTGGGAATTTGATTTAACTTATAAAGAGCTTGCTGCCATAATTTAGATGCTCCCTGGGGATTTGTAGGTTTAATTTTTTGAGCTTCTAAATCAAATTCCTGTGCAGCGCTGATATATGTCGCTGTAAAAGCATCATCCAATTCTTGTATGTAACCTTTGAGCTTTGCTTGTGCATTTCTCCCTGCTATTGTTTCCTCTGGAATTTGCTCAAATAGAGTAATTGCCTTTTTCCATGCCAAAACTGCTGTTTCTTTTTCTGGGATAGTTTTTGCCGTTGTATACTGCTGTTTCGCTACCTCAAGTTTTCCTTCAGCTTCTTGCAATGGATTTAGGGAATTTTGATTTTGAAATGCGATCGCTTCTAATCTTGCGACTTTTTTCCGTGCAGCTTCAAATTCATCAAGTGTAAATTTCCAACTGCAACCAAGCCAGTTACAATATGCTTCTGGATAATAACCTAAAAACCAAACAGGTAATTGATCGAGATGTTTTTTTGCCTCTGTAGCTTTTTCTTCCCCACGTTGGATATCTGCTGCACTCGTGGGATTATCTAATAATTGTTCTGCTTGTCCAAGGGTATCAATTGCCTCACGATAGTGATAATCCATACTCATAAAACTTGGTACAAGTAAAATTGGTGCGGTTTTGGCAACTGACTTACGAATCATCGGATTAGGTAAGTTTGCCATCCATACAATTCCCCCTGAACCTGTAAGGAATATGATTAAGAATGTAATTTTTCCAAAAATTCCTGATGGTTTGTTTGCTTTGATTGCTTTCTTAATTACTTTGTCGCTAAATTGCGGGTAAATATCGGAAACTGTGTCACGTAACTCATCAAATTTCACCTCAGAACCCTTTTCTAAACGGAGTTTTTCTAAACGTTTAATGACAATTAGCTTTTCAGTTTGCCCAATTGCATCGTTGTTAGCGCATCGTTCTACTTCAACGCGCAAAACTTCAAATGCTTTATTATTTAACTTAGTCATTATTTACACCTGATTCTACATATACTTAGTATTCCCACAGTGAGGATGAGAATCCCACAGATGTCAGGAGTTTTTCAGCTAAGAGGAATATTACTATTGATTACGAAAAAGACTTGTACTTGTTGTTAGTATTTATAAAGGTCATAAACAAAAACTCATCTTATTAAAAATGTCAACTGCTCTAATTACAGGTGCTTCTGGTGGTATTGGTAAGGCTTTTGCTGTATATATGGCTGCTCATGGAATCAATTTGGTATTAGTAGCGCGTTCTGAAGTAAAACTGAATCAACTTGCATCAGATTTACAGGCAAAACATAATATTAAAGTAGATGTTATTATTCAGGATTTGACTGAGACTGGTGCAACTAAAGCTATATTTGATTACACCCAGGAACGGGGAATTACAATTGATTTTTTAATCAATAATGCAGGTTTTGGTGATTATGGTGATTTTGCAGAAAGTGATGAAAATCGCCAAACTCAAATCGTGCAATTAAACATCTTAGCATTAGTTGATTTAACGCATAAATATTTGCCACTAATGCGACATCAGCGTTCAGGAAATATTATTAACATTGCTTCCCTCACAGCATTTCAGCCAATGCCTTATATTTCAGTTTACGCAGCAACAAAAGCTTTTGTATTAAGTTTTAGCCAAGCTTTGTGGGCAGAAAATCGTAACTATGGTGTACGTATATTATGTAGCTGTCCTGGTCCAACCAATACCAACTTTTTTGTGGAAGCGAAATTTCCAGAGGCGATCGCAGCCAAAAATACCCAAGTTAGTACCCCTGAAGTCGTAGTACGTGATACATTCCGAGCCTTAGAAAAGGGTGACTCGGTTGTAATTAGTGGTGGCTTTACGAATAATGCGATCGCACATTTATCTCGGATTTTACCCCGAAAAACCCTGGTTAGTTTTTTGGAAAAACAGTTTAAAGTTTGAATGAGGAGAATACCCAATAAATAATACGTAATTTGATTATGGTATCCTGTTTGTGGCTTTAACGGGACAAAAAATAAACATGAAACTAATTAGAAAAGCTTCTGTTTGGAGACAAGTTATTTACTTTTGTATTCCAATTCTCATTATTAGCTTCTTATTTACTAATCTAAGTTCATCTGCTATTGAAATCACTGGGATAGATTTTATTGGGGAAACTACTTTCCCCAGTAGTACGACTTTTCAAAATACTCCTTTTGGTGGACTCTCTGGTATTACCTATGATGAGGAAAAGCAACTTTATTATGCCATTTCTGATGACCGCAGTGAAAAAGCCCCTGCTCGTTTTTATAGCCTCAAAATTGACTTGAGTAAAGGAAAACTCAGAGATGGTGGTGTCGTACCTGTTGGGGTTAAGTTGTTACTGAATGAAAAAAATCAAAATTTTGCACGGGGAACAGTAGATACGGAGGGAATAGCATTAAGTAAAGGAGAAAGTGTATTTATATCTTCTGAAGGTGATGCATCACAACTAATCAACCCATTTGTCAAGGAATTTTCCCTTGTTTCTGGAAAAGAAATCAGTAATTTACCAATTCCAGATAAGTTTTTACCTACGAGTGATGGTAAAAAAGGTGTTCGCAATAATTTAGCATTAGAAAACCTCACTATTACCCCAGATAAACAATATTTATTTACTGCTTCTGAAAATGCTCTGATTCAAGATGGTACGGAAGCTAAATCAGGAGTTCCCACATCTTGTCGTATTCTTCGCTACAACCTGGAAACAAGGCAACCTGACAAGGAATACTTATATAAAACTGAAGCGGTAAAACCATTAATTAATCTAACTGGTAAATACGCACAAGGTTTACCAGATTTACATGCAATTGATAATCAGGGACATTTCATCAGTATCGAGCGTGCATTTACGGGTTTGGGATTTGGTATCTCTTTGTTTCAAGTTTCCCTTGAAGGTGCAACGGATATTAGTAATATCAATAGTCTTCTTGATACTAACATTAAAGATATCAAACCTGTGCAGAAGAAACTACTGTTAGATTTACGTAAACTTGATGTTCTACTCGATAATATCGAAGGTTTAACCCTTGGTTCCAAACTAGGTGATGGACAGCCATCTCTAATCCTTGTGAGCGACAATAACTTCCAATCCATCCAGCGTACCCAATTCCTTGCCTTCAAACTGAAAACAGAGTCATCTCTGCAACGGTTGCTGCGTCGTCTAAATCTTAAAAGTAATTAGCAGTAAGGATAAATTTGAGGGAGGTTTACCGGGGAAAATCTAATTTCTCGTTATGCCTCTTTTTTTCTTAGTCAGTGTATCCACTGAAAGTACTGCTAGCACTTATTTTCAGGTCATCAGGTTTCCGTGTAATTTCTCATGTAGATTGCTGAAAATATGTGTTAAACCATGTTTAGATACTTTCACATAGGTCAAATTCAAAACTTTACTGTTATTTTATACTTTTTACACCCAAATTTCATGTGTTATCTCAAACTCATTAAAAATTGCGATATGGTGACTGCATTAAAATACATCCCCCAGCAAAATTTCGCCGCTTATCGCAGTTACAATTACAAATTAAATAGATAACAAGTAAACGGGTAAAATCTGAACTTATGTCATGCTGTACTTGCTACTTACTTTTATCCGCTTGCGCGTCTTCCCGGAGGGTAGCATCTTTAAGATTTTTACACAATTTAAAAGTAAAGTTGTAACCCGTTTTTAGTCTAACAAGCAAGTTTATTAAACTTACGTTATTGCCAGTTAGTTGATATTAATAAAAAAATATAATTATGAATGTTTTTCTGTTGCAAGATAAAGTCAAAAATCAAGTAATGCATAAAGCAGAATTAGACGGCTATCTAGGAAAATTCTTAAACAATCGTTATTTAATTAGAGAACTAATTGGTAAAGGTGGAATGGGTAGAGTTTACCTTGCAGAAGACGCTGCCAAAGGTGGAATGCCAGTTGCAGTCAAAATTCTATCATTAAGCCTTGACAACCAGCAAATTTCGCAGCGCTTTGCACGGGAAATTTTTATTGGCGCTCAATTAGGACGTAAAAGTAAACATATTGCTCGCGTTCTTAGCTATGGAATCACGGAAGATAAAGTTCCTTTTTATGTGATGGAATATTTACAAGGGACAAATTTAAAAACAGTTATTAGAAGCAAGTCATTAAGTATTTCTAAAATCTTAGATATCATTTATCAAATATGCTTGGGTTTACAATGTGCCCATCAAGGAATTAACCTCAAAGGTGAAATTTATCCAGTTTTGCACCGTGATATTAAGCCAGAAAATATTTTTATTTCGGAAGATAGTAAGGAAACTGAGTCTATTTGCCAAGTGGAGAATCCAAAGAGTGAAATAGTCAAAATCCTTGATTTTGGAATTGCAAAGTTTTTAACAGAACGTGCTGGAATGACTCTTACGGAATCATTTATTGGGAGTTTACCATATTGTTCTCCAGAACATATGGAAGGACGCAAATTAATGGATGTTCGTTCTGATATATATAGTTTGGGCGTGTTAATGTTTGAAATGCTAACTGGTAAACATCCTTTCTACATGAAAGATAATTCTTTTGGTAATTGGTATCAAGCTCATAAATTTCAAATGCCACCAAAGTTAAAAGAAGTTAATCCTGATGTGCAAATTCCGAGAGAATTACAAGAATTAGTAATGAAGTGTTTGGCGAAAGAAGTTAAAAATAGACCAGAAAATGTCGGAAAAGTTTTAGAGGTTTTAGGAAGGATTAAACAGCAGCAAAATGGAGATTTTTTTAATGCTGCAACATTTAAAAATACAAGTAATGTTCAAAATTCTTCTTCCTCTACCCAACTAGTTCCTGCAACCTTAATTTCCGAAAAAATTTGCTTGCAGAAAACATGGCCCTCTAACAAACCTATTGCCCTGATTTGTTTTCCACATATTCTCCAATCAACTCAAGGTAATATCCCAACTTTTTGGGCAATGTTACCTAAAAAAGAAATTGAAAGTTTTACGAAACAAATTAATGCGACAGAATTTATCTTCCAGAAAAAGAATCTACATCCCGTCTTATTATGGGTGACGGTATTATGTGACAATAAGTTTAATCTGACTCGTTGGTTGTCATACTTTTTGGACATGAAAGATGCAAAAAGTCAAAAAATAGTACAGACATTAGCAAAGACAGGTTACTATCACCTACTTTTATTTGCATTAGAAAACCCTCAAAAATGCGAACAAGTAGTTACATTAACTTTATCTGCAAGTAATCGGCAAATTTTGGCAGACTGGCTAGAATTAAGCGAACAGATTAACCCAGTATTATCATTGAATGAAAGTAAGAATATTTTACGAGTTGAGTATGAAAAAAGGAAACCAGGAATTATTAATAATTTAGTGGAAATACAAAAAAAACAGAGAATTAATTTTAGGGAATTACTCGATAAAACATTAAGTAAATTTATGCGTGTAATGTCTCGTCCAATCATTTGATTTTGGTTAATTTGAATTAGTTTTAATTAAATAGTTGTTTTAGTTATTTGGTTAGTTAATCTTAAATCGCTTAGAATCAGCTACCCTACAATGATATCTAACTGAATCTACAGCAACATATTCCATAATAAACTCTGTATAAATAATAATTGAAAATAAGTTTGAGAATTTCATAGTGAACACTGTATTTTTGTCCTCTGAAGGTGGAGGGAGGTTAATTGCTAATCGTTATCAGCTAAAAACATTAATTGCTAGCGGGGGAATGGGGGAAATTTTTTTAGCGCAGGATATATTACTTGGTGGAGTACCAATTGCGATTAAGCTAATTTCTCATGGGGTTACAGATAGTAAACAGCATCAAGAATTTGCCGATGAGGCTCGTATTTGTGCAACATTAAGTCAAAGAAGTATCCATATTGTTAAAGTCACAGATTATGGTGTCAGTGATACTGGTGAAGCATTTTATGTAATGGAATATCTTGAGGGTAAAACATTAGGTGATTTAATCCCTTTACCAGTTGATAGATTTATCAAAATTACCCGTCAAATTTGTTTGGGCTTACAGTGTGCCCATGAAGGTATTAATATTGATGGGAGAAACTATCCTTTGGTGCATCGAGATATTAAGCCAGAGAATATATTAGTAACTTCAGATTTAATATTAGGTGAACTGGTCAAAATTTTAGATTTTGGGGTGGCAAAACTGCTAAATTTGTCATCAGCAATTAGCAAAAATAATTCAAATCATAGTAATAATAGCTTTCAAGGAACTTTACCTTATTGTTCACCTGAACAGTTGGAGGGAGGAGAAATAGATCGTCGCTCAGATATTTATAGCTTAGGAGTGGTGATGTATGAGATGTTGACGGGAAAGAAACCTTGGCAACCAGAAACTGATTATTTTGGAGCTTGGTATAAATCCCATCGTTTTGAAATGCCCCGTCCAATTTTATCAGCAAATCCAAATCTGGAAATACCCCAGATTCTGCAAGATTTGATTATGGCATGTCTGTTAAAAAATCCATGCGATCGCCCACAAAATATTGCTGAAGTTATCAAAGTAATTGAAAGTATCAAAACTCAACATTTAGAAGCCAGATTTACAGCTTTCAAATCGATTGTTATTCCTCCGACTACTGATTCTGTGTCTAATTCGAGTTTAAGCTTATCAGTGGAAAAGGCTTGCTGGGGGTTAACTTGGTCAAAAGATAAACCGATTCAGGAAATTGTGTTTCCCCAGTTAGTGACAACTGGAAATGAGACGGTTGCAGCTTTATCCCTGATGATGTCCAAACAGGAAATCCAAAAACGCGGACTTATTGTACGCCATAACCAGTTTATCTTTATTGGGAAACCCTATCCAATGCTGTTATGGGTGACTTTGCTTTACAGTCGCGTTCACGTAGTGTCTCCAAAGGAGAATCGCGTAGTGTCTCCAAGGGAGAATTCCAATAAAAAATGGTTGCCTTGTTATTTAGATATGCAAAACCAGCATCACTTGGATATTGTGCGTTCTCTGAGTGAGAATGATATTTACCCGCTTATTTTCTTTTCGCTGCAACCTCCCCATACTTGTATCAATGTATTGGAGAGTCGGATCGATTCGCGACAGCAACAAAAGCTCAAATTTTGGCTTCAGCAAATTAATTTACTCCCAACTGCCTCTAGTTTGCGGATGGATTTGAGTAAAAAGCTTTTGCATGAACATTATCAAAAAATGCGTAGCCATAAAACCGCTTGTCTTTGACATCCTGTTTAATCGTTTTGAGTATGGCGAAATAAAATTACGGTAAGTACTTGACAAAATTCCTTTGCTTCAGCATAATTAGAAAGTTGCCAAAAGCAATCAAGGGACTGTAGTTCAATTGGTTAGAGCACCGCCCTGTCACGGCGGAAGTTGCGGGTTCGAGCCCCGTCAGTCCCGTTCTTAATTTGAATAGTTGTAAATGCCTAAATATAGAACCCCTCTCCAAACCTCTCCCCTTGGTAAGGGGAGAGGCTTAATAAACTGGGTTTTTGGTGGGTAAAAAGTCTATTTTAGGACTTACGCATTGACAGAAAAATCAAAATAGGGGGTATGGTTTTCAGCGTTTTGACCTTGATTTTTTGGCTTCCCACCAAGCAATCGCAACCAAGAAACGGTAATTGAGAAAAGCCTGGAATAACGCATTTACGTTAATACATAACATAGCTCTTTTGTACAGTGCGTAAGTCCTATATTTTTTAACATTTGATTCGTGTAGCTATAAATGATACTTAACTATTAACAGATTTTCTAAATGCAGGTGTAAGGGACTTCCAGAAAATAAAATCTTCAACTCATATACCTACCAACACTATCATACGAAGTGTGGGGAGACCCAACCCCTACAATTCTGGGGAATTTATTTCTTGGTGTTCCCTAAATATTCACTTATTCCCTGGGATGCTTTAACTAGGGTTAATTTCGGGTTATGCTGATTTATTTGGAAAGCATAGATTTTGGTGAAGACTTGGGATAACCATGTTATTAGCCGAAAATGAGCAAATAAATCAGTAAATAAATCAAAGAAACAAACAAACATCAAAAAAATATTATGACAGTAAGAGTCCGTATTGCACCTAGTCCAACGGGGAGTTTACATATTGGTACAGCAAGAACTGCCGTATTCAACTGGTTATTTGCCCGACATCACAATGGTAAATTTATCCTGCGAATTGAGGATACCGATGAAGAGCGATCGCGTCCAGAATTTACCGATAATATTATGGAGGGATTGCGCTGGTTGGGGTTAACTTGGGATGAGGGACCGTTTTTTCAGTCGCAGCGTTTGGACATGTATAAAAGCGCTGTGCAAAAGTTACTCGACCAAGGTTTAGCTTATCGCTGTTACACTACATCTGAAGAACTAGATACATTGCGGGAAATCCAAACAGCGAAAAAGGAAGCACCTCGCTACGATAATCGTCATCGAAATTTGACACCAGAACAAGAAGCTGCATTTAAAGCTGAAGGGCGTAGCTGTGTAATTCGTTTTAAAATGGATGATAACCGCCAAATTGTCTGGCATGACTTAGTACGGGGAACTGTCACCTGGAAAGGTAGTGATTTGGGTGGTGATATGGTGATTGCCCGTGCTGCTGATGATGGGATTGGTCAACCACTTTATAATTTTGCGGTTGTGGTGGATGATATAGATATGCAAATCACCCATGTGATTCGTGGGGAAGACCACATTGCGAATACAGGCAAGCAAATTTTGTTATATGAAGCTTTTGGGGCAAAAATCCCAGAATTTTCCCATACTCCCCTAATTTTGAATAAAGAAGGACGTAAGTTATCGAAGCGTGATGGTGTGACTTCGATTTCTGATTTTCAGGAAATGGGCTTTACAGCAGAAGCTTTAGTTAATTATATGACATTGTTGGGTTGGTCGCCGCCAGATTCTACCCAAGAAATTTTTACCCTTGCTGAAGCTGCGACGCAATTTAGCTTTGATCGTGTGAATAAAGCGGGGGCGAAATTTGACTGGGAAAAGTTAGATTGGGTTAATAGTCAATATATCCACACAATGCCCATAGATAAATTGACAGATATGTTAATTCCTTATTGGGAGAAAGCGGGTTATAAATTTGATACTGGTCGAGATAGAGTTTGGTTAGAAAACTTAACAACTTTAATTGCCACTAGTCTGAAGCGGTTGCAGGATGCTGTGGATATGACCAAAGTCTTTTTTAGCGAAACGGTGGAATATCAAGACGAAGCAAAAGCGCAATTACAGCAGGAAAGTTCGATAACTGCAATCAAGGCAGTTTTGGCAGTTTTGGAAACCGAACAAGAATTAACAGAAACCACTGCTCAAGAGATGATTAAACAAGTAATGAAAGAGCAAAACCTGAAAAAAGGTGTGGTGATGAAAAGCTTGCGTTCTGCCTTCACTGGGGAAGGACATGGACCTGACTTGGTTCAATCATGGTTATTGCTACATCAACTTGGTTTGGATAAATCAAGATTAGCGATCGCATTATCGAACTAACTCAACATAGAACCCCACCCTAAC
>NZ_NTFS01000222.1 GCF_002289455.1 Brunnivagina elsteri CCALA 953
ATTTAAACTCTATACTTTATTATAATGGAGTGGTTGTAATTTTTTTAAGGCAAGTAATATTCCTATTGTAAAAATGTCAAGTTTATTCAATTAACATAATAAATCATATCAGTAAAAGAAGCATTTTTTTGAACTTGAGCCAGTTTAAAAATTGTCCTTAGCTTGGAGTATTGATGCGTTCACGGAGCTTACCGCAGGTATAGCAAAACTAAGAATTATTCCCCATGCCCAATGCCCAATACCCAATTACTGTCATCTGGAGTACAAAAAGCTGATTTTTTGCTAAATACTATGTAGCGATCGCAGCAAATATGTGAAAATTGAGCGGGAATAATCAACCAATGGAGAAACTTTCCTCATGGGACTTTTTGACCAAATTCTGGGTGCTGTTGTAAATCCCAATCAACAAGGTAATTTAGATCAACTCGGTGGTATAATCAATGCCGTCCAGCAATTGAAGGGTAATACTGGTGCTGATTCTTCGGCAATGCAGTCTGTGATGTCAATTGTTGGTGGACAAGTGCGATCGGCTTTACAAGAAAAACAGGCAAATGAAGGACCAGATGCGGTACAAGCATTAATAAGTCAATTTGCAGGCAATTCCAGCAACCCTCTTGCTGTCGCATCCCTATTTTCCCCCGGAATGCAACAACAAGTGACTGAAATCGCATCAGAGCGTACTGGTATTGATGCTGGTATTATTCAACAAATGTTACCAACAGTTGTACCAATGGTACTCAATTTTTTAAGTGCTGGTGCAAATACCCAAGGTGCTGGCAATCCTGTCCTCAGTTCCTTTTTAGACGCTGACGGTGATGGTGATACTGATATTGCTGACGCGATAAAAATGGCAAGTAAATATATGGGTCGTTAAAACAATTCGTCAAGGTATTACGAATTATTGTAGGGCAAACGGTTGTTTGCCCTGATTTTTCCTCCATCCACAGGAGAATAACCACCGATTGTTTGCCCTGATTTTTCTTCCATCCACAGGAGAATAATCCCCGATTATTAACCCCGATTTCTCTTCCATCCACAGGAAAATAATCCCCGATTATTAAGGGACTTCCAGAAAATAAAATCTCCAAATCATATATTTACCAACCCTATCATACATAGGGGTGGGGAGACCCCACCCCTACAATATTGGAGATTGGAGAATTTATTTCTTGGTGTTCCCTAACCCTGATTTTTCTTCCATCAAAACAAGCGATCGCAATATTTTCAAAACCATTTTTTCCATGAAGTCAGCATCCGATAAAGTTTGCGAACTCCATTAAGCAGAAAATAGGGGATTGGCAATTTGATAGGGGAAAGAATGGGACGATAAAAGTAATAGTATGCTGTTTTCAAATTGTCCCACTTTCTGCATTTCCCTCGATCGAGGAAATCTGAAATATCAACAACCAATCCCCTACCTTGATACATCATCACATTTCGACCATGAATATCGTGGGGATATAAATTGCGATCGCGTGCATATTCTAATGCTTTATCTATATCTTGAATGACTTTCTTTGGTATTCTTAAACCACGGTGAATACAATCGTAAAGAGTCACACCACATAACCGTTTCAAAATCAAAATCCCATCTTCGGCAAAAAAACACTCGGAATAAGCAGGATGGGAACCCAAACGACGGTATACTTCCACCTCTTCCTCAAAACCAGGACGATTTGGTGCATAAATTTTGACCACATAATCTGGGTAATCTTGATGGCAAAGTACGGCAGCATAATTTCCCGCTCCCAAAAGTTCCCAAGGTTCGGGTATGTTACCAACTACTACAGGGTCATGGGGATGTATACTTTTAAGTTGTAGTTCGGGAAGTAATTGCTGGAAGACACTTTCTGTTAGTTTTTCTAAGCTGAATTTCATTTGAATTGTTTTGTTATAAAATTTTATTTCCCAGTATTAATCTATTTCTATTTATATACCTACAGCAATAAAAAATTAACCGCAGATGGAAGAGGATAAACGCAGATGTACGCAGATAAATTTGTACCCCAACAACTTATAAAATGCTATGTACACATACAACATTGTGAATTTATTATTTTTCCCAGTCAAGCAGTCACTCATTCTTTATTCTGATGGTGGAAATGTTATTTAATGATTAATAAAACTTAGTTTTTGGATTAACTTTTATTTAAAATGCTAGCAAAAATTCGCGATACAGAAATTTTCTTTGATGTTGAAGGTTGCAGTTTAGTGGTAGAAAGCCATAAAACCTATACCAAACCTGTAGCATTTTTAATTCATGGTGGTCCTGGTGCTGACCACACTGGTTATAAACCAACATTTTCAGCTTTGACACGCAGGCTACAGCTAGTATATTTTGACCACCGTGGTCAGGGTAGATCGGCACGCGATCGCAAGGAAAATTATACCCTGGATAATAATGTCGAGGATATGGAGGCTTTACGGCAGTATCTCGGTTTGGATAAAATTATCGTTCTGGGGACTTCCTATGGTGGAATGGTGGCTTTATCCTATGCGGTACGGTATCCACAGCATGTCTCCCATTTAATTGTGATTGCGAGTAGTGGTAGTTATCGCTTTTTGGAGCGGGCAAAGCAAATTTTGGCAGAACGGGGAAGTGAGGAACAAAAGCAGATTGCTCAATTGCTTTGGGATGGGAATTTTGAAAATGAGGAGCAATTACGGGATTATTTTAAAGTTATGGCTCCCATGTATTCCCACAAATATAATCCGAATACTTCTGTGAAGGTTTGGGACAATAAAATTCTTTCTATTGATGCTATAAATGTTGCTTTTGGTGGATTTTTAAGAACTTATGATGTGCTGGAAGAGTTACACAAAATCACTGCACCAACTTTAGTAATTGCTGGTAGACATGATTGGATTTGTGCCCCAGAATTTTCGGAAGAGATTGCTAAACGTATTCCTTCTTCAGATTTGAGGATTTTTGAAAATAGCGGTCATTTAATTCGTGCTGATGAACCCCAAGCTTTGATGGATGTGATTAATGGTTTTTTGGTTTATCAGAGTTAGGTGAATACAGTTCTAAGTTCAACCGGAATTGTCGGTTATTAAATTTGCATTCCTAAGTATCGCACTTTTTTAAATATATATAAGATAAATTAATGTTTAAGCCCAATTAAAATTTAAATGATTAATAGTTCATATGTTAAGAATGTCAGGGAAGTATGACAGAGAGAAAATGGATGTACGGATTGACAGTACTTTCAGGATGGGATATTCTGGATACTCACGGGAGGCGTATAACTTGTATTATTCGCGCTCTGAAAGTATTGTTTTTGCGTTGATTTTTTATTGATAAATTTGCCTAAAATTAATCTTGTAATCTAAACATAAATTTGAGATTTTATTACGGTTGACAATTTCGGATTTGAGTGAAATAGGGATATCCATTGTATTTGTTGAATTTTTAGAAGCTTTTCAACATTGAAGGTTCGTGAAAAATCATATTACCTGAATTTACGCGATCGCACTCAAGCCGCAATTATGGCTAGCTCGTTGTTGGGTATAGATAATTGAAGGTTATTCTCTCCTTTGTGCAACCCGAAGTTTTGCCGATCGCGATCGCATATTCTCGATTATTTCTTCTTCCCGCGCAATAATTGGTTTTTTTGTCACCACCTGGACTATTGATGATTCGCGCAAACTATGCTTCACCAGTCTGTCTTCCAAACTATGAAAGCTAATAACCGCTAATCTACCACCTTCAGCAAGTGCTACTGGAGCTTTTTCTAAAAAGGTTTCCAACGCTCCCAATTCATCATTGACAGCGATTCGCAGTGCTTGAAAAACACGGGTTGCGGGATGAATTCTGGCATAACGGTATTTAGGAGGAACAGCAGATGCGATCGCGTTTGCTAATTCTGTTGTAGTTTGAAATGGTCGTCGCTGAATAATCCGTCTGACAATGCGTCGGGAAAGTCTTTCCTCTCCGTATTTGAAAAAAATCTCCACCAAATCCGCTTCTTGCCAATCATTGATGATATCAGCAGCAGTTAGAGATTCCTGTCGGTTCATCCGCATATCTAAACTACCTTCGTTGCGGAAACTAAAACCCCTTTCTGCGGTATCGAGATGATGGGAACTCACACCTAAATCTGCTAAAATGCCATCAAATTTATTGCTGGGGTAATTATAAGTCGCAAAATTAGTATGAATAAATTCAACCCTTTCTCCGTACTCAGCCAACTCTTTCTTTGCTGCCGCTAAAGCATCCTCATCTTGATCGAGTGCTGTCACTTTCACATCCAGCCTAGATTCTAAAATTAATTTAGTATGACCTCCTCCTCCAACTGTCGCATCTAAGTAATGTCCTCCAGCTTTAATGTTTAAACCCTCGATGACTTCTTTAGCTAAGACGGGAATATGGGAGAAAGATATTTTTTCGGTATCTAGGGATGAAATAGACTCAGGATTCATGCTGGTTTAGCGGAAAAGGACAAGTTTTTTCTTATTTGTTTTTAATTAATTATTAAAGTAAAAATTCTAGCATTAAGACAATACTGAGAAATATCTCTTTCCAAATTATCGTAGGGGCGGGGTCTCCCCGCCCTCACCCACGAATGATACAATTGATAAATCTACACCTGAAATATTTTATTTTCTAGAAGTCCCCCACAAATAATTAATGGGTATTTGGGACTTGCGTAAGTGTTGCTAATACACTATCCAATATTTCCAATGCCAAATTAATTTCCGCTTCAGTGACAATTAATGGTGGTACAAATCGCACCACTTTAACACCAGCAGGAACTAACAACAATCCAGCTTTAATTGCTGCATTCACAATATCACTGGCAGTTAATTCAATATTCTCGTGTAATTCCATACCATTAATTAATCCCCATCCTCGGATATCCCTAATATATTGGGGATATTTTGCAGCTATTAGCTTCAATCCAGCCCGTAATTGTTCGCCTCTAGCTTCAACATTCGCAAGTATATTTTCTTTCTCAATTGTTTCGCATACTGCAAGAGCAACACCAGTTGCAAACGGATTCCCACCAAAAGTACTAGCATGTTCCCCAGGTTGGAAAACATCACAGAATCTTTTCGCCAGCATTGCTCCAATCGGGATACCTCCACCTAAACCCTTAGCACTGGTGAAAATATCAGGTTCGACTCCCAGATGTTCATAACCCCATAATTTCCCACTACGTCCCATTCCCACCTGTACTTCATCAAATATCAGTAGTACCCCGGTTTCGCTGCAAATTTGCCGTAATTTGCGGAAGTAAGACACATCTCCCGGACGTACACCACCTTCACCTTGGAGAGGTTCGATTAAAATTGCCCCAACACCGTAGTCACCTTCATCAAGTTCACCAATAGCAGCTTCCACTGCGGAAATATCATTGTAGGGAACATACTGAAAACCGGGAACAAGAGGATCGAAGTATTTTTGGTACTTTGGCTGTGCTGTCGCAGTAACCGTTGCTAAAGTTCTGCCGTGGAAACTAGACTGTGCTGTTAAAATAATTGGGTGATCGATTTTTAATACTGTATGGGCATATTTACGCGCTAATTTAATTGCCGCTTCGTTAGCTTCTGCACCTGAATTACAGAAAAACACTCTGTCAGCGCAGGAATGTTTAACAAGCCATTTTGCCAGTTCTCCCTGTTCGGGAATATAGTACAAATTGGAGACGTGGTGTAATTTTTGAATTTGCCTTGTCACTGCTTCAACCATTGCCGGATGTGAGTGTCCAAGGGTACAGGTAGCAATTCCGGCAACAAAATCTAAGTACTCTTTTCCTTGTGTATCCCAAACGCGGCAACCTTGACCCCTTTCTAATGCCAGTTGATAGCGTCCATAGGTGGACATGACAGCTTTATCAAAGCTTTTATTGTCAAATTGTTCAGATGTAGATTTGCCTGATGTTGGTTGTGCTGTTTCTAGCGTTTCGATGCTCACTGCTAACTCCTAAGTATTTGTCATCTGAGAACCATCTGATAGACATTTTCTAGCTGCATGGGATTCCTGACACAAAAATTTCAATTACACAAGTCAGAAATCAGAATGCAAAAGTTCAGAATCGTTCAAAATAGAGTCAATTGTAACAATAGATATGATTGCTGTTGCCGAAAATGTATAAATTTTAACTCCTAAATTCTAAATTTTGTACTTCCTTTTAATTTAATGCTTAAATTCCTGATTCTTTGCAAGTGACGACGGTGAAAAGAAGTATATATTCAACAATTGAGCAAAAATATCAACGCATTCAAAAAGAGTTGATGGCTGGTGCTTTTGGTTTAGCGGGTGTTTTCATGATTGGTACTTCATGGTATCGCTTTGTGGAACATTGGTCGTGGGAAGATTCTGTTTACATGACCGTAATTACCTTAGCTACAGTTGGTTATGGTGAGACGCAACCAATGGGAAACCGAGGCAGATTATTCACCATCGCTTTAATTTTAATGGGTGTAATTGCGATCGGTTATATTGTGAATCGATTTACAGAAGCCGTAATTCAAGGCTACTTTCAAGAAGGTATTCGACTTAGACAACAAAGGCGATTAATGGAATCCTTATCTGGGCATTATATCATTTGCGGGTTTAGTCGAACGGGTCGCCAAATTGCCAAGGAATTTCGGGCAGAAGGTGTACCGTTTGTGGTAATCGATTCGGAAATGGATTCGATGCGCTATGCTCAACAGGAAGGCTACACAGCTTATCAGGGTGATGCAACCCTGGATGAGACGCTGTTGCGGGTAGGCATTGTCAAGGCTACTTGTATTGTTGCTGCCCTACCTTCGGATGCTGAAAACTTGTATACGGTGCTTTCAGCGAAAACCTTAAATCCTGAGATTCGTGCGATCGCACGTGCCAGTACTGAGGAAGCGGTACAAAAGTTGCAGCGAGGTGGTGCAGATGCGGTAGTATCACCTTATATTACGGGTGGAAAGCGAATGGCTGCGGCGGCATTACGTCCCCAAGTGATGGATTTTGTGGATGGCATCCTCACGGGAGCAGATCGACAACTCTACATGGAAGAATTATTATTAGACCCGGCGATTTGTCCTGTAGTGGGGTTAACATTACAAAAAGCGAGATTGCGATCGCAAACGGGTGCATTAGTTTTAGCTATACGTCGTGTGGATGGTAGTCTAATTGGAGGTCCCACGGGTGATACTGTGTTAATGGCAGGAGATTTGCTCATTTGTATGGGAACGGCAGAACAGCTACGTAGTCTCAACCAAATTCTTGGACCAATTAGCACTAAACAAATGCGTCGTCCCAACAATTCATGATTTTCACCTGAATGCATGAGGTTTAACCTGAATAATTATGCTTTCATGGGGAATTAAGTTTTCCCTTGCCAATCCCCCATCTATAATCTAAGCAAGCTAGACTTCCTCCTCACTTCCCTACATTGGAGAATTGCGTAAATGCTGCGTAAATTTATTTTCAAGATTCCTTTGGCATGGCAGCAGCTAATGAAGGAACGAACACGTTTAGGAGTTGCCCTTGCGGGTATCGCTTTTGCCAATATCTTGATGTTTGCCCAATTGGGGTTTGAAGGTGCATTATTTGATAGTGCGATCGCGCCACACAAAATATTAGATACTGATTTAGTATTGGTTGCTCGCGATTTTGAAACGATTTACTCGATTAAGAATTTATCGAAGGATAGGTTATATCAAGCGCGAGGTTTTAGTGGTGTTGAGTCGGTAAGTCCGGTATATATTGGTTTGGGTAAATGGAGTAATCCGGAAACTAAGGGGTTACAAACGTTTTTAATTTTGGGAACCGATCCTGCAAATAAGATATTTAAAACGACTGAAATTAACAGCAATCTGAATCAGTTACAAATTCTCAACCAAATTCTCTTTGACAAAGCTGCTTTACCAAAGGTTAGTTATGTAACTTCTTTATTTCATCAACAAGCTAAACCGGAAACCGAAGTCAATGATAAAAAAGTGCGGATAGCAGGCTATTTTACTTTGGGTAAATCCTTCGCAACCTATGGCAATATTATTACCAGTGATTCTACTTATCTCCGGCTTTTTCCTAGTCACCAACCTAATTTAATCGGTGCTGGTTTAATTAAAGTAAATAGTAATGCAAATCTCAAACAAGTCGCACAGAATTTGCGATTAAGTTTGTCTGATGATATTCGAGTTTTGACTTTGGCAGAATATATTAGTTTAGAAAGAGGTTATTGGAGCAAAACAACACCAATTGGGTTTATTTTTGGCATTGGTGTACTTGTTTCTTTTATAGTTGGTAGTGTGATTGTTTATCAAATTCTTTATTCTGATATTTCAGCACATTTGTCAGAATATGCAATGCTGAAAGCGATTGGATATAGCAATAATTATTTATTAGTCGTTCTTGCTCAAGAAGCTCTATTTTTGGCTCTTTTAGGTTATTTCCCTGGATTTATCTTGGCTATGGGTTTTTATAAATTAGCCGCAGATACAACTAAGTTACCCGTATATATGACAACTGAACGCGGTATAAGTATATTTTTTCTGACATTAATTATGTGTTTTGTTTCCGGTATAATTGCTATGGGAAAACTTCGTTCAGCTGACCCTGCGGATTTGATGTAATTAAAAAAATATGAGTAACCAGTTACACTAGATTAGAAATAGCCATAGCTAAACCCATGCAAACGAACCCAAACATTACATTGTTAGAAGTCAAAAATCTAGCGATGCAGCTACCGATAAGAGAGCGCTGGGCATTGCTAAAAACCCTAATCGATTCAGTACAACCAGAAACTCCTACTTCAATCCGAGAATATCCCCAGCCTAAATTCTATGGATGTATCCAAGACGAAACATTTTTCCGTCATCCCCAAGGAGAACAACAAGAAAGAGAGGAAATTTTATGAAATTCCTGCTAGATACTAACACTTGCATTATCTATATGCGGGGTAAAAATACCACCTTAAAACAAAAACTAGATAAGTTAGTACTTATAAATTCAGAATTGCCCAATTCCCAATTCCCAATGCCCATTAACTATTAACAACTTGTTGATTTTGCACTTCTTGCCATCCATGTAACTTGGCAACACTCTTAGACATCGATTCAATTAAAATTGGTGGTGCTTCAGAAAGTAAAATCCCTGGATAAACAGATGCTCCCCATTCAGGATGGACTAAAACGCGACACTTATTTTTAATTACAGGATAATTTAACAAAGCTTCAATAACAGCTGTATCATTATGGGGAATCTGACCAGGACGTGAAAGCAATGGATAACCAGTGCGTGGATCGATAATGTCAGTCATATATCCCATATCCCGCAGATTAAAAGCGACATCAAACCCGAATCGCATAAACTTCTCACGCAAAATCTGCTTTTCCGATTCTATTACCGCATCACTTTCTATCAACTCGTAACGCGATCGCATCAGCACAATCACTACCCACATCGACGAGGGATTTCTCCAGTCTGGTAATATCCGTTCGAGGTTGGTACAGATATACTTACTCGGAGAATGAATTGAAATTTGAACTGCTTGTCTGTTCTTCCCAACCAAATCAACGAGACAGCTTTCATCTGGAGTAGAAACCCGGAAATAGTCCACTTATCTTAAATGCTATTTTTGTAAGTTTGCAATTTCTATCCTCGGTACTGATAATAACTCTTTCTTTTGACAAAAAAACATCATTTATTCACAAATGCAATACTTTTTTGACTATTTTTTCAGATTTTATCCAGGATTTAATATATGCTTTGTAATTTCTTAATGTTTTTCTCTTCCCAGCAGGGATGGAGTAAAGAGGAATAAGTTTATATTTCAATACAGTTCAGTTAAGTATTTTTTCCTTCTCTTCCTACCCTTCGGGTAGGCACGAAGTGACTTCCAAAGGTAGCCGCTCCGCGTCTAAGGCGTTCTCTGCGCGATACGAAGTAGCTTCTGTTGGCGATAGCCGCCCTGTAAGGGCTAAGTAGCCACTCCGTGTCTATGGCGGTTTAAAATATTGAATAGCTTAGTCTTAACTGAACCGTATTGGTTTATATTTGGGATGAAGTTCTTACCAGCATAAAGTAGGAGAAATAAGCTTACTATTTAAAAATATCAAAAAGCTCATCTTCTCTACCTTCTACCTTCTTAAAACTGATTTCTGTATATTTACGGGAATTTTGTCAAAAGTTCATATCTACATCAAATAAAACCCTGCAAACTGAGAAGAATATCAGTAATAATTGGAATATCACAAACCCATATTCGATAATTTTTTTAATAGTTGTTGAAGTGCAATGCTAGCAATAATTAAGCATTAGCATCTAGATTTTGCCATTTGATTTTTCAAACATTCAAATAAATATTCAGGGATAAATCAGGTTTTATTAAGATGCAACAATATCAACAAAAAATAAACAAGCAAAAAATAAACGTAGTAATTAACATAATTATTTTAGTAAACCTAGTAATTACTGGCTGTATCTGCCTACAATTTATAGTTTCTTGGATGAATCCATATAATAGTGGCACTTCTCAAAACTTCCCGACTTCATTACCTTGGATACACACCAAATCAGACTGCGAACATCGAGGTCGAAAATGGGATAATAATAAATGCTGGGATTCCGAACATAGTATGTTCTTTTAAGTTAGGAATTCAACACAAGGGATTGGGTATTGGTTAATGAAAAATGGACAAAAACCATTACCCATAACCCATTAACTAACCAAGTTTTAAAGCATTCACAGGTACATCATCCCAAGATTTAACAGTTCTTAATCTTGCTTCCCAACCCCATGCTTTTTGTCGATCGGTCAAATTTTGCTTAAATGATTCATGGCAGTCTTTCGCATGGGATTCATCAAGAGTTGCGATACATGCGTGAATCATACCAGATGAATCAATTTGTTCATTTACCCAAATATTCATAACTTTGCCCCAAGCATTCTCAAGTATATAAACCCAACTATTTAAATATTATCTACTTTTGAAAATATTATTCAAACATTGTGAAAAAGTTCGTATTCTTTCTCAAAGAATTGTAATGTGAATAAC
>NZ_NTFS01000223.1 GCF_002289455.1 Brunnivagina elsteri CCALA 953
CTCAAGTCATTGCTCACCGTTGTGCTTACCTTAATGGATTAATCTTTGCTCGCTAAATAAAAAGTGGGATGCTCCCATCATCTTTTTGTTGAATATCCTTTACAGACACCTAAACGTATTGTAGAGGGAGTTGGGGAATTAATTTTAGGTAAAAGAAATAAAGAAATAACTGCTGATAAAAATCGTATAGGATTAGTAATTGAGGGATTTCCTTCGAGTAATACAACGGTAGAAATTAGTAAAATTCTTAGTAGTCGTGGTTGTTTTGAATTAGAGTATTTACAAGCAAGTAAAATAACTACTATCGATATTAAAACAGCTATTATCCGCTATTTACAATCGCAGCATTTAAGAAAAGAAACAGGATTAGTTTTTCTTTATCTACGGGGAGTAATTGAAGAAACAGATGCAGGAGAATGGTTGATATTAGGTGATACTCGTCTGAAGCGTTCTTGGTTAAAACAGCAACTGCGATGCTGTGATAATAAGCAAGTAATTATTTTAGATATTGCTGGTGTTAATACACAAAATAAAACTTTTATACAGGATTGGATCGAAGATTTACAAATTAAAACCAAAGAAGGACAATGTGTATTAGCTTATATATCTACCTATGGGGAAAATGAGTGCTTTGCCCAAAATTTATTAGATACTTTAACAGCAAATTTAGCACCCGATGGGTTATCTGCTGCTGGAATGATAGCTCAACTGCAATTGTCTTTAGCTGATAGTTCTAATACTTTGCAAGCATACTTATCGGGAACCCAAGGTATTATTGAAATCTTGCCAGGAATTTCCGAAGTAAAACAAGAATCGCAAGCTATAGATTTGGGTATCTGTCCTTATATGGGTTTGAGTGCTTTCTCGGAAGAAGATACACAGTATTTTTATGGTAGGGAAGACTTAACGCAGCAATTAATTAACCAAATTCAAAACAAATCTTTTTTAGCCGTAATTGGTGCTTCTGGTAGTGGCAAATCTTCAATAGTTCAAGCCGGCTTTATTCCTGCATTACGTCAAGGTAAACAAATACCTAATAGTCAGCAATGGTTAATCAAAAAGATGCGCCCAAATGCGAATCCTTTGGAGACATTAGCACAGAAGTTGGATGGAGATTCCCCCTTATTAATGGAAGGAATACTAAACTTAGGTATAGAAAGTTTTGTTTACTGGTTACGTAGCCGACCCAAACCTATTTTATTGTTGGTGATAGACCAATTTGAGGAATTATTTACCCTGACATCACCACCTGATAGAGGCAAATTTTTAGACTTATTATTAGGTGTCATAGAATATGCAAGTGACCGTTTTAAATTAATTATTACTTTGCGTGCTGATTTCATCGCTTCATGTTTAGAAGTTATTCCTTTAGCAAATTTATTACAATCCCATAATGTTTTAGTTCCACCAAGTTTAAGTTTAAATGATTATCGCCGTATCATTATTAATCCAGCACAACAAGTTGGCTTGAGGGTAGAACCAGAGTTAGTCGAAGTACTTTTACATGAATTAAATGACTCTGCGGGTGATTTACCTTTAGTGGAATTTGTTTTAGAACAACTATGGCATCATCGCGTTAATGGTGAGTTAACTTTAAAAGCGTATCAAGAAAAACTTGGTGGGATACAAGGTGCTTTAGAACGTTCATCGCAAAATGTGTACGAGAATTTAGATGCAAAAGAACAAGAATGTGCAAAATGGATTTTTCTGTCTTTAACCCAACTAGGAGAAGGTACAGAAGATACTCGACGACGAGTTTATAAATCTGAATTAATAGTTAGAAAATATTCTACCCAATTAATCGAAAAAACATTACAAGCGTTCACTGCTGCAAAGTTAGTAGTAGTGAATTTGGAAGGAGAGGGGAAGGGAGAAATAGGGGATAGGGCAGCAGATAAAGGAGATAATAGATACATAAAAGTAGAAACAGATACTCACTTAGAAGTATCCCTCCCACTCCCTCCTGTTACAGTTGAAGTTGCTCATGAAATTCTAATTCGACATTGGTCTACGCTACGCTGGTGGTTAGAGGAAAATAGAGCGCGGTTGCGATCGCAGCGACAAGTTGAGCAAGCTGCACAACTTTGGAGGTATAATCAATCCTCATCTGATTTTTTATTACAGGGTATTAGGTTAGCTGAAGCGGAAGATATTTATATTAAATACATAGATGAGTTATCTCCAGATGTGCAGGAATTCGTTGTTGCTTGTTTAGAGGAAAGGAAACGGCAGCAGGTATTAGAAAAAAGAAGATTAAAACAAGCACAAAGGGCAGTAGTCGCGCTGAGTATTTTGGGAGTAGCTGCTGTAAGTTTAGGTGGTTTAGCTTATTGGAAGTCGCAGACAGCCCAATTACAGGAAGTTGAAGCTTTAAATGAATCATCAAAAGCTAATTTATTATCTAATCAACAATTAGAGGCACTTGTTGCTAGTGTAAAGGCAGGGAAGAGGTTACAAAATACAATTTTTGTGCCTGACAATATTAAATTTTCCACTCTCAATACTTTACAAAAAGCATTTTATAATATTCAAGAGCGTAATCGTATTGAAGGACATAGTGCAACTGTTACTAGCGCCAAGTTTAGTCCAGATGGTAAGATTATTGCTTCGACTAGTGATGATAATAGTGTAATTATTTGGAGTCGCAATGGTAAATTATTACGGAAATTACAAGGACATCAAGATGCTATTAAGAGTGCTAGTTTTAATCCTCAGGGAAATCTATTAGCTACCGCGAGTTTCGATAAAACAATAAAACTTTGGAATCCTCATGATGGAAAGTTAATTAGGACTTTAGTTGGACATGAGAAGGAAGTAATGAGTGTTCAATTTAGTCCTGATGGTAGTATTCTAGCTTCTGGAAGTAATGATAATACCGTCAAAATTTGGAAAGCGAACGATGGAACTTTAATTGCTACTTTAAAAGGTCACAATCAAACTGTCAATGCCGTTAGTTTTAATGCTGATGGGAAATTGATTGCTTCAGCCAGTGGTGATAGTACTATTAATATCTGGCAATTAAATAATAATCGCCTAATTAAAACTTTACGCAGACATGGAAATCAAGTTAATAGTATCGCATTTAGTCCTGATAATAAAATACTTGCTTCTGCCAGCAGCGACAAAATGATTAAAATTTGGGATTTTAACAAAGGTAGTTTAATTACAACTTTTGCATCCCATACCAGCCCAGTCAAAAGTTTAGCTTTTAGTCAAGATGGAAAAACTTTAGTCTCGGCAGGGGATGATAATATTATTAAACTTTGGGACATACAACAAGGTAATGTCATTGTAAATATACTTGGTCATAGTAATGGCATCTTAAACGTTAATTTTAGTAAAGATGGTAAAACCATTATCTCCGCAGGTGCCGACCAAACTATTAGACTATGGGAATTGAAAGATTTACCTCAAACAATTCAGGCAAATCAGGGTCAAATATATAGTGTAAATATTAACCCTCAAGCTAATTTAATTGCCACTTCTGGCAATAATACAACTATAAAACTTTGGCAGTTTCCATCACTAAAATTACGCCAAACTTTAGAAGGATATAATAAATCAGTTTATGGACATAGCCAAGAAGTCCAAAGTGTTGCTTTTAGTGCTGATGGAGAAACTTTAGCTTCAGCTAGTAAAGATTGGTATATTAAGCTTTGGCGTACTCGCGATGGTTATATGATAAAAACTATCACGGGTCATCAAGACCAAGTTAATAGTGTTAGTTTTAACCCGAAAGGTGATATATTAGCTTCCGGTAGTAAAGATAAAACAATTAAACTTTGGCGAGTAAAAGATTTTAGATTAATTAATACTCTTACTGGACATACTGGAGAAGTTTTTGGTGCTGTTTTTAGTCCTCAAGGAGATACTATCGCCTCAGCAAGTATGGATACAACAATTAAAATTTGGCGAGAAAAAGACGGTAAATTGCTCCAAACCATTATAGGGCATAAAAAGCCTGTAAATAATATTAGCTTTAATCCTCAAGGAGATATACTTGCCTCTGCTAGTTCAGACAATACTATTAAACTTTGGAAGAAAAATCAGACAGGCAGATTTGCAACACCTGCTTACAAAACCCTCCTTGGGCATCGAGATGCTGTACTTGGCGTTAGTTTTAGCCCTGACGGTCAAATAATTGCCTCTGCCAGTCGCGATCGCACAATCAAACTATGGGATAAAGAAGGTCGAGAACTAAAAACCTTTATTGGACATGATAACTCGGTCATGAATCTCAGTTTTAGCCGTGATGGTAAAATTCTTGCTTCTTCTAGTTTTGATGGTACGGCAAAAGTTTGGTATCTAGACAAAACAAAACTGCAAACCTTAGATTTGAATAATCTGTTGGCTCACAGTTGTGCTTGGTTAGATGATTATCTTCAAAATAACCCTAATATTAATTCCCAGGAGCAACATTTATGTCCAAACTTTGCTGCAATTGGTTTGGGGAAATAGCAGGATTTAAGAGTATACCCTGTTTTAAAATCGCATTGGGGTCAGGTAGTCTTGGTGGTCGTGGTCCTGGACCTTTCTTAGGTGTAACAGTGTTGTCTCCACCTCCTTGGTTATCACCAGGAACTCGTAATAGTATGCTACTATTTATCTTTGACTGGGACTGAATTGGCACTATCTGCAAATCATTGACCTGAATAGAAGTAGTTACTGTTGTACTATTAGTTGTATTTACTACATCTGCTAGGCTTGGTAATGCAGTTAATACAATTCCAGTTACAACTAAAGTCAAGCTGAGAATGCTCTTATTCATAATCTTCTTTACCTCAATACTTGTGACTGAGATGTAATATAAAACACTGAAAATTCAATATACGTATTATCTTTGACAACACCATTGGGTCATATAGAGTAGCCAAAGTAAAGATTTAACCAGATTTTATTCATATTACCCTGATTACTACACATCAAAAAATTCAATTCCGTAAAGACACTTGGAGTATTCCAAAAAATAAATGATCCAAAACCTGTAATTACGTAGCTTGCTTCTCCGTTTCGGACTACGCAATGACAACTGGACATTTTTTTACTTGGAGTACTCTTGAACTATAAACTTGGACTATGACTTTGGATTACCAATACAATAACCATTGACCATCGCAGTATAAACCATGACATTGCAAAGTTATTCTTTCATCGCCAGGATAAATAAAAGTAGTAGGTGCAATTTGATGGAGTGTATGTCCACTATGTACGACTATTTCACCAACCGTATAAGGATGAAAAGTTTGGTTCCTAAAACGTTTGCTAATTTCAACATCACCAGCGATCGCTTGTTTATATGCGTCAAGGTAATGGAAATCCCAAACATTCAATCCACCACCACTTTGGGGCAACTTAATTGGTAAAGTAAAGGAAATCGTATTTACAGCATCTATTTTTTCCTTGTCCCATTTGAGATTACGATACTGTAAATCGAAATGAGTTGTGGCATTTGGCTTAGTAATCAAATTATCATCTTGCCAAATATGAAATCCTGGCATTGCTGCATCTTCTTTATAAACAACAGGATTCAAAAGTGTTCGCTCTAGATATTCTCGAATTAATTCATAAAGCCAACCAAATTTTTCTTGGAGAATTGGGTTATATTCTTTGAATCTAGCTTCATAATCGCCAGCAAAATTAGCTAACTTTAAAAAATCTAAATAACTAGCTGTACCCAAAGTAGAAAAATACTTGGGAGACTCTCCTCGTTTAATCCAAAGATTTTTTAAGCTATGAATTGTAGAATAAATATCATCGCACTGCTGTGGTGTGAGAATTTGCTCTGAAAGAACTTCATTTGAACTTTCTGCATACAAATTAACTCTATTTTCTGCGAGCAATGCCAAAAGTGAATCTGTAATTTTACCTTCTGCCCTAACATCATAACTATCATATCCCGGCATTGGATTTACCTCCAAACACCAGTATTCATTATCTTCAGTTACTTTAAAATCCCAACCCGCAAACTTTAACCCAAAGGCAGCAGTCGCATTAATAATTTTATTCTGTAGAGATTCTGGTAATTCCCACTCGATATATTCCGATTCTTCGTGAGAATGGCGATAATCCACCTGGGAACATTTTATCAATTCTGAATGAACGCGATTACCAACCACATGCGATCGCACATCCGCACCTGCTATATATCTTTGCAAATGTACAGGTCCAATATTAGAATCAAAATCTCGGAATTCCTCTGCCTTTACCAACCTAGTATCAGCACGAATACCTGATGTAGTTTTAACAATTGTTAACCCAGCACTAGCAAATTCAGCGAGAACTTGTGCATTAGAACTAGTGACGCTATCGGCAACTTGAAAATCCCAAGATTGGAGATGAAATTCATGAAGCGGTTTTGAGAAGTTGTTGGCACCAGCACTAGGGCGATTAATTACTGTACCAGGAATATGTTCGAGCCAGCTACAAAGTGCAGCAAGAAGACTTTTCCATCGCATGGCATCGTGTAAATCTGATTGTACCGTCGAGAGGTCAATCAAACGACAATAGTAGGAAGCTTGGGGGTTTAATTTATATTTTTGACCAGAACAACTTAGCCAACTTAAATTATCATCAGGCAAAGCAAATCGCCAATCACCATTTTGAATAACTTCGCGCAAATTAATTACTTGTACTTTGATACCACGAGATTCGGCATGATTAACAAAATGGCAAAAAGTCCGGTCTGAATCGAGTCCAATTGCATAAATCATGAGAAAATTGTCTCCAAAAGTGCGGGAGCAAAAGCTGACCAAACAAACTGTATTTCTTCGAGGGAGGGATAAGGATTAATACGCGCTACACTTGCCTTTTCTAGATTACTTTCAATACTCCAAGTTATAGTGCCAAATACCAAATCTAAATTTCTGAGCAATGAAATGCTTTTTTCTTCAAGACGCAAATGTTCGAGTCCAACATTAGTGCAGCGCCAAGCTTTATCGTCTAAAACCACCACAATTTCATAGTCTAGATTACTATCTACCCAACTGGCACGAAATGGTCCGATATCATTGGGTATTTGCGGATAAAAGCTAGTATCATAAGTAGCTAAATCTTGGAGACACCATTGTTTATTGAGTAATGCTTGTGGCGATGAAGGAATTTGAGAAGAAAATATTTCCACACTACTATTGCTATAACCAGCCCGTAATTTAGTGAGGGTGGATGAATATGATACATTACCCCAAAGGCTATTTGCTGTCGGACGATTAATCACTATTGATTTTGATAGTGTTGTTGCTGCCCATAAAGTCGCTAAACACTCACCATACATAAAAGAATCATCGAAACTAGTGCGGATAGTCGCTGGCGATGGAATACGTAGAATAACTGGAATATCGGGTGTAACCTGAGATTTTCTATCTGCGATACTAATAGAAAATAATCGCGCCGCATCGCAGACATCTAGAATTCCTGTTGTATAACCTTTCTGTTTAACTAATTCGCTAACTTCTACACAAAAGCTATCATCGCTTGAACCAACAATTAATAAATCCATAATATATCAGTAAGTTTTAAGTATTGAGTAATTAATGCTAAATATTATTTACTAAGTGCTGAGGAATTAATATTACTCAGCACTCAGCACTTATTAAAAGATTGGTTTGTTGACTTTAATTAAAGTCTGAGAGCGGGTATCTTGTATTTGCGGGTTAAGTTTGAATTGGTTTGCAGGCAAAACAACAGGGTTAATCCTATCTCTAAAAGCACCGCCGCAATTTCCACTTTCGCAAGTCTCTTTAGAGTCTTTACCTTTATCGCTGGAATCTTTGCCTTTATCGCTCGATTCTTTCGTTTTACCACCGTCGGTGTCCAATACAGTACCCAATGGTACTTGGTTCAAGTTACCCAGAGTATCGCGTCTAACAGAATCTTTGATAAAAGGCTTTTGAGATATGATAGAGGAGCTATTAGAATTAACCAAGTTAGGTACAGATTCAGCTTTTGCAACTGTACTAATAATTGAACTGGCAATAGCCAAACCCATTACTAGTGCTAACCGAGTTGAAGTTGAACGTGCAATTTTCATTTTGATTTTCCTTGAAATATATTTGTTGCTGACGGGGTGCAATTTTTTCTTTGCAAGGAATGAAGAACTTTTTAACTGCCTTTCATCCTTTGCTACTGGGTACTATGTTCGAGTTGCAGCGTTTATGCACATGCAAGCAAAAATAAATTTTAAATTAAAGTTTACAGAGGTACGAGCGATCGCAATGCATGAAGTTCTTCTGCTTCATAAGCCATATAAGCCATGTCCAAAAGCCGCAAAAACGGGTGTGGCAAAGTCGATGATTATTATTTCCAAGATAAAGAGGGTTTGTATCGGGCTGTTTTAGAGCGATCGCACGGGGAGTTAGGGACTTCCAAAGAATAAATTAATCAATTCTATTTCTTCAAATAACGGTGCGTTACGGCTTATACCTAACACACCCTACAAAAATTGGATGTTTAATTACTTGGAAGTCCCTTATTGCAAATATGCCAACAATTGAACCTGGATAACCTCGCTCCGGATGTAGCTTTGGAGAAAGGCTAACGAGTGCTGTTCATAGTCAAGATTATTCCTATTTGCGATCTTCCAAGAGGCGATTTAATATGGTTTCCCCCATGTTGGTATGACGAGGATTGTCTATTAATCCCGTATCCAATAAAATAACGCCAAAAACGATCGCCCATCCTTTGGCTCGTTTTAAGGTAGCTTCCGAAATATTCCCATACTCTGCAATCATGCGATCGCGAGCATCCCTATCCGCAAACATCATCCAAATCGCTGCTAAATCGGTGGCAATGTCTCCAATGGAAAATACCTGAATTTTGCCGATAGTATAGGTGAAAAATTGTGGGGTGAATTTAGAAACCAACGCCCAAAGCTACCCTAACAGTGGGCAGAGTGGTATCTAGATTCGTTTTCTGGAGTTTTTCAGCAAGCCCTAAATATAGTATGGGGCGATCACAACACCAAAACTCTGACAAAAACTGCAAAAATATAACGTCGCTTTGTACTAACGATTGACAATTAAAGCATTAATTTGTTCTTCATCAATATTTATGCCACGACGTTCTAAGTAAGGACGTAAATTAATTTGAATAAACAAATCCTTCAATTCAGACGCAATTTCTTCAGGGGGATTTCCAGATAAAGCAGTTGCGATTAAGCGTTCCGCTATCTTCAATTCTCCACAATCGATCGCTAGGGTTGCCGCACTGCGATGCAAAATCGAGCGAGTCGGTTCTGCATCTAGTTGATTAACAATTAATTCTGCTGCGGCTAGTTCATTTTCAAATGCTTGGCGGGTAGTAAGGACGCTTGTCCTAAGTCACCTCGAAGCTTGGCGACCATAGCCGCTTCCGCCAAATCCATTGCTGTAGTGTGTTTTTCTTGAATTTGACTCATTTTCTCGCCACAAAACAAAAGGGTGTACTAAATTCAAGCACAATTACGTAGGCTGGAAATTGACCATCAGAAGGTTTGGTTTGTTCTTTCTTTTGTTTTACCCTAGCCTTAATTCGACTGGAATTACCCTTACGGATACCCGACACTTCAAGTCTAACTTTTTTTTGAAATGGTAATTCCCCATCAATGGCTGAAGTTCCCAACCAATAATCGAACCCCGTTCCTTGACAAGAACGTTCAATCACGGTTAATTCTGTCAGTTCTCTGATAATTAAGAAGGCGATACCGTAAGCTGCTTGTTCAGTTGTAAACTCCTCATCGTTCCAACAACGGGACATTTGTGTGGTTACAAGTTGCCAATAAAGACAACACCCAGGAAAGAGCATTATTTAGCCAAGTATTAGAAACTGTAGAAAAGAACGATGTTTGGGTAGGAGATAGAAATTTTTGTACCTGTATGTTTTTAGTTGAAATTGCAAAGAGCAAAGCTTACTTTGTAATTCGTCAACATGCATCGATGCCTTATGAGGAATTAGGAGAATTAAAGGAAATCGGAGATAGTCCAACAGGCAAAGTTTTTGAACAAGATGTGCTGATTGAATATGAAAGAGAATCAATAAAAGCTCCCAAAGGTGTTGTTGTTCGTTTAAATGAACCGACTAGGGATGGAGATACTGAGGTAGCGGTTTTTTGCAATCTGAGACAAGAAAATGCTTCTTCCATTGTAATCTCACAAATTTACCTTAAACGTTGGAGTGTTGAGGGTTTATTTCAAGTTGTTAGTGATACTCTGGAATGCGAAATTAAGACTTTAGGTTATCCCAGAGCCGCTTTGTTTAGCTTTTGCATGGCACTAGTTGCCTACAACATTTTATCTGTGATTAAATCAGCATTGCGTAGTGTTCACGGGCAAGGAAAAATTGATGCAGGTCTTTCCAATTACTATTTAGTTGAGGAAATTCAAAGCACCTACACAGGTATGATGGTTGCGATTCCCGACGTTGAATGGAAATTTGTAACTCACCTGAGTTTACCCGCTTTTGCGGAGCTATTAAAACAATGGGCTGCGACTGTTGACCTCAAACGCTTTGCTTCCAGCCCCAAAGCTCAAAAAAAGTCCCAACCAAAACGAAAAAAAGAACCTAACCGTCCCCATGTCTCTACTGCGAGGCGCGAGGCTTCTAGCTGATAAACAACGCGAGAGCAAGCATTCTAGACTCAAACAACAAACGTCGAACCTGGTTGAAACTCCTACCCCGCAAGCTTTACAGACGTAAATGTACTATTTTTTGGAGTACACCTTAACAGGGGTAGTCTTAAAATCCCCCCTGGTACTTGCTTTCGTCATCTAGCTTGAGATTGTGCGATCGCTCTGGAAGGCTGTCATTGCGTACCCCGAAGCGGAGAAGC
Organism: Brunnivagina elsteri CCALA 953; assembly: GCF_002289455.1. Taxonomy (GTDB): domain Bacteria; phylum Cyanobacteriota; class Cyanobacteriia; order Cyanobacteriales; family Nostocaceae; genus Brunnivagina; species Brunnivagina elsteri. The sequence goes on from NZ_NTFS01000223.1 coordinate 10,802, forward strand.
AAGCTACGCTCTTAGCGTTCCCGTAGGGTGGAGGAACGACGAGGATTGACACTCTCTTTCTCTGAAGCCACTGAGATTCTTGAATCTAAGACATGACTTGCTCAATCAGGCTTGCACCAGTTTGAGTAGAGGTCTCAT
>NZ_NTFS01000224.1 GCF_002289455.1 Brunnivagina elsteri CCALA 953
GAGGAACGAAGCATCTACGCGAGATTCTTCGTTCCTCAGAATGACATTGGGCATTTCTTTCTGTGGAGTTCTCTTACAAACGGTTGTGTGCCCTTTTTTATTTATCTTTGATTTAATTACAAACGGTTGTGTGCCCTTTTTTATTTGATTAGCGACTTCCAGAAAATAAAATACCTAAATCATATATTTACCATCATATCCCTCGTAAGGGTGGGGAGACCCCACCCCTACATTTGTATTGATATATTGCAATTTGCGTAATTAAAGACACAATTAATGATGTATTAATTTAAATAAATAAGTAAGTCAGCACAAATCAACCAATTCTCGACCGTCTTGTAAATACTGATACAGAATCTACCGAAATCATTATGACAACAAACTTAGAAGTCTCCGTAACTCCCACCAGCGAACAAATTTCCCGCACTCAAGCCAAAATTGATGCTTACATTCAAAGTGTAGAAGCTAACCCCAATTTCCGTGCTGGCTCCACTCCATACTACGGTTTTCACGAAGCTGGGGAAGCCATACACGGTACTGTAATCATATTTCATGGCTTTAGTGGCAAACCCAAGCAAATGTCCAAGCTTTCCGATTACTTATTTGCGAATGGGTTCAATTATTACCAAACAAACCTAGCTGGACATGCTTTGCAACCACCCAGCAAATATTGGTGTCAGGTTGACCTAAAACCGAAAATCTACAACCCATTGCGGGAAAAAGTCCAAAAAGACAGCGTTTTAACAAACTATATCGCCAATTTCCCCACAGACCCAAATAAATTTGTGCGTCCCACTTTCCAACAACAAGCTGGTTTAGTCGGACGGTTGCTATTAATCGAACCACGTTTACTGGATATTGTCCCCGCAATCGAAAGGGATGATGACCCCGATTTTTACCGTTATTTTGATTCCAATCACATGGAATATCTCACCCATGCACAGCAAAGATTGGCAGAACTCGACGATATGCCAGGACCAATTTATACGATTGGGTTATCCGTAGGGGCTGCGATCGCACTTGGTTTGGCAGCAGATAAACCGACTCGTATCTCGAAGGTTGTTAGCTATGCTCCATTATTAAAGCTGCATACAAAAATTATGGAGCAATATGTGAATTTGGCTGGTCCATTGGATATCCATGAAAAAAGCTGGAGTCCAGGTGAAAGTTTCCCAATTGGGGCATTGACAGCAGCAGCAAAGTATGGTGCATTTGTACGTGAATCTAAAAATGTGAAAGCATTACAGCAGGTTCGGACTTTTATGGTATTGACGGAAAATGAGGATGCTGCAAGTATCCCCACGAATGAGAGGTTTTTCAATGATATTGGTGGGGAGAAAAAGGGAAATCGTTTTTATATTTATCCCGCTAGCGATTTAGTTCCCCATCCTCTGGCTGAACCTGATGTGAAAAGTCAGGGGATGACGAATCGTTTTTGGCAAAGTTTATATCAGGAGACTTTTAGGTTTTTAACCACTGGTGAAATTGACCCTGGGAATATGAGTAATACTGAACAAGACCCCAATTTACCCCAGGTTCCTCCTTTAAAATAGGAGGGTTACAATACTGTAGGGGCAAACGGTTGTTTGCCCTGATTTTTATTGTATCCAAACGAAATTTGTAGGTTGGGTGGAGGCTTTGCGTAACCCAACATTTTATTTATCAATTCATCACCATATCATCAAAAAGGGTGGGGAGACCCCACCCCTACAATTTGGGATAATTTATTTCTCGGTATTTCCTAATTTATATAGAGATGTTACATTCAATTATGTAAACTTAAACAGAGAATTATTCAGTTATATGAATATGACTGTACTCAATAACTAGCCAAATATTAGAATAATCTCCAATCATGAAAAATATTGATGGAGAAAGTTGAAAATGCGTGATAAAAGAAGGCATGGCTGTCTGACAGCATGGCTTATTTTTATGATTGTTGCTAACAGCTTAGGACTTCTCGGAAATGCTTATTTTGCCTTAAATCCGAAAGTATATGAAACTACTGCTGTTCAACAAGGACTGCGTACCATTCCCAGCTTTACTTTTTTACTACTTACTTGCTTGAGTGCCTTTAGTATTGCTTGTGCGATCGCATTATTTAAATGGAAAAAGTGGGGCTTTTACGGCTTTCTATGCGTTAGTGTTACTGCTTTCGTTGTTAACTTGTCTATTGGGATAAGTTTATTTCAATCGCTGCTTGGTTTTGTGGGAGTTGCCTTACTATATGGGGTTCTCAATATTGGTGAGGAAAATAAAGGTTGGACGCAGTTAGAATAGATCGATCGGGATTTAGTTAGTGAATCTTCCATAAATGTAAACTTACCTTGTTTTGAGACATCCATCTGTTATTTGTCAGACTAATGTTAAGATTAATACTTTTATTGATAAATCATATCATTTCTGTGATAGCCACATATCATCAAAAAGGGTGAGGAGACCCCTTGTATCTATAATAAATAAATGAGGGTAAACAACCGTTTACCCCTACATTGATTTGATTGGCAACTTGGATAATTCCAGAAAACTAAATCCAGAAAATTAAATCGAATCAGGATTTATACAGGTTCACTTTTTTGGCTAAACCCAATCTCTGCAATGCTCTAATGCTCCACCAAGTGACATCGATTTCCCACCACTTGTATCCAGATTTGGCAACGTTGGGATATTTATGATGGTTGTTATGCCATCCTTCTCCGTAGGTGACGATGGATACCCACCACAAATTAAGTGCGTTATCGTCCGCTTCAAAGTTGCGATATCCCCATGTATGGGTTGCTGAGTTGACGAACCAAGTGGAGTGCCACAACAATACCGATCTAAGGAATACTCCGTAAATTACAAATGACCATCCACCCAAGCCATATAGTAGTAAAGCAAGAGGAATTTGCAGCATTAAGAAATACTTATCCAGCCAGCGATAGAAGGGTTGTTTTAATAAGTCTGGTGCTGCTGTTTGGTAAATTTCGCGGTTGAAAAATTCTGGACGTGGGTACAAAAGCCATAGTACATGACTCCACCAAAATCCACGTTTGGCTGAATATGGGTCTTTATCTACGTGTTCGGTATGTGCGTGATGTTGCCTATGTCCACTTACCCAGAATATTGGTCCACCTTGCAGTGCTAATGCTCCCAAAATTGCGATCGCATATTCTAATAGTTTGGGAACTTGAAAGCTACGATGACTCAACAGTCGGTGATATCCTAAGCAGATACCAATGCTACCAAATAACCAGTGCAAAAATAGGGTTAAAAATAAGGCTTTCCAAGTAAAAAACCAAGGTGCAAGTAATGCTAACCCATGAAATGCTCCAAAGAATACTAAGTAAGTCCAATTAAAAGAATTTGTCGCAGCAGGTTTTCCGCTCTCGGAAGCGGTTGGAGAAGATTTTAATATCATAAAAGTTCTGTTGTTTCTTTTTTTCGATATATGGGTAAGGTTAACTGCCCTTACTCCCCTTCCCTGTGAGGGAAGGGGTTGGGGGTTAGGTCTTTTATTGGTTATGTACGCAAATCAATTACAGTTAAAAAGCAAGTCTCACTTACATTTACAATCCTAACAACACTTTCTAAAATGTGCAAGTGTCGCTTGCATGATTTTGGAAGATTTAAGAATTGTGAGTTAGGACTGATGTAGATTAACCCTGTAGGGGGATGTGGTGAGTTAATATTCTGATTATCTGCCCTTTATAATTTTTCCTATGAGTTCTACCCGACAACGTTTAATGCAAGCGGCACTTGAGTTATTTACGACTCAGGGAGTGACGAATACTACGACTCGGCAGATTGCGGAATTGGCTGAAGTTAATGAGGTGACGCTATTTCGGCAGTTTGGAAACAAGCATGGGTTACTTTTGGCTTTGTTTGAGGAATCAGATCGATTTACAAATTTAGCAGAATCATTGGTGGAAGAAATAAATCCTCCCCATGATGCAAGTCAAATTCTGAAGGATTATGCAAGTAACACTTTACTTACTTTGGAACGGGTTCCTGAGTTTATTCGTTCTGTGGTTGGTGAAGCTAGTCAGTATCCTCTGGAAAGTCGTCGGGCACTGGGTTTGGGGTTGAAGGAGATGAATCGCAAGGTTGGTGAGTATTTTGCTTCCACGGAAGGTTTGTTAACTACGAATTTGCCTGTTGAAAAACTGTCTGCGTTGATCAATACAATGACTTTGGGATATGCGATTATTGAGTTTACCTGTGAGATGCACGAATTTTGGCAGGATAGGGATGAATTTTTAGACAGTTTGGTGGAGTTGTTTTTGCATCAAAGTTCAAATGATAGCGTAGATTTGGTGAGAACAAGCCAAAATTCAAGTCAAAATTCAAGTCAAGATTCAAGTCAAAATTTAGAAGGTATGACTAGGGGAATACTCGATTTACCAGGAAATTTAGTTCACCAAATTTTACAGCAAGCTAAAAAAAAGGGATTACAGGATTTTGCTTTAGCATATCTATTATTTGCAACTGGGATATCTCCATCAGAAGTTATCACGTTACAAAAAACCCATCAATTCAGCGATGCTCAAACATATATTATCCAAATAACCTCACCCAAAATCACCCGTCAAGTACCTGTGAATCAATGGGTAATGGGGCAGCGTTATGGTTCCTATACAAATAATCCTCTCACAAAATGGCTAAAAAGTCGTAAAGATAATCAAACTGCGATGTTTATTAATGATGCTGGTTTGTCAATGTCGGAATTAGAGATGGAGGAATGCTGGCAAAAATGGACGGAAGGGCTTTTGACTCCTGAAGGTAAACAACCAAAAATATCCCAAGCGCAACCAACATGGTGTGTGGAAATGTTGATGCGGGGTATGAGTTTGGAGAATTTGAGTATTTTAACAGGAAGTGCGATCGCGCAATTACAACCCCTTGCACATAGGGCAAAGGAAAAAGCTGCCATTGAGCAAGCAACTCGTCTGGATCAAAAACCAGGATAGATTAATTTTGTACTCTTTTTTATTAATGTTCATTTAACAATTATTCAGTTATGAGGAACAGAAAAATTATGATTATTCCTGATATCTACTGATACAAATTCTGGGATGATAATTGTGGCTAAAGTAGCGATTTTAATTATTAATAATAGTTCTAGATAGACGGACTAGATTCAATTTATTAGTTATGATGAGGCGATATCAGTGCCAATTATTGAAAATAATTGGCTAAATTCTCAAAATACTTTGTGAGTTCAGTATTGGTATTTGCTTGATTCTTAATTACCAAATTTTTTAATTTTAACTAATATGCTCCCTACAAAAGTCTATAATGAACAATCCAAAGAAACCGCTTTGATTACCGGAGCGGCAGCAGGTATTGGTTACGAACTAGCGAGTATTTTTGCTCGTGATGGCTATAATCTAGTTTTAGTCGATAAAGATGAGCAAAAACTAACAGATATTGCAAATGAATTTAAATCAAAATTTGGTACTTTAGTAACAACTATTATCAAAGATTTATCTTTACCAACATCCTCTTTAGAAATATATGCAGAACTACAAGAAGCAGGAATTAATATTAATTTCTTGGTCAATAATGCCGGATTTGGTCGCTTTGGTTTATTTGCCGATACTGACTTAATATCTGAATTAGAAATGCTCCAAGTGAATTTAGTAACTTTGACTCACATGACCAAACTTTTCGTTCGTGATATGGTAAGAAATGGTCAAGGAAAAGTATTAAATGTTTCCTCCACTGCTGCATTTCAATCTGGACCATTGATGGCAGTTTATTTTGCCACTAAAGCTTATGTACTGTCTTTTTCGGAAGCGATCGCAAATGAGTTGGAAGGTACTGGTGTAACTGTAACTGTACTATGTCCGGGTCCAACCATATCATCTTTCCACCAAGAAACTGGAATGGCTGAAACTGCGCTGGTGAAGGGTAAAAAATTCATGGATGCAGCAACCGTTGCCTCTGTTGGTTATCATGGATTGATGGCAAATAAAACTGTGGTTATTCCTGGTCTTAAAAATAGGATTATGGTAGAAATGTTACGATTTTTCCCTCGTATTCTGGTGACAAAATTTGTGCGGAGTACCCATGAATTACCTAGTGCTAGTGTTTAGGAATAATTATAAATAAAATAAGAGGAAATCCCCCTTTTCAAGGCTACGTCTAAATAAAATAACCCCACCCTAACCCTCCCCTTGCTAAGGGGAGCCACTTGCGTGCGGGGGGTTCCCCCCGTTGAGCAAAGTGGCGTGAGGGAACTGGATTTCTAGTTTCCCCCCTTTGCAAGGGGGGATTAAGGGGGGTAATTTCTGGGATATGAAGAGAACTTAGACTTGTGTGTACACCGTAGCCTTGAAAAGGGGGGTTAGGGGGGATAATTTCCAGGATATGAAGAGAATTCAGACTTCTATGTATACCTAGACATCGCCAGGAAAGAAGTCATGTTTTATTTATCAAACTCAGGTTTAATTAATTAGATTTATGATTTTGGGCAAAGTTATTGATGTTGGGTAACGACACAAAATAAATTACTGGTTCAAATTTATATTTATTAATGTGCCTAACCTACTGTATCTAACTCAACCACAGGTATTATTTTTTTACAAAAGCGTTAAATAGTGATACCGATTGACATTTTCCCTATCTCAGCGTTCCTATACCTATTGGGGAGACAGTTCTGACTATAAATAATGAAATGAAATTTGCAGACACTAAGACACTAAGGACAATGATTATCTGGTTAAAAGCAACAAATGCAAGGGCAGAATCTAAATAACAGAGAAATAATATTTTTCGCAAAATTGAGAAGAGTTCAGAAATACAGATATCTGGAAGATAGTCAGAATCTATCATCCAAAAGCTAAGAACTTGCAGCAACAGTTTGGGGCTGCATCATGCACATTAAATCTTGAATACCCTTTTGCAGATATCGTGTCACTGTCATTGGGCTAGTACCAATACTCTTCGCTGCATCTTTGCGGGAAAGCTCCTTCAAGAATACCATTTCCACTGCCATGCGGGGCTTATCTTCAAGTTGGTTAATAGCACCTTGGAGTTGCTGACGTTCTTCCTCCTCATGTTGCATCGAAGACGAACGAGGGCAGGGAAGGGCTTCACCAAGGGTAATTTGGCAATCAACATAGTGAACTACAGTTGCATCCAAACTCAAAGGCATTCTATTTTGAGCCGCAAGCTTAGTTTCTTGCCATTCATGAACCGATACCCGAAGGATATCAGCAATTTCCGAATCTCTCACTGGACGACCTAAAGATTCCGATAATTCTTTACGAACTTTTTGACCTTCATTATAGAGTTCCTGCCAACGACGAGGAATCTTTAATAGAGTGCTGCGATCGCGTAAGAAATGCAGCATCTCACCACGAATGTAAGGTACAGCAAACGAGCTAAAAGCATATCCTTGACTGGGATCGAAACGCTCAATTGCACGAATTAAGCCAAAATAACCAATTTGTTCCAAATCTTCATAAGGTTCGTTACATTGATGGCTAAATTTATGAGCCATTTTCCGAACTAAGCCAGTATGTAACTGTACTAATCGATTACGAAGTTTAATAGTAGGATTCTGATGATATATGAGTAAGAGTTCCATACTATCATTTGGCAATGCACTGCGAGATTTTTCACCGTTGTAACAACTGCCATAACGCATATACGATTGATTCACTGCCATACAAATATCCTTTTTAATAATCTCAGTATTGACTTAATAGAACTGCGCTAATGTTCATCAAACTGTAATTATTTTCCTTAGGAAGTCATTTAGACACCATTCGTTATTTTACTGAACTTACGAGGGACGTACCCAAAAGTGCAGTATTTATACGGATAGTCTTTTTAGTATTTTCTGTTCTTGACAAGATTTTGAAGCTATTAAAACCAGTTTTTTGCTTTGATTGTAGTGTTAAAAAACTAACTTGAATCACCCTCTATTGCTTATCCCTGGCTTGTCTTGAGGATTAGTTTATTATTTCCAAAAGTATTAATCTATGGTCTTATCTTTGTTGTACCCAAAATTGATGGCAATATTGCGATCGCAGTTAATATTTTTTAAGTAAATGTCACTCAAGTTGAAAAAAATTGAACAATTGTGTTCTAAATCACAATTGCCCATGACATAGATTCTCGACTTTTCTTTCTTAGTCGGGAATTTGGTTGCTAACTCATAAAATTACGGAATTAGTGTTTTTACCCCTGTAGCTTGTTCAAAACTCGGCTAAAAAGGGATAGTGATGCTGTGGGGTTGGGAATGAATGAGCAAATTTTGCAAAATCGCTACGAAATTAAGCGACAGTTGGGGAAAAAGGCAGGAAGACGAACTTTATTAGCTGAAGATAAGATTACGCAAACGACTGTCATCATCAAGTTACTGACTTTTAGCAGTGATTTTGCTTGGGAAGACTTAAAGCTATTTGAACGGGAAGCGGAAACCCTCAAAACGCTCAATTACCAAGCGATTCCTAGTTATGTTGACTATTTTGAATTGGATGCTATTAGTAAGGGTTATGCCCTTGTACAGAGCTATGTGGAAGGTCAATCCCTAGAGGAACACATCAAAGCAGGACGAATATTTGCTGAGAAAGAACTCAAAGATATCGCATCGCAATTACTGGAAATTCTTATTTACCTCCATTCCCAATATCCCCCAGTTATTCACCGCGATATTAAACCCAGTAATATTATTTTGGTGGAGAATGAGTATGAAGGTATTGGTAAAATATATTTGGTTGATTTTGGCTCCGTCCAAACTTTAGCTAGTAAGGCAGGGAAAACAGCCACCGTTGTCGGGACATATGGATATATGCCGCCCGAACAGTTTGGTGGTTATGCAACCCCCGCATCCGACTTGTATAGTTTGGGGGCAACACTGATTGCTTTAGCTACGGGAACTCATCCTGCTGATTTGCCACAACAGGGTATGGGAATTGATTTTGAGAAATTGGTTGATTTGAGTTCCACATTTGTGGGTTGGTTGCAGTGGTTGACTGAACCGAGTGTTGAAAGCAGGTTAAGTTCAGCAACGGAAGCATTGGCAACATTGGAAAGCGGAAAAATTCAACTTCATCAAGTCGATACAGAAGCACTCAGTAAACCCGTAAATACTTGGTGGTTGTTTGGAAATGCCCTATTACGTAGCACCTTTGTTAGTGGTGGGATTGTGATGATATCTGCTGGGTTGTACGGCAGTATTGCAATTCCAGTCATGGGGACAATAATGGGTGGGATGATTGGTGCAATGATTGGTTTTCCCCTGGGTTTGGGTAATGGAGTTTTGATTGGTTTAATTACTAAGTTGTTTTTCTATCCTTTAAAAAATGCCACCCTACATAAACGTGTTTTGAGTATGACTAGCACTATTCTTGGTACTGCTGTTGCCATAACTTACTTTACATCGTTGGGGCTTGGAGGTATCGGGATGGGAAGTTCTACCGATCTAAAAAATTTCTTATTCATTGCGATCGCACCATCTATAATTACCGGGTTGAGTATGGGTGCTGTCAGTAAGTCTTTTGCTCAGTGGTATGAAAAGGAAAGCCGAGCTTCTAAGTATTTAGAATAATCATTTTTTCTAAAAATATCTCTAACTTATTATTGGAAGTTGAGGATATTGCTAAAATCCAAAATTATCTGCGTACCCTGCGGGAAGCCGCAAAGCGTCTAAATCTGCGTGCATTCTCTTCCATCTGCGGTTAATTATTTATTAATTACTTTATCTATGAATGAAAATACATCAAACCAAATATTAAATGAGCGATATCAAGTTATCAACGAATTGGGAAGACAAACGGGTAGACGCACATTTTTAAGTTTAGATTTGCAAAATCAACAGAAAGTAGTTGTCAAAGTTCTCTATTTAGGACAGGATTTTGATTGGCAAGATTTAAAGTTATTTGAACGGGAAGCTGAGACATTAAAGAGTCTCAATCATCCACAAATTCCTCGCTATCTCGATTATTTTGAATTGGAGACAACCAATGATAAAGGGTTTGGATTAGTGCAAACCTATGTGGCAGCAAAATCATTGGAAGAACAGTTACAAGCTGGACGAAGATTTAGCGAATCGGAGATAAAAGAGTTAGCAATATCACTTTTAAAAATTCTCAATTATTTGCACCAACAACAACCATCTATAATTCACCGCGATATTAAACCAAGTAATATCTTACTTACCAATCGTTCGGGTAATAGTGTTGGTGAAGTTTATTTAGTTGATTTCGGTTCGGTACAAAATATTGCGGCACAGGAAGGGGGTACAATTACAGTCGTGGGAACCTATGGATATATGCCACCAGAACAATTTGGTGGGAGAACAAAACCCGCATCTGATTTGTATAGTTTAGGTGCAACTTTAATTTATCTCATGACTGGTTTACATCCCACAGAGCTACCGCAGCAAGATTTACGGATTCAGTTTCCTCAAGTTGGTGATATTAGTAGAAAATTTTCTAATTGGTTGGAATGGATGACGGAACCTAGTTTACAACAACGTTTTGCATCAGCACAAATAGCCTTAAATGCAATCAAAAATCCACCACCAAGAACGAATATTACACAATCACTAAAACCAACTTTAAGTAAACCTAGAGGAAGTAGAATTAGTTTAATTAAAACAACCGATAAATTGACAATAATTTTACCTCCTACAGGTTTTGGAATTGGTTTAATTGCCTTAATTTCTTGTCTGACTCCATTTGCAATTGGTTTTACATTCTTCAGTACAGGATTAAGCTCTATAGTTACAGCAAATATTTTTATTTCACTTTTTGTCTGGCTTTTACAAGGAAGTGCGATCGCAGCCATTTCATTTCTAGTTTTATCTGCTATTTATAAACACATTCATCTAGAATTTGATAGTGTACAGATGAATTAACTGTAGTAAAAATGAGTTGATTTCTCAGCTCTTCGAGAACACCAAGGAAGAAAAGGAAGAAAAG
>NZ_NTFS01000225.1 GCF_002289455.1 Brunnivagina elsteri CCALA 953
CTATTATGCAATGTCAAAATATAAATATAAATGAATATTAATCCTTTCCTTAAATTTTCCTTACCTTTAGCTACTATATTATCTAACTTCTTCCAACCCGGAAATTCTGCCAAAGCAGATATTGCCATTTCCCCGATGATTCTGGAAACCCAAGCACAACGAGGACAAGCAAAGGGAATCTTTACGGTTTCCAACCTCGATGAAAAAGCATTTCGCGCTCGTGTTTACACTTCCCCTTTTACCTACGACAAAGAAAAAGGTTTCCAAGCATTAACCTCAAGTGCAAACGATTTAGCTCCTTACCTGCAATTTTCCCCCAGAGAGCTACAAGTCGAAGGTTCAACCCAACGCAGTATTCGCTTCATCACTCGATTTCCCCCCAGCTTACCCGATGGTGAATACCGCACGATGATTTTTACAGAAAACCTGCAAGCGGCAACAGTAAGCGAAACCGATAACACAAAGGGTGTCACAGTCAATACTGCCATTATTCCCCGAATTGGTGTAGCTGTATATGTCCGTAAAGGAAATATTTCCCCCAATTTAGTTACTAGCATCGCTCGATTCAATACTCAAACCAGCAAAATACAACTATTAGTCACCAACAAAGGTAAAGCTAGTGCCATTACCAGTGGAGAATGGAAACTGAAGCGGGGAAATCAAACTGTGCAAACTGGGAATATTGGCGATACTACAGTCATTGCCGAGTGCGATCGCTATCTTTCCCTAACTCCCTCTAAATCGCAACAAACTCAACTTTCACCAGGGGATTATGAGCTTTCCGGTGATTTAACTTGGGGAGATAAGAAAAATACTGTTCCTTTTAAGGTGACTTTGACTATCCCCAAATAAATATTTTATTCATATCCCAAACTTCTTAAAGAAGTCTGGGATATTATATATATTTGGTAAAAACGAGATTATCAAGGAACGATGGTTAATGTGGTGGTGTAGTTATAAGTTCCTGGTGGAAAATTTTGAGGTGCTTTAATCAAGGTTTGTAATTGTAAGTCTGTTTCCCCTGGAGGTATTGTTGCATTGGTACTTTTTGTATCCCTGCCAAGTTTTAGTAAGCTGCTGCGGGTTGTTCCCTGGGGTTCGGGATGGGAACCTGATACAAACTGAGGTGGTGAAACTATAATATCGCTGCTGCGGGTGGAGTTGAAACGTAGATTGGTAATATTATTGCCAGGTTGGGAGGATTTGATTGCTTTAAACGAACTGCCAGAAAGGGATTCTCCTGGTTGGTTCGGGATGCTAATTGATGTTCGTTCGGGTACTGTTCCGCTAAATTGGACTTCTACGGTTGTGCTTTCTGCGAGGGTTGCTGTAGTTGTAGCTGCTACACAGGTAAGTACTAAAGCAGAAGTGAGTGCCAAGCGGTATCGCATCAGTAATCTCCCTTAAATTTCGGTTGTTACCTGAAGATAACTTTGGGGGAATTACTGAGGCAACCGCAAATTTGCTGGAGAAAAAGCTGTAAATCATCGCTGGAAGTTACTATTTTTGGTTGGTTTTTATATCAGTATTTTTATTTTTTTTTAATACAAGTTACTGTAAGCCTCTGTTTTAAAGGCATGGCTAATATTTGAGGTTGGTATAATTTATTTTTTATTTATAGAGAATATATAAAACTTTGTCTCGCGCAGAGTCGCAAAGGGAATGTTGGGTGTTTGTGGATGGATGAGCATAAACCGAAAATGTTCGTCGCTATAGGAAATTAGAAGGCAAGAAATTAAATAAAGAGACTGGAGTTGCTCGGTTTGAGGAGCTTCAAGGTAAATCAAAGTCAACGAACTGGTAAATCAAAAATAGGTAAATTCTAATGATTATTGTTATAAAACCGCAAACACCTACAATGGAAATCGATCGCATTGTTAATGAACTGAGTCAATATCCTGTAAGTATTGAAAGGTTGCAGGGAAAATACAAGGTTGTAATTGGTTTGGTGGGGGAAACGAATTCGATTAATCTCGATAATATCCAACAAATTAGTTCTTGCATTGAGCAGGTGATTCGCGTTAAACAACCTTTCAAACGCGCTTCTCTGGAATATCGCTTTGGGGAACCTTCGGAAATTGCTGTTTCTACCCCCAACGGAATAGTTACTTTCGGACAAAATCACCCGCTTGTTGTGGTTGCTGGTCCTTGTTCGGTGGAGAATGAAGAGATGATTGTGGAGACTGCTCAGGTGGTAAAAGCTGCTGGTGGTAAGTTTCTTCGAGGTGGAGCTTACAAACCCCGTACCTCTCCTTATGCTTTCCAAGGACATGGGGAAAGCGCCCTACATCTGTTGGCAAAAGCCCGTGAAGCAACAGGTTTAGGGATTATTACTGAGGTTATGGATACGAGCGATTTAGAGGTGGTTGCTGAGGTTGCGGATGTGGTGCAAATTGGTGCTAGAAATATGCAGAATTTCTCGTTATTAAAGAAAGCTGGTGCAACTGGTAAGCCAATTTTGCTGAAACGGGGAATGTCTGCGACGATTGAGGAATGGTTGATGGCTGCTGAATATATCCTTGCTAGTGGTAATCCCAATGTAATTTTGTGTGAGCGTGGTATTCGTAATTTCGATCGCCAATATACTAGAAATACTCTGGATTTATCTGTGGTGCCTGTGTTGAGAACTTTGACCCATTTACCAATTATGATTGACCCTAGCCATGCAACTGGTTACTCCCAATATGTACCGACGATGGCAAAAGCCGCGATCGCAGTGGGTACTGATGCTCTGATGATTGAGGTACATCCTAATCCTTCATCTGCTTTGTGCGATGGTCCACAGTCGCTGACTCCTGCTGATTTTGTCGAGTTAATGCAGGAAATTCATCCTTTAGCTCAGTATTTTGGACGGGGTAAAGTGTTCTCGACTACTGCAAGTGGACGGGTAAATGCTCAAACTTTTGCCACCACAAGTTTGTAAATGGTCAAGTTTAGTTTTAGAGAACTCCTCAGAATGACATCATTTTATTTATAAACATTCTCTAAAGCTTTCTACCCAGACTTTCAGGGGCTATTATTTGAGCCAATTATTTGAGTTAATTATTTAAGTATTCTCAAAACTGCATAAGTCAAGTTGAGTTATCCCTATATAACTCTTATCCTAATATTTTGCTTACGATGACTGTAGTGTTAGAGAAATTCTCAGCGAAAGTCTCAAGTTTTAGTGCCAATTCTCGATTAATTATTTATTTATCAGGTTTTTGAGGTAAAAAGGATGAGTTTTGAGACAGGCAGCTACTCTACGAAAGGTGGAATATTTGTATCGCGATCGCTAACTAATATTTCCATAGATACGGCAACTGATGAGGTTTTGATTCGTTTGGATTCCCAACGTGGGGGTTTGTTAGCTAGTAGTTATGAGTATCCAGGACGTTACAAAAGATGGGCTATTGGTTTTGTCAATCCTCCTTTAGAGATAGCTACCCGCAATAATTCTTTTACGATTACAGCACATAATGAACGCGGTAAAGTATTACTCGATTATGTGGCGGAAATTTTGGATGATGGTTCAGATTTAGTCGATGTCGATCGAGTTGGGAATTCCATAACTGGTTTGATTAAAGCTAGCGATCGCTTATTTTCGGAGGAGGAACGCAGTAAGCAACCATCGGTGTTTACTGTGGTTCGGCAAATACTTGCTGCATTTACCAGTCCAGAGGATGAGCATTTAGGGCTTTATGGGGCATTTGGTTACGATTTGGTGTTTCAATTCGAGCAAATGCCTAAGTCTTTGGAACGGGCTGCTGACCAACGGGATTTGGTATTATATTTACCCGATGAATTAATTGTTGTCGATTACCATCTGCAACAAGCATTCCGGTTACAGTACGATTTTGTCACCAAAAATGGTAGCACCAGAGATTTACCCCGCACTGGTGAAATCATGGATTACCGAGGTAAGCGTTTAACAGCAACTCAATCCTCCGATCATGAACCGGGAGAATACGAACAACAGGTAAAAATTGCCCTTGATTATTTCCGTCGTGGGGATTTGTTTGAAGTTGTTCCTGGTCAAAGTTTCTTCCAAACCTGCGAAACTTCCCCAACTCAGCTTTTCCGCACGCTCCGAGAAATTAATCCTAGTCCCTATGGGTTTATCTTTAATTTGGGTGGGGAATATTTAATTGGTGCATCTCCAGAAATGTTTGTGCGGGTTGATGGTAGGAGGATAGAAACTTGTCCAATTAGTGGTACTATTCGGCGTGGACAAACTGCGATCGATGATGCCGCACAGATTCAAAAATTATTGAATTCCCGCAAGGATGAATCTGAACTCACCATGTGTACTGATGTCGATCGCAATGATAAATCCCGTATTTGCGAACCGGGTACAGTTAGGGTGATTGGTCGTCGTCAAATCGAATTATACAGCCATCTCATCCATACCGTAGACCATGTGGAAGGATTAATGCGACCCGAATTTGACGCTTTAGATGCTTTCCTCACCCATCTTTGGGCAGTTACAGTTACAGGAGCTCCCAAACGCTCGGCAATGCAATTTTTGGAACAGTACGAACGCAGTCCTCGACGTTGGTATGGTGGGGCAGTTGGTTGTATCAATTTTAACGGTAATTTGAATACTGGTTTAATACTCCGTACCATCCAATTAAAAGATGCGATCGCAACTGTTCGCGTTGGGGCAACGGTGCTTTATGATTCCGATCCCGAAGCTGAAGCTCAGGAAACAGTTACTAAAGCTGCTGCGATGATGCAAGCACTCCAGCAAGCAAGTCGTCAAAAACCGGATTTACTCAAAATAGTCACCCTCGACCAACAAGAAGCAAATCCAGCATCGGGTAAACGGGTTTTATTAATCGATTATGAAGACTCATTTGTCCATACTTTGGCAAACTATATTCGGCAAACAGGGGCAACAGTAACCACCTTAAGACATGGCTTTGCGGAATCACTTTTTGATGATGAAAAACCAGACTTAGTAATCTTATCACCTGGTCCCGGAAGTCCTAGTGAATTCAGGATTACAGAGACAATTCAAGCTTGTAAAAAACGGCAAATTCCTATGTTTGGAGTATGTTTAGGAATGCAAGCGATCGTGGAAGCTCACGGAGGAAAATTAGGGGTACTTGATTATCCCCAACATGGTAAAGTATCGCTGGTTTCTGTGGTTGATAAAAATGCTGTAGCTTTTCAAGGTTTGCCGGAGTCATTTGAAGTTGGTCGATATCACTCTTTATACGCATTACCTGATAGTTTACCCGCAGAATTAAGAGTAACTGCAATTTCAGAAGATGGTGTAATTATGGGTATTGAACATCAGACTTTACCTATCGCTGGTGTGCAATTTCATCCAGAGTCGATTATGACTTTGAGTGAAGGAGTGGGATTAGAGATTGTCAAGAATGTAGTCAGTGCTTTTACGGTGAAAAAACCGACTTCTGTATTGGTATAAATTTCTCGAAACATTTCTAGAAACCTGGTTTCTCCCCCACGCAAAATCCTAAATCAAGTACGATAAATCAAAGAAACCGGGTTTCTCTACCAATGAAAAAACTCCGAATAACTTTAAAAATGTAGGTTAGTTGAAGGAAATTGATTCCACCATAACCAACACCAAAAAAAGAAAATGTTTGGTTTCGCAAAGCCTGAAGAAACCTGGTTTCTCCTCCACACAAAATCTCAAATCAAGTACGATAAATCCAAGAAACCGGGTTTCTCTACCAATGAAAAAACTCCGAATAACTTTAGAAAAGAATTATGTTGAATTCCCAACAAGAGAATCAAATTACCTCACAACTTGCAAAACAACGTCATATTCTTGAAGAGATTGTTTTGCATAAACAGCAAGAAGTTAATTTAATGTACGAACAATTAGCTTTTTCTGATTTAAAAAATCAAGTTACTTATGCTCCGATTGTAAGAGATTTTTTAGCAGCAATTCGCCAAAATCCGAAAAAGCCTAGTATTATTGCCGAAGTCAAGAAAGCTTCACCAAGTAAAGGTATAATTCGAGATAATTTTAATCCTTTAGAAATTGCTTTAGCTTACGAAAGAGGTGGTGCTAGTTGTATTTCTGTATTGACGGATGAGAAATTTTTTCAGGGTAGTTTCGAGAATTTAGAACTAATTAGAAGTCGGGTAAATATACCCCTTCTTTGTAAGGAGTTTATTATTGACCCTTATCAAATCTATTTTGCCAGATTGAAGGGTGCAGATGCAATTCTTTTAATTGCAGCAATTTTGGATAATGAGACGATTCAAGATTTTCTCCAGATTGCTCATAGTTTGGGTATGACTGTTTTAGTTGAGGTACATACTTTAAATGAATTGGATAGAGTTTTGGCGATTCCTGGGATTAATTTGGTGGGAATTAATAATAGGAATTTAGAAGATTTTGTTGTTGATTTAGCAACAACTGAAGATTTATTATTGCAGCGTAGAGATGTATTGGAAAAACTAGAAATTACTGTTGTCAGTGAGTCTGGTTTGTATGCATCTAGTGACTTAGCTTTTGTTTTAAAAGCTGGTGCAGAGGCTGTTTTAGTTGGTGAGTCGTTGGTGCGGCAAGATGATGTGGAACAAGCGATTAGGCAGCTTTTTAGAGGGTAAACCGCCAAGACGCAGAGAACGCCAAGAATGAGAAGGATAAGAAGTTTTATTGGAGTTAGAATTATGACATCAATTTCCAAGCATTTTGAATCTTTACGTGCTGCTAATAAATGTGCTTTAATTCCTTTTATTACAGCAGGAGACCCAGATTTAGAGAATACTGCTGAAGCTTTAAGACTTTTGGATACTAGTGGTGCAGATTTTATCGAACTTGGTGTTCCTTATTCTGACCCTTTAGCTGATGGAGCAATTATTCAAGCTGCCGCAACCCGTGCTTTAAAACAGGGTACTAGATTGGCTGATGTTTTAAGTATGGCGCAGTCGGTAACTCGGAGTTTAAAATCACAAATTATTCTTTTTACTTACTACAATCCGATTCTCAACTTGGGTATTGAGAAGTTTATTAAACAAGTCGCTGATGCTGGAATTAAAGGATTAGTTGTACCTGATTTACCCCTAGAAGAAGCTGACGATTTAATTAATTTTGCTGATATTTATGGGGTTGAGATGACTTTATTGGTGACTCCTAATAGTTCCCCAGAAAGAATTAAGAAAATTGCTCTTAAATCACAAGGATTTATTTATTTAGTCAGCGTTACAGGAGTGACAGGAGTGCGATCGCATGTGCAAATCCGCGTCAAGGATGTACTCAAAGATATCCGTAATATCACCAGTAAACCAATTGGTGTTGGTTTTGGCATTTCCACCCCGGAACAAGCTCACCAAATGCGGGAATGGGGTGCTGATGCGGTAATTGTTGGTAGTGCATTTGTGCAGCGTTTAGGAGAAAACACACCCTACAACGGTTTACGAGCGATTCGCGAATTTTGCACAGATTTGAAAGCCGCAATTTGACGTACTAAAATCTCAAACTCCTTATTCCCTCTGCGTCTCTGCGTGAAATAAATAATTCTGCAATTATACAACGCCTTCTTTTCCAACCTGATTTTTAGGAGATTAAACATGCTACTAAACCTACAAAACCCTGCAATTAATCGAGAACCCGACATTAACGGTCGATTTGGTCAATTTGGTGGTAAATTCGTTCCCGAAACCCTGATGCCTGCTTTAACTGAGCTAGAAACAGCATTTCATAAGTACTATGGTGATGCAGATTTTCAAGCAGAATTACAAGGACTTTTACGGGATTATGTCGGACGTGCAACCCCGCTTTACTTTGCAGAACGATTAACTAATTACTATAGTCGTCCCGATGGCACTGGAGCGCAGATATACTTAAAACGTGAGGATTTAAATCATACTGGCGCTCACAAAATTAATAACGCTTTGGCTCAGGTGCTACTCGCTCGACGCATGGGTAAAAAGCGGATTATTGCGGAAACTGGAGCTGGTCAACATGGTGTAGCAACCGCAACAGTCTGCGCTCGTTTCGGTTTAGAATGCGTCATTTACATGGGCATTCATGATATGGAACGACAAGCTCTAAATGTGTTCCGAATGCGGTTAATGGGGGCTGAAGTTCGTCCAGTGGAAGCGGGAACAGGTACACTTAAAGATGCAACTTCCGAAGCGATTCGCGATTGGGTGACGAATGTGGAGACAACACATTATATCCTGGGTTCGGTTGCTGGTCCCCATCCTTATCCAATGATGGTACGCCAATTTCAAGCGGTGATTGGTCAGGAAACTCGCGCTCAAGCAATGGAAAAATGGAGTGGTTTACCAGATATTTTACTTGCTTGTGTGGGTGGTGGTTCCAATGCGATTGGTCTTTTTCATGAGTTTGTGGATGAGTCATCTGTGCGTTTAATTGGGGTTGAAGCTGCTGGTGAAGGAATCGACACGGATAAACATGCGGCAACTTTAACACTTGGTCGTGTCGGTGTTTTACATGGGGCAAAAAGCTATGTTCTGCAAGATGGTGACGGTCAAATTACCGAAGCACACTCGATTAGTGCTGGTTTAGATTATCCCGGAGTTGGTCCCGAACACAGCTACTTGAAGGATATGAAACGTGCTGAATATTACAGCATTACCGACAAACAAGCTTTAGCTGCATTTCAACGTTTGTCCCAACTCGAAGGAATTATTCCTGCATTGGAAACATCCCATGCGATCGCATTCCTAGAAATCCTCTGTCCGCAACTTGTTGGTAGTCCCAAAATTGTGATTAACTGTTCTGGACGGGGTGATAAGGATGTGCAAACAGTCGCAAAGTACTTTTAATGGGTTACTTGCATAAAATTAAAAGTGCGATCGCAATTCGTAATTTTAATTTTTCTAGCTAAATATCGCCTTTATTGAGATAATTAGCCTAGTTATTCAACTAATTTGTCATACTCTTTTTTCAAATTAGTATTTTTAGTTCTGTGTCACTCAATACTCCAATTACCAATATCAATTCTCTGTGAAGCTGCACATTATTTTACCCCTCTATACCTCCCCTTACTAAGGGGAGGTGCCACAGGCGGTGGGGTTCTTTTATGCGTATTCAGTCTAATTAATCACGTCAAATATTCAACATGGAAAAACAAAGTTTGTCAGCAAATGCCTTGGTAGCAAGCAAATTTCAGCAAAAACTGTTGAATAATTGTCTCGCTGGAGGAATAAGTATGTTATCTTTTTTACTCCTGAATACAGTTCTAAATACTTATCCGGCAAGTGCGGAAATAACTGATTTTCCTACTGACTTTTCTTCAATAAAAATAGCAGATTCAGTAAATTTAGAATCAGCAAAACAATCAGATTCAGAAGCAAACACATCTGAAATGAATCAGGTGACAAATGTCAACCAACTCAGCGATGTCCAACCAACTGATTGGGCATTTCAAGCATTACAATCCCTAGTGGAGCGGTATGGTTGCATTGCTGGATACCCTAATTCAACTTTCCGGGGTAATAGGGCAATGACTCGGTATGAGTTTGCTGCTGGACTCAATGCTTGTTTGGAACGGGTTAATGAACTGATTGCCACTGCCACTAATAATTTGGCGAAAAAAGAAGATTTAGAAACCTTACAGAAGTTACAGGAGCAATTTAGCGCAGAATTGGCAACTTTACGTGGTAGAGTTGATACCCTCGAAGCCAAAACAGCCGAACTCGAAGCTAATCAATTTTCTACAACCACTAAACTCCAAGGTCAAGTAATCATTTCTGCCAATGCTGGAGGTTTTAGCGAAGACAGAATTATTGATGCAACAGGTAGGGTTCGTACCCAACAACCGAATGCGACTTTGGTGTATCGAGCAGGGATTGATTTAAATACCAGTTTTAGCGGTACTGACTTATTAAAAGTGCGAATGGAGACAGGAAGTGGACAAGTAGAAAATAATCGTCCTATTGGTGGTAGGGATAATGCAGGTGGTGCATTGGAACCTTTTTTTGGTAGTGCTTTGGATTATTCGATTAATCCTCCTACTAATAATAATCTGGATATATCGAGGCTATATTACAGTTTTCGACCAACTAAAGATTTACAGGTGACACTCGCTCCTGTTTTCCAGACAGCAGATTTTGTTGACTTTAATAGCTATGCAAGACTTAGTTTTCGCGACTTTAGCACTCAGGCATTTATTAACAACTATATTCTCTTCCCACTTAGTATTCCCAGTGGGGGAGCAGTAATTGACTGGAAACCTGGTGGAGGAGCTTTTTCTGTACGAGCAGTTTATGCAGCAGCAGAGGCTTCTAATCCTGGGAATCAACAGATGGCTAGCGCTGTTTCACCCTTTATAGAAGTATTATATCCCGATAATTTTAGACCTCCAGGAATGGGAGGTGTGAGTACTCCTGCAATTAATGGAGGTTTATTTGGGGACAATTATCAAGGTACGGTGGAATTAGAATATGCTCCTTCACGAAGTTTTGCTTTGCGGTTGCAATATGCTGGTGGTGAGGTATTTAATAATAACTTTGATGCAATCGGAGCAAATGTTGAAGTTACATTAGCGGAGAAGTTTGGTATTTTTGGACGCTACGGTTACTCTAGCTATAATGGCACTGCTTTTGGTGATATTAATCCTAAGTATTGGATGGCTGGAATTGCGATGCGTGACCTGTTTACAAGGGGTTCTTTAGCGGGTTTTGCTGTGGGTCAGCCATTTATTGCAACTGAAATTGGTGATGCAACTCAAACTAATTATGAGCTGTTTTATAACTATCCGTTCAGTCGAAATATCCAAGTGACTCCAGCGATTCAGATAATTGAAAATGCTGGGAATCAAGGTGGTAATGGTACTATTTATTCGGGTACTTTACGGACGGTATTTTCTTTTTAGAGATGTGCAAAAACATATTTAATACTAGTTTAATATGAAGAGGCAATAAAATACCCCCACCGCCTGTGGCACCTCCCCTTAGTAAGGGGAGGTATAGAGG
>NZ_NTFS01000226.1 GCF_002289455.1 Brunnivagina elsteri CCALA 953
ACAGTAAAGATGAAGAAAGTGGGTTTTCTAAAAGTTAGTAGTTAATAGTTAATATTTAACATTTGCTGATAACTTGTCACCTACCTACCTTATCTTACCCTTTTATTAAACGCCCTCTAAGAGGATGTTTGAAAAGTCTCCTTCTATGTCATGCTTCGTTCCTCAGCATCTCAGTATATGCATGAAACGCAAGATTCTACCCTGCGGGAACGCGTAAGCGCGAACGTTCCGTAAGACTCCACTCAGAATGGCAATTTATACCTTATCCGACTTTTCAAACATGCTCTAAGAAACTAACCATTAACTTAATATCCATTAACCAATACGAAATTACTATTTCATGAATCGTCAACAAAAAGGTTGGCAGCAGTTATTTTTATTTAGCTTGCTGCCTTTATTCTTGGCAATTTTTGGAGCTTCCGGATGGTTATGGTGGAATTGGGCTATTTCCCCAGCGCAATTAAATGCAGCAAAACCCCAACAAATCCAAATTCCTCCAGGTACAGCTACACAGCAAATCGGCACCAAGTTAGAACAAGCAGGATTAATTCGCTCAAAAATTGCTTGGGATTTACTTGCAAGATATATTTCTTCGCAAAAATCAAATGGTGGTTTTCAAGCTGGTACATACGAACTGTCAGCGAATCAACCCTTAAACGAAATCGCCCAAACTATTTGGGATGGCAAAGTCATACAAGTTAGTTTTACCATTCCTGAAGGTTGGTCTTTGCGACAAATGGCAGATTATTTCCAAAAAGAAAAAGGTTGGTTTTCTAGCCAAGATTTTATTGATGCTGCCAGTCAAATCGATCGCAAAAAATATCCTTGGTTGCCTGCTGATATTCCTTTTCTCGAAGGTTTTTTATTTCCTGAAACATACCAAGTTACTAAAGAACGCATTACTCCTCAAGCTGTTGTACAGTTAATGTTAGAACGTTTTGAGAAAACAGCATTACCTGTATATCAAAAATCTCAAAATCAAGAACTAAATCAACCTAAATTTACGCTCAAACAGTGGGTGACACTTGCTAGTATTGTTGAAAAAGAAGCTGTTGTCCAAAAAGAACGTCCCCGTATTGCTGGTGTATTTGTCTCTAGATTGCTAAAAGGGATGAAATTAGAAAGCGATCCCACTGTTGAATACGCTTTTGGGATTCGTCAAACCCCCGATAAACCACTCACATTTGCACAGGTAAGGAAACCATCACCTTATAATACTTATGCAACCCCCGGATTGCCTCCTACACCAATTGCAGCTCCAGCTTTGGAGAGTTTAAAGGCTGTATTGAATCCGGAAAGTACAGAATATTTATTCTTTGTTGCTCGGTATGATGGTACGCATGTTTTTAGTCGCACTCTCCCAGAACACGAAGCGGCAGTTGTAAAAATCCGTAGGGAAAGACAAAGATAATAAAGTTATGAGTTATACTGCAAACGGCTTAAAATTTGACTAATATAGAACCCCTCTCCAACCTTTCCCCATAAATCAGGGGAGAGGCTTAATAAATATTAGGTTTGGCAGATAAAAAGTATAATCTTTAACAGTTTTTAATATATGAGTTATAAGTTCTAAATAATTTATGTTGTCTATCCCCAATTCCTAATTCCTAATTCCTAATTCCTAATTCCTAATTCCTAATTCCTAGACGACTCAGCGAGTCGTCTCTACTAATTACCAATCCCTAACTATTTGAACATGAACTTGAACCAACTTCTACAACCTGACTTAATTTTAGGATCGATTTTGAATCTTACCCCCGATATTGTCAAAGAATATCAACTCAAAGGATTAGTACTAGATGTTGACGAAACCTTAGTACCTTTTAATGCGGTAGATGCTTCATCAGAATTGCAAAATTGGGTACAAGAGATGCGTGAAGTTGTATCACTGTGGTTAGTTAGCAATAATATTAGTGAATCCAGAATTGGTAATATTGCTCGTTCCCTCGATTTACCCTACTACCTTAGTGCTGCTAAACCATCACGTCGTAAAATACGTGCAGCTTTGGAACAAATGGATTTACCAGCAAATCAAGTTGGGATGGTTGGAGATAGATTATTTACTGATGTCTTAGTTGGTAATCGTTTAGAGATGTTTACAATTCTTGTAGAACCGATTGTACATGCTGACGTGGCAATGCGATCGCACCCTATTCGTAATTTTGAAGTCTGGATTTCCGAAGTTTTGGGAGCAAATATTCAGCAAAAAAAAACAAAGGTTCACACAAATTAATCGAGATTCGCTAATTCCTAATTCCTAATTCCTAATTCCTTCAATGCAGACTATCGTCGTTAAAATTGGAACTTCCAGTCTTACCCAAGCAGACACAGGATTATTAGCATTATCTGCGATCGCAACGCTTGTAGAAACGCTCTCAGACTTACAAAGACAGGGACATCGGGTGATTTTGGTGTCTTCTGGTGCTGTGTCCGTCGGTTGTGCTAGGTTGGGGTTAACGGAAAGACCAAAAAATATTGCCCTGAAACAAGCAGTTGCAGCAGTTGGACAGGGAAGGTTAATGCGTGTTTATGACGATTTATTTACAACCCTACAACAACCAATTGCTCAAGTATTATTGACACGTAGCGACTTGGTACAGCGCAGTCACTATTTGAATGTTTACAATACCTTTCGGGAATTGCTGGAACTTGGGGTTATACCCATTGTCAACGAAAACGACACTGTTGCTGTTGAAGAACTCAAATTTGGTGATAATGACACGCTTTCAGCATTAGTTGCCAGTTTAATCGAAGCAGACTGGTTATTTTTAATGACAGACGTAGATAGATTATATTCTGCCGATCCGCGTTCGGTTCCCGATGCCAAACCCATCGCGGTAGTTAGTAGTATGAAAGAGCTTGGGGAAATGCAGGTAGAAACGGGTTCCCAGGGTTCGCAATGGGGAAC
Organism: Brunnivagina elsteri CCALA 953; assembly: GCF_002289455.1. Lineage (GTDB taxonomy): Bacteria > Cyanobacteriota > Cyanobacteriia > Cyanobacteriales > Nostocaceae > Brunnivagina > Brunnivagina elsteri. The sequence continues at coordinate 2,909 of NZ_NTFS01000226.1, forward strand.
AGGGGGAATGGTGACAAAAATATCTGCTGCACGCATTGCTGTAGCTGCGGGAGTTCGCACTGTGATTACTGAAGGCAAATATCCCCGCAACATCGAGAGAATCATGAATGGGGAGCCTTTGGGGACACATTTTGAACCCCAACCAGAACCCACATCAGCACGGAAGCGTTGGATTGCTTATGGTTTAGTTACTGCGGGAAAATTGTACTTAGATAATGGTGCTGCGATCGCAATTTCTGATGGTGGCAAGTCTTTGTTAGCTGCGGGGATTAGCTTAGTTGAAGGTGAGTTTGAGACTCAGGAAGCGGTGGGTATTTTTGATCGTCAAGGGAATGAGATTGCACGAGGTTTAGTCAATTATAGTAGTCAGGAATTACTGAAGATTCGTGGAAGACATTCGCGAGAAATTAGCGAGATTTTGGGTTATATAGGGGTAGAAACTGTAGTACATCGCGATAATTTAGTTTTGGTTTAGAAATGATTTATTATGGGACTTCCGCGACACGTTAAAATCTCTGTATTTCTCTGTGAACCTCTGCGTATACCTTCGCGTTTCTCTGCGTTTAAAAACAAAAATCCGGTTCCTCTCAAGAAACCGGATCCATCATCATTTATTGAAGTCAAACTTCCCAGATTAACTACAAACTTTGTAACAATTGCTTGACTTTTGGCGTTTGTTGTCCTTTAAATTTGTCCGGTAAATTCAATTCAATGGCGATTCTACCACTAGCATCTTCTTGAACAGAAATAATTTCCGCCACAAATTTAGTTGGAGTCTGACTATTAGCTTCCTGACTCAACAACAAACCAACCAATGGCTTGGCATTTCGCATATTATGTAAATCCTGTTCTCCTAACTGCTTACTAGAAGCAACAGCGCGTTTACCATCCAATTCTAAACGCATACCAGTAACACCAAGTTCAGTTGCGACACCGGGAAAGAAATCCCCATCCCAATATAATTGACCGTATGCTTGTATTTGCTTGCGTACCTTCTTGCGAGGAATCTGTTTAACATCACGGAGCGATCGCGTTAAACTGGTGGCAAGAAAACCCAGGGATGCCAGGGGTTGGTCTGAGTAATCGTGCTTTTGAGAGTACCATTCGTTCACATCTGAGAAAATTACCAGGGTTAACTGGTCTTTTTGCTGCTGGTTGAGATTTACAAAGTCGATCGCTAAATGAGTCTCGGTTTCGCTGACTGGTGATAAGCGAATCACCCTACCAGTAAGTGTGGCACGGGCAGAGAAATCTCCGAGAATTTCAATTTGGACTTCATCGGGCAAATTCGGCCAGGATTCCAAGGAAACTAATGCCCCAGTTTCCGAGATATTTATAGTTTCCCCCATAATTGTTTGGTCGTTGCTGGAAATAATTACGGGTAGGTGACGTTGTAATCGGTGTGCAGTGCGGATTTGGGGCTGTTCAAAGCCAACCAACAAAGCCGAGGAAAGCAAAATCAAGTTAAAACCTGACCACATCGTGTTTACCAGTACTGCTTGCCAGTCTTCTGGACGCAATAGTAACCAGTAAGGAACCGCAAGTAAAGAAGAAATCACCAAAGAACTGACAATCACTAACCCCCGCATTGAGCGCCAATCAAAGGTACGTTTGGCAATGTTTGCTCCCTTGTCGGTAACGTTAAACGTACCAAGTTTGGGGTTAATCAAAGCTAGCAATGTCACCCATCCAGCTTGGAATGACATCACAAATTCAAAAATTTCGTTCCAGAAGGAGAAGCGAACATGTTTGTAAATGATGTAATTACAAAACAACGATAGTAAGATGTGGGGTAAAGCGTAAGCTAAGGTTTCCACACCCAAACCCTGAACTGAGTTGATGCCGAATAATAGGAATAAAGTCGGAGCTACCGCGTAAACCAATCGCGGATATCCATACAAGAAGTGGGATGTCGCACTCATGTAACAAATTCTCTGTGCCAGATTGAGTTTTAACTTGGGGTTAAACATGGGATTCTCAATCCGGAGAATTTGCGCCATTCCCCTTGCCCAACGCACTTGTTGACCAACATAGGAAGAGAAAGTATCAGGTGCTAATCCTGCCACCATAATTTTGTCGTAATAAACCGACTTATAACCCTTCGAGTGCAAGCGCAAAGCTGTATGACAGTCTTCGGTAACAGTTTCCACAGCAATTCCCCCCACTTCCAAAGCATGGGTTTTGCGGATTACAGCAGCTGAACCACAGAAAAAAGCCGCATTCCAGAAGTCATTTCCTTTTTGCAGCACCTTATAGAATAATTCGTTACCCACAGGAATACGTCCACCTGTAACCAAGTTGCGCTCAAATGGGTCAGGATTGTAGAACCAGTGGGGAGTTTGGACAAAGGAAACCTTTGGATCGTTGAAGAAACCAATGGTGTGCATCAGGAATTGGCGGGATGGGATGTGGTCACAGTCGAGAATCATTACCAAGTCGCCGCCAGTTTTGTGGAATGCGGTGTTAATGTTGCCTGCTTTCGCATGTTCGTTGTTATCCCGCGTCATGTGAATACAGCCGAGTTCTTCACACATCCGTCGTAGTTCTTCGCGACGACCACGAAACTTCTCGTAATTGGGGTTATCGGGTTTGTAGCGTTCTGGACGACCATCATCAAGAACGTAGACTGTTTTCTTTCCAGGTGCGTAGTCGCAAACCAAAGCTGCTAATGCGGTTTTACGAACAATCTCCACATCTTCGTTAAAGGTGGGAATATAGATATCGACCGAATACCATTGGTCTTCGGGAATGGCAGCCAAGTTAATGGGTTGACGTTCCTTGATTTTGAGAGTTTGGAAATATGCCAATACCAAGGTCAAAATCGCGTATAATTCGGCGGCAAATAGTAAACTACAGGCGAATCCATTGATAAAGTTATCGAAGTTGAGGGTATAACTGACTCGGTAATATAAATACCGTAGGGTTGTCACCAAACTCAGCCACACCATAAACAGGTGATAGTATTGACCAATTTCCGGCGAAGATTCCTGTTCTTCAGCCTTAACAAGTACCTGACCAAGGATAATAAAAAAGACTGCGATCGCACCTTGTTGCCAAACTTCTAGGGGGGTGACAATCAACGGGATTGAAAGCAATAAGAACAGCAATCCCAGCCATTTAAATTGTTTAATTCCGACCCGTTCGAGGGCAGTATCAAAAAATCGCGGTGTCAGTTCTGTAAGTATCCTACCCAGCTTGCTACGTGGGCGTTGTCCGGGGGGAGTTCTGAATGAGGAAGAAGACATTTTGTATTTTCTATTTTTGATATTTTGTTTGTAGATATACGATGTATTGCGTCTAATTCATCGTGTCTAATTTCATCACGTTTATTTCTTGATCGATTACATTCTTTCTTTGGATTTGAAAATTACTGATTTGAGTTTTTAAATGTTTTGATTAATGCATTGTTGAGATATTAAATTCAGTAAATAATTAATATTTTACTCGAACTTTTATCCCAATTTAATTAACTCAAAATACATCTTTTCTCTCTGATTTTATGAACGAATAAATGCAACCATTTTGGCTTAGAATTCTAAGATTCAGACTAAATAAAAATGTTTCTATTTTGGTGAAAATCCAAAATCCCCAAGCCCAATCCAAAATGGTGTAGATGCAGTCCCAAATCAGCAATTAGTTAGCAATTAATTAGTCATTAACTACTAATTAAAAAAGACTAAAAATCAAATCGTCAAGACGCAATAAATTACTTCCTTTCGCCAGCAGATAAGCGCTTCAGATATATTTGGGCAATACCATACAGTAACAGCGATACACCGACAATTCCCAAGGGTAACAACAGCCAATTATCTTGAATTAACCGTGAAAGCTTACTAAGTAGGGTTGTCTCCTCCACCCGACTGACGCGAGGCGCACTTTGGGAGAAAGTTAATTGGTATGCATCTGGGTCATAAGCTACAGGGTCTTTTTTATCACTACTAATCAGTACCGTGTCCTGTTTGAGTTGGAAAAACCAAGGGTCTTGGTTGAGAACTTGACGAACCTTTTCCAAACCAGTCTCAGTTTGAGCCGTCAAAGCCAAAACAACGCGATCGCGATTCCAAGGTGAAACCACCTGTTTAATCATCCCTTGACTATCCTGGGGAGTTTGCACGTTACCGTCAGCCGATGTCCGCGAAAACATCTGAGTCAAATTAATACCGGGGGAATTATTTAAAGCATCCGGCAAGGGAAATTGACTAACTACGCCAATCGCCACCAAATTATCTTCTTTCTTCACAGTCTCTGGTAAGGTTTCTGCGGTATAAACATCAAGTTTAATCGCATCAGATTGGCTTAAACGACCCAAACGTTCACTCAACTCCAACATGGTCAAAATATCCGTTACCGATGGGTTCTTGGAGATGACAACAGCCGTACGGGATAAATCCTGGGGTGCTGCAAACGGATAACCAAACTTCAGCAAATTTAAATCCGGTAACTGTACCGAGGTTTCCCGCTTCAAATCAAAGCTGCTATCGGAATGCACCGTACCTGTTAGCTGTTGGTCGGGAGGTTGAACACATCGTTGTTTATCAAAGGCTTCCCGTGCATTCATGCGGAAAAAGACTTGCAGTTTGGAATCCGGCTTCACCAAATTCGCAGGCAAATCAACTTTCAAGGATTTACGTGATTCTCCCGACTCATTCGTTAGCCTCGCACCACCAATGAAATTACCATCCAAGAATACTTGCACGGCAGATGTACGCGGGTTAATCTGCGGACCGTAACTATACATCAAATTCATCGAACTGCCACGCAGGAAATTGTCATCGGGTAAAGCGCGGAAATCGATTTCTACTGCTGGCGCACCTGCACCTCGTACTGTGACATCATTAAATGCTTCCCCATTCGTCGAAGTTTTTAGCTCTTTGAGTTGGAAAGTATTGCTTTCGGGTAAATATCGAGGCCATTGACGGACACCAGGAGTTGTTGAATCTTTGATTTGGTCGGCATATACGACTTGACCAGTACCCATTTTTCGTAAATCGGGTTGGGTCAAATACCTTGCCGCTTTTTCCACGCCCTTAGCACTATTACCTGTAACAATCAGGATGGGTGTACCATCTTCCTTATCTTTATCCTTTTTGCTGCTGGAGAAAATCAGTACCCCTCGGTCTTCGGGTACTGGATTATTACTGCCGTCGAGAACTCGACCACCACTAATCTTCAAGGGCAAATCTTTTAAATCTGCTAATCCTGGCTGTTCGCTGGGAGTACCGATGATAACTAAGCGCTCATCATCTTTAACGCTGGCTACGCTTGTCACCATTCTGGTTTCGATGGGACGGAAATCAGCCGAACGACCTAATGCAGCTTGGAATCTACCCGCAGCAGTCAGCCAAGATTCGCTAACTTGTTTTGGTTGCAAATAAGCAATTTTGCTAGGTTCTAAACCTAAATTGTCCAAAATTGGATAAGGATAGCGACTAAAGTTTAGTGCTAGGGGTTGCTTTTGATATTTAAAGGTAATCTTGGAATCGGGTAAAATCTCAGTCCACAAATCAGGGCTGTTGGGGTCACTACATTCAGGGTGATTATTCTGTTGGGCAACTACGGTGAGGTCGTTGTAATCCTGGATCAGATTTTGGGGAATATTTACCAGTAATTGACCGACTTGTGACTGTTTGCGGTTGAGTGGGGAACTACCAACACTGGTACCATTTACTAGTACTGTGAGATTTGAGCGACTTGCATATAAAGACGGTGAATGTTGGAAGCGAATTAAAGCTTGCACATTTCCGGTTTGCTTGTCGATTTTCCAACCACGGGGACGGGTAAAGCCCAGACGAGCTTCGGAATAAATACCGCGCAATCGCATTCTGTTCCCGACAATTGGGCTGCGATTGAATTCTAAGTTATAGGTGTTTAAGGTTTTAGGATTGGTGGTTGTGTCTTTCTCTTCGCTTTTAGTATCAGTTTCAGGCTTCTTTGTCGGAGTTGGAGTGGTCGCTTGGGCAATTAATAGAGTGTCTTTTTCTGCATTTGCGATCGCACGGGCACTGGGAAATGAATTTGGGAAGAGTAAAAAGCAGAAGGTGAGAACAAACGCTTTTTTGCTGATTTGGGAAAGAAGAAACAATTGTTTCATGGGGATAGTAGGTAGATAATAGATTGACTAGATATTCAGGTATTAATTTTTCTGCTTGTTCGTAGCTATAATTACTAGTCGGAAATTTGTTCTTTTTATAACTCAAAATTGAGCATTATTCTTGATACTCGTTTAAATCAAGTCAAAAATAAGGTTTGTATTCAATTTGCTTGTAACAATTGCTTTGGCAAAACCCCAGGATTGATTAATCCCAACCAAGCTAGATTCTGAGTATAATATGCCGAGTGATCCCCCCAAATACCTTGTTTGTATTGAGGTAATAATTTCTGCTCTAGAATCTCTTTACCTAGTTTGGGTTCGGTTAAACGCCAAGCGGCATAAAGCATGGCATATTGGGATGTTGCTTCATAATTAACCAATTGCTTCCCTTGTAAATCGATACTTGCTGGCAAACGCTTTTGTTCGCGCCACATCTTTTGGAGGTGTTTGGTGGAAGTTTGAAGATAGCGTTTTGCTTGGGGTGAGTTGAACCAAGTCGCATCTAAAGCAACTCGCCACCACACCCGATAGGCATCAAAGCTATATAAACTTTGAATTGGACTCGAAGCTGGCAAGATTTGGTACTGCCCAGTTTTGATATCCAAGGCAACCCAATCACTTGGTAAACCAACTTTGGAAAGTTGGGTTGATTTTTCGAGAACTTGATAGCTAGTTTCCACTAAACCCAACCAATCCCGTTCCCGATCTACTTGGGCAAAGATGCGAAACGCATAAGTTGCCAGATAGGAGGGATTAAGATGGAGGGTTGAAGCATTGGGGATGAATGCGGCACTTGGACCAGGTAGTAAATACCTTTTACCGCCAAATCCAATCGCAGTTGAACCATCCCACAAATCCTTGAGTTTGGTGCGAGCCAACTCCAAATATTCGGGACGATTCCAACGTCTGGATGCAAAAATCAAAGCGGTAACGGCATCAATATCGCCATCGCTGGCAAAATTATTATCGATTGCCCCCCAAGTTCCATCGCTTCGTTTACCCCATTTCCAAGCCCACAAACTATCGAGGTATTTACCATTTTCCTGTCGCCGGAGATTTTTCTCCCCCCAATCAAGGGTTCTGGCAAAAGTATCGGCATCATCAATGATTACGGCTCGCAACATGGCATAGGCTTGACCTTCACTTGTGGAGCGATCGCTCGCTTCATAGTCGATCACTCGTCCATCGTTCTGGATAAATCTCTGGCGGTAACTATCCCAACTTTGCACTAGTAACTCCCGATTGGGCGTTGTGGGAGGTAAGGCAGCTAGGAAGGTTGCCGTATTATCCTTGTTAAGTGGTAGTTGAACGCTGGTGTTAGGAATTTTCACATCCGGCGTTTGTTGCTTGACAAGTGAATAACCAGAGAAACAAGCACAAAGACCAATGGGAATGGCGATTGCCGCTATTTTTGGCAGGTGCCGCATTCTAAGATTCATGGGTATTGTGGAAAGTTGAAAAGAGTGAATTTTTGCCTTTCGCTTTACTATTGTTCCCTTTTCAACCCTCGTAATTAACTTAGAGAACAGCGATTTCACGTCCAAAAATAGGACTATGCGATCGCATGGCGCTATTTACCGGGTCTTCTTTGATAATCTTCCCAAGGTGGTTGAAATCCCCGTCGTTGCAGAAATTCTTCTTGAACTTGCTGGATTCTCCGGGATAATTCCGCATCGCTGGAACCTTGGCGCATTTGTTCGACTTGTAAATCTTCCATTTGCCCCAGTGCTGCTAGCGGTTTGTCTAAAATTGCCGTCAAATCGGCAACAGCCCGACGTGCTTCTTTGTCCTCTGGTTTCTGCTCGATTACCCG
>NZ_NTFS01000227.1 GCF_002289455.1 Brunnivagina elsteri CCALA 953
GGGTTATTTTATGCATCTTCAGATTAAAATGGTATAATTAATAGCTTACTAATTACCACACCTTCCAAGGTGCTTGACCTTTTTGCCACAAGTTATCAAGATAATTCTTATCGCGCAAAGTATCCATCGGTTGCCAAAAACCATGATGTTTAAATGCCGATAGCTGTTCTTTTTCAGCTAATTTTTCTAATGGTTCTTGCTCCCAAACCGTGGTATCACCATCAATTAAATCTATCACTTCAGGTTCTAAAACAAAATATCCACCATTAATCCAAGCACCATCACCTTCGGGTTTCTCACGGAAGCTGGAAATTTTGGTTTGTTCTTGCCCTAATACGATCGCACCAAAACGTCCTGGTGGTTGAACTGCTGTTAATGTTCCGAGAGTTTTTTGCTCTTTGTGGAATTTAATCAATTCTGTAATATTAACATTGCAAACACCGTCTCCGTAGGTGAAGCAGAAAGCTTCATTGCCAACATGTTCGCGAACTCGCTTTAATCTTCCACCTGTCATGGTAGTATCCCCTGTATTTACTAGGGTGACACGCCAAGGTTCCGCATTCCCTGCATGTACGTTCATCTGATTAAACCGCATATCAAAGGTTACATCAGACATATGCAAGAAGTAATTTGCAAAATATTCCTTGATCACATAACCTTTGTAGCCACAACAAATAATAAAGTCCTCAATTCCATGAGCAGAATAGGTTTTCATGATATGCCATAAAATGGGCTTACCTCCTACTTCCACCATTGGTTTTGGCTTCACGCTAGTTTCTTCACTCAGACGTGTACCAAGTCCCCCAGCCAAAATCACTGCTTTCATGAGAATGCCTTTGAATTCCTAAGTAGATGATTTTTTTAATTATCCCTGCACAATGAAAAGTGCTATCTCAACAGAAAACCACTGAATTTGAATAATGACCAAAAGTTTAGCATCCAGTAATTTTGGTTGATTCTGGTGACTTTTGGTTTAGAAATACATTACTGTTATTTGCCATTGATAGTGGCTGCAATATTTGGCTTTCTAAGTATATAATCTAACCGTATTTCTACACTTATTTGTAAAGGCAAGGTAAATTAACTTATTTTATCTATGAAAAAATTGAAAAGCTTTATGGGTTACTATATTAACTACTATTACTCAATAGTTAATTAGTTATAAAAGTAATTTCAGTTATCTATTATTTTTATATTATGTAGTATAAATTAGCAATCTATGTGTAAGTGGTTAGAATAAGAATAATTTTTTAACAAACGTCATCCCGGAGCAGAAAAGAAGACCTAAGCAAGTAATCTCCATCTCATTGCCAAAAACAGCAGATTATCAAGGTAGATGAGATTTAAAGCAATACGGTTCAGTTAAGACTAAACTATTCAATATTTTAAACCGCCATAGACACGGAGTGGCTACTTAGCCCTTACAGGGCGGCTATCGCCAACAGAAGCTACTTCGTATCTAGAACGCCTTAGACGCGGAGCGGCTACCTTTGGAAGTCACTTCGTGCCTACCCGAAGGGTAGGAAGAGAAGGAAGAAATGCTTAACTGAACTGTATTGAGATTTAAAGAACTTCCAGAAAATAAAATATCCCAAGCATCGATTTATCACCCTCCGTCGGTTTGAGGGGACGGAAGCCGACACTGCCAACTGACTTACCATATCATCAAAAAGGGCGAGGAGACCCCGCCCCTACAATAATTTGGAATTTGATTGGGAATCTTTCTAATTGCTTTTATTGACAATATTAGTAGGTTGGAAAAATGAGTCACATTTATTTTCAATGACAACACAAATACTACTCAACGCTTGCTGATAATTTTCCATGTCTTTTTGCTCAAGGGCTATTTTCGCCGCTCGTTGCAAGTCAGCGACTGCTTCGAGATGATACTGACGGGATTGTTTGCCGCCATATTGTGCTAACTCATAACGCACAATCCCGCGTTTTAGATATACTTTTGGTAGTTGGGAATTTATATTCAAAGCTTGGTCAAAATCATTGATAGCTCGTCGATATTCTTGTTCAAATTCGCTACTATATTGGGCGATTTGATAACGAACTATTCCCCGTTGAAAGTATGCTTCAGCACGGGATGGAGTGAGACTGAGGGCTTGATTGAAATCACGAATCGCTTTTTGGTAATCATCCTCGGATTCGCCACTGTATTTAGCCATTTGAGCGCGAACTATTCCCCGACGAATAAACGCCTCAACATCACCAGGGTTGAGACGAATTGCATTATCGAAATCTTCAATCGCATCTTTGTAGTCTTTATCTGGATCGCTGCTATATTCGGCAAGGATAAGGCGAGTATTACCACGACTAATATAAGCCTTAGTTTCGCTGGGGTTGATTTTTACTGCTTGGTTGTAGTCGGATAGGGCAGCGTCGTACTGTTTGAGGTTGTAGTGAGCATTACCGCGATTTACGTAAGCTTTGGCGTAGCGAGGTAGTTTGCGAATGGCTTGGCTAAATTTCTCGATCGCTTGCTCATAATCTTTGATTTTGTACGATGCGTGACCTTGTTTGTAATATTCCTCAAAGTTAAGATTGTCGTTATGCTGGGAATTTACAAGGCTTTGAGTAAAATTATTTTGAGCGGTAAAGGGCTGACTGGTGAATTTAATCATTAAATCCATGTAGCCCAAAATACCAAAACCTAACAAACACAATAAAACTGGGTAATACCTTGGCTTTTGTGGTGGTTTGTAGTAGGAAATATTTTGAGAGTTGCTTGCTTGTCTGTATTGGATGCGGTTGAGAGGGATGTTTGCTTGGGGTACGCGAGTTTTGTTGTTGTTGTTTCGTCGGCGTTGGGGGATTTGGGTTTGCAGGTGTTCTTTGGCTGCGATCGCTTGTTGGGAAGGAAATGGATCCCGTCCTCCTAAACGCGTTTTACGTTCGCACCAGGGACAACTGTGGAGGTGGTTGCCATGACGGTGTTGGGGATTGGCTGTACAGGTAATTAATGATTCTTCGGCTTCCGTCAGGGTTAATAACCAAGTTGCGGCGCTGGGACGTAATAAGGGGTTGCTATTACCTTCTTCAAAACAGCGTAAAAATAATTCCTGCAAACCTGGATACAATATTTCCCAAGGTGGGGCGATGGGGGTGGCAATGTAGGGTACGCGATGTCTCTGGCTGTAGGTGAAATGTCCGGCGGCAATGCGGGCTTCGTATGGTGGTGGTTCCCCTGCGCCGTTGTAGATGCCGGAAAATGGATGGGTACCTTCCATTAATAGTTGGAAAATTAGTACAGATAACCCAAATAAATCATGGGCTACGGCGCGATCGCATTCGGCAAATGTTTTGTTTTGCAGTTCGGGTGGGGTAAATTCTGGTTTGCCAACTCCACAACGATATACGAAACCAAGTTCTGGATCGCGAACTTGGAATGAGTCGGTATCGACTAATGTTACCAGGGCTGTGTCGCTAACTAAAATATTTGATTCGTTGACATCACCGACGCAGTAACCACGCGCATGTAAAGCGGCAAATGCGGCTGCGAGGTTGCGGGCTGTGCGTAATAGATATTGATAGCTAAATAAGGGACAGTGTTGACGGCGAGTTCTGGGATTGTAAAAATCGATGATGGGACGCATTCCCCGAATACGCGGCATCAAAAATCCAATGGTGCGATCGCTGCCGTCGCTAGCTCGCAATATCTCTTGGGGCCAAGCAATGGAAATATGCCCTAACGCTGCTGTGGGGTTTTCTGGGGGATGTGCCAGCATTACTTCTAGCTTGCGGGCGTGTTCTTCTGTGGGCTTGTGATAAATTTTTGCCACCGAATCGGTATCGGTGGGCACTGTGTAAACACAGGCTTCACCTCCACGCCCTAAGCTAACTGTGAGGCTGACTGTCAGATTTTGTTGGTTGGGAAGACAACGTAGTACCTGCATGATATGATTTTTTTTATAAAATTAATTGAGTATGTTTTGGCAGTTGAGTTTGTAATATTTAGCTTATTAGTCAAAAATTACAAACTATGCCTCATCAACCACTAGTCATGCAGAACAGCTAAGACCAGCGTTAAGTCATCATCAGTACGTTGGGTAATGCGCTCCGATTTTAAGAACTTAACTAACTGCTCTTTCGCTACTGATTTGTCTTCGGCATTGGCGACAAAATCAAATAGAGGTAGGAAGAACGGTTTGTGGGGAGCGCCAACAGCCATATTAATCGCCAACATTTGTAATCCATCGGTGAGCAAGCCAATGTTAGTGATTGGCTGTCGCCACAATCGTAACTGTGCCGTTGCGATCGCGTTATCCGAAGTCAAAAACGTCGTTTCGTTAATATATTCGCCGCTATCGGGCATGGTAAGTGCCTGTAAATTCCCGGCGAAATCTTTGGCGACGGCGACACCATCACCAATTTGGGCGACTGCTGCGCCTTCGGGTGTCGCCACCATGATAATTAAAGTTGTAGCCAGATCGGTTGTCTGTTTACCACAAGCAAGCGCTTCCTCTTCCACTGCTTTTTTGGCTGCTACCATCGCTGCTGTTAACAGCGATCGCACAAACTCATCGTCTGCGAGCATACTTCTGGTAACTTCCTGAATCGAAATATTCTCGATTGCGGCTTCTGTCGCTACCATCGCTCCAACTTTTCCTAAACTTGCCGAACCAGCTCCATCGGCAACCACAGCTACCAAGACGTTATCTGGCAATACCTGCCAGTGGTGGGCATCTTGACACAGCAAATCATTTTTGACGTGACTGGTGCCACATACTGAAGCGGCGACAACTCGCCAATGAAGCAATTGTTTCGAGGTATTCATAAACATCTACTCACAGCCGTCTAAGCATGAAACCGCACCTTGGTATATCACCCTATTGGCTCGGTTAAACAGTTCCCCAGCCAATGGGGGGTAGCGCCACCTGTTCGTCAACTTTGGAATGGGAAACGGCTGACATACTCGCCGATAACCAGACGAACATCTCGACAAAGTTTAAGCCCTGAAGCTTGAGAGGTGTGCGTACTGCTATTTGACTCAACCGCGTCATATTAGCATTTTCTACGCCCACAGAAAAGAAAGCAACACGCTTGTTCGCTTCATCCAGTTGTAAACGCGATGATGCTTGTTCAACAACATCTTCAAATTCTCCTTGGGGTTCGCCATCGGTAATCATGAAAACCCAAGGACGGTAGTAAGCAATCCCATTCGTGCGATATTGTATCTTGCGATCGGCGATCAAATCTAAAGCCTTGTGAATGCCCGCACCCATATTCGTCAAACCCTGGGCAGATAACACTGGCGGATTAAACTGGTCAGCCGTCACAAATTCCTGCACTACGTTAATATTACTATCAAAAGTAACAATTGCAACCTCCACTCGTCTTGCTGCTAGTGTATTTTTAACTAATTCTTCTTTGAAACTTAGCAATCCCTCGTTGAGGGCATTGATTTGCATTCCTTGCATAGAGCCAGAAGTATCGAGCAAAAGCACGCAGGGGCAACGAGGTTCTGGGTTCTCAGCAAACTCCACAACTTCATCAAGTCTTAATGTGTCGGACATAACTTTTTGTGCTATACTAGGATCCAAAGTCGTGTATTCCTTTAACTAGAAGTAAGTATATATTTCACAGTGTTCACAGCACCCAATCAGAAATATAAATAATGATGTCTTGTCTGGTTATATGTAGTTTATCTCTTTAATTAAACAAACTATTTTTGCACTAATACCTATCTCTTTTCTCAAATCTTAATCAATATGATAGTTTTTAGTAAAAAGGAATTTATCAAGGATTTGGATTACTTATTGTAATCTACTTAGCAAAAATACAGATAGCAAGTCAACAATACAGTAATTTTCAAGATTTATCCCTCTGGCTTTTTAAATTTTTCATGTAGAAACTTTGTATATTTGATGAAACCAAAAAATTAAAATCAGCTTTACACCCATTATATTCTGTAGTTGTCGAAATTTTAGTTGTAAATATATATTCATAAATAATATAAAAATTACCATCCCCATTATCTGAATTGGGAAGATGTTGTTATGTAAAATGTAACAATAAATTCACCATGTAGTTTTTATTGCTTGTAACATATATGCATATCCTTCTCTAAAATTGACTCGGGAAAGGATATTAAAAATAACAATTATGGCATCTCGCTGATAAATGATAATTACCGTTATTCGGATTAGTTCACCGGAAAAACTCTAAAGAAATGAATATTTTTGGTACGTTCACAAGATTACGTCCCCTGAGTTTATTGCGACACTTATCTACCTGTCATGATAGTACTTGCTTGCATGTATTAAACAACTCAGTTTCATGGTTAATATACTTAGAACAGGGAAAAATCATCTATGCTACCCATTCTGTAGAACCTTTTGACAGATTAGAAAGGCATTTGCGTCGTCTCAGTCATCAACTACCAGCTTTAAGCTCGGATATTCGCGTCCAGTTGCGGTTAATGTTTGAGGTTGATACCCTAAACCAATCTAACCTTCCAGAACAACCACCAGAATATCAGGCAATTTGCTGGCTGGTGAGTCAACGTCATATTAACCCAACCCAAGCAGCAATATTAATTCAAGAAATGGTAAAAGAGGTTCTTGAATCATTTTTATTAATTGGTGAGGGAAATTACAAATTAATAAATATTGTAAATAAATTACCTGTAATTTGCAGGATTGATACAGAAAAAATATTAGAAATGTGTCAAGAGCAATTACTGGGTTGGCAATCGTTAGCACCACACATTTCTTCTCCTTATCAGCGTCCGTATTTGCGGGTACAAACGGCAGCAAATCAGCAGAGATTTTCAGAGATTCACCAGAATTTAACAGCTTGGATGAGAGGTTTTAGTTTGCGTCACCTTGCGGTGATTGTCAATCAAGATGAGGTAAAAATAGCACGTAGTCTTTGCCAGTATATTTTGAATGGAGAAGTTGTCCTCCACGAACCCGATCCACCATTCGATCGATTACCTAAAACCTTTAAGGAATTTGCAAATAATGGTAAGGATATCAGTGATGGAGTTGAAAGCGAGTTTATCCGTACTGTAGCAACATCGCCTGTAGCATCAAGTGCGGTAGCTCTCCGTGGTAATGGAGTCGGATTAGTCGAAGGTTATGTGGGGGTTAATACTGGTTTACCGCTTACCCAGGTTTCCTACCGTCAACCAGAAACTATCGAACCACCAAAACAGCAAACTCAGATTGAGGTTGTCAAAACTCCTCCTCCAAGAGAATATGGGATATCAAGCGATCGCAAAACCCATAAGATAGTTTCCGTTGATGATAGTCCAACTGTACTTAGAGAGATAAGTCGTTTTTTAGAACAAGAGAACTTCTCTGTTGTCACAATTAATGACCCTGTAAAAGCAGTAATGTCGATCATTCGTAACAAGCCTGACTTGATTTTACTGGACTTAAACATGGATGGTATAGATGGGTATGAGTTGTGTAAAATTATCCGCAATAACTCGATGTTTAAGAAAACACCTATCATCATGGTGACGGGAAATAAAGGGCTGATAGATAAGGTAAAAGCAAGGTTAGTTGGTGCATCTGGTTATTTGACTAAGCCATTTACGCAAGCAGATTTACTCAAAATCGTGTTTATGCATTTGACGTAGATTGGGCATTGGGAATATTTTTTTTATCAGCTAGGTATGATTTATCTTTAGCACTTAGCTGGGATTTTTCATGTTTGTTTTTTTAAGAAGTTAAAGATGTGATATCTCGCGTCTCTACAAATCGAAAATCTAAAATTAAATGGGAAATCAATTCACATGGCAACATTTCTAGTTGTTGACGATACACCTTCTCAGCTAGAGTTAATTAACTGTTATTTGGAAGATGGTGGTTATTCAGTAATCAAAGCTTACAATGCTAAAGATGCTTTGAGTGAAGCTCTGAGTAATTTACCTGATGTTGTTATTACTGATATTGTAATGTCGGGAATGAGTGGTTTTGAATTATGCCGAAAGTTGAAGCGAAACCCAGTAACTAGGAATGTGCGGATTATTCTTTGTAGCTCTAAAAATGGAGAAATAGATAAGATTTGGGGTATGCGTCAAGGTGCTGATTTGTATTTGACTAAACCTTTTAGTCGGCAGGAATTATTACGTGCAGTTAAATCATTGGGGTTGTGAATTATTGAGGAGGGATACAGTATTTAGAATACATAATCAATGACAATTTACATCCGCTATAGGGCTTCTCATCTTCGTCTGGATACAATAAAATCAGGGTAAACAACCGTGGGTTACCCTACAGTATTATCTACTACAAACTGTGTTTAACTCAACTGAGAACCGCTATAACTATACAGAATTAAATTCTGAATTCTGAATTATTTATTTTAAATTATTTTTCAGATTCCCAACTTATCTAAAAAGTCGGTAATCCTATAAGATTGCTATATATAGGAGAAGTAGAATTAGTAATTGGTAATTATGTCGAATCGTGAGTACGATTTATTGGTGCGTCGTGGCAAGTTGCTGGGAAAAGTTGACGGGGAACTGGTAGATATTGGAATCAAAAATGGTCGCATTACTAAAATTGAAGTTGCGATCGCAGGTAGTGCGGATGTGGAAATTGATGCTGAGGGAAGGTTAGTTTCACCTCCGTTTGTTGAGTCACATATACATTTAGATTCAGCTTTAACTGCTGGAGAACCCCGTTGGAATCAAAGCGGGACATTATTTGAGGGGATTGCAATTTGGAGCGATCGCAAACAAAATATTTCGATTCAGGATGTCAAAAATCGGGCGATCGCAACTCTCAAACAGCAAGCAGAGCAAGGGATATTGTTTGTACGTTCCCATGCTGATGTTAGTGAATCACGTGCGATCGCATTACAAGCTTTGTTGGAGGTACGGGAAGAAGTCAAAGATTGGATAACTTTGCAGGTTGTCGCTTTTCCCCAAGATGGCATTTACTCAAAACCGGGAAATGAAGCACTTCTCGAACAAGCATTACAAATGGGAGTGGATGTTGTGGGGGGAATACCTCATTATGAACTGACTCGTGAATATGGTGTGCGATCGGTTGAGCGAATTTTTGAATTAGCGGCAAAATATAACAAGTTGATCGATATTCACTGCGACGAAATTGACGATGAACAATCACGATTTCTCGAAGTTGTTGCAGCTTGTGCAATTAGTACGGGAATGGGTATCAGAACTACAGCTAGCCATACAACTGCGTTTGGTTCTTATAATGATGCCTATGCTTTTAAATTAATGGGATTTTTGCAACGCGCTCAAATCAATTTTATCGCGAACCCGTTAATTAATATTACTTTACAGGGACGAGCCGATACCTATCCCAAACGTCGTGGAGTCACGAGAGTTAAGGAACTTTGGCAAAATGGCTTAAATGTCAGTTTTGGTCACGATTGTGTCCAAGACCCTTGGTATAGTTTAGGTACTGGGAATATGCTCGATGTTGCCCATATGGGGGTACATGTTTGCCAGATGACGGGATTATCGGAAATTAATGCTTGTTACGAAATGGTGACAATTAAGGGAGCAAAGACGCTGCATCTTGATGATTATGGTGTGGAAGTAGGTAAAAGTGCTTCTTTGTTAGTATTGGAGGAAAGTAGCTGTTATGATGCAATTCGTCTACGTCGTAAACCCCGTTATGTTATTTCCCAGGGAAAGCTAATAACTCGCACTATCCCAGAGATAACAGAGTGGGTTTAGCAAGTTTTGATACTTTGCGCTATTTATACTAAAAATGGATAGAATATAAACTTTTGTCATGCTGACGGAGGTACGTTCCACGTTCCCGCAGGGTAGTATCTAAAATATTTTTACTTGATTTAAAAAGTATATTTTTAACCCGTTCTTAGTATAGATTTATGACTTTTTAGAAAAGTTGGGAATCTTGGACGAATATCCTTTATCTGTGGAATGATAGATAGGGTTGTGTAAACATCTGAGGGGATTTATATGAGAATTTGGTTTGTGTGTTTTTTGTTGCTGTTTGTATTAGCAGAATTATTCGATTGGGTAAAAGATTTCACCTTGCCGTTACCCATATATATTTTAGGTGGTGCATTCTTGGCAGTTGTATCTAATTACGATAAATTAATTGGTTCTTATTTGAATCAGTCTTCTAATATGATTCGCGATATTATCCCCGAACAAGCACAGTTAAATTTATCTGCTCAAACGAATCAAGAAGTTACTTTTACAAATTCGCAACCAGCAGAAAGTGTTTTACTACAATCTGATAATCAAGATAATAAATAAAAGTTAATTATGGTTTTTAATAATTTCCTGGATGCCATAAATATTGACGAAGATTGATTTTACCTTCAGTGTTAAATTCGATTCCTTCTTGTTCGAGAAGTACCTTTTGCGTATAATCACCACCTTGACGTAAGGGAGAGTAAGATATTTCACCTTTGGCATTAATCACTCGATGCCAAGGGATATCTGAGGCAATATCTACGCGATATAAAGCATACCCGACTAAACGAGGTTTTCCGCTCAGATTCGCTAACTCACTAACTTGTCCGTAAGTTGCGACTTTTCCAATAGGTATTTGACGTACAATTTTGTATATGTTTTCGTAAGTTGACATGAGGAGAGTTAAGAATTAGGAATTATAGGAATTCTCAATTGAACAAAATACTGTTGGTAATCGAGAATGCCGTAGGAGTAAACGGCTGTTTACACTCATTTATATTTATATTGTATCTAAATGAGAATCTCTATAGGAATTAAGAATTTGAAATTCAGAATATTTTGTTTAAACCTCGTCCATTTTGGAACAAGCGAGTTTTTGATTATTCTGTTCCGTCATTGCGACGTAGGTAGACGCGCTTC
>NZ_NTFS01000228.1 GCF_002289455.1 Brunnivagina elsteri CCALA 953
CGGTGTACAGACAAGTACTCGAATTGCCCCAAATAAAAGAACCCCACCCTAACCCTCCCCTTGCTAAGGGGAGGGAACTGTATTTATAGTTTCCCCACTTTATAAGGGGGGATTAAGGGGGTTAATTCCGAGATATTAGGAAAACAGAAGTGTGTGTACACCGTAGTCGTAAATTACGCAGAGGAGTTCTATATGAAGTCAGATTTTAAGCAATTCGTAGTAGACTACGCAACACCCGTAAATAATTCACTAAATCCCTTGGCAGAAATCTCTGGTGTTGCGACTATCTCCACAATTTTATTATGTGAAGACGATTCCGTTAGCGCCTCAACACAAACTTGGGCGACTTTTTGCCGAGGAATACTACCTTCAAACAAAGTATCAGCACCTTGCATCACAATAGCATCCGAATTATCTTCATTTTTCAGCCCACCAGGACGGACAATAGTATAAGTTAATCCGCTTTTCTGAAGATACTCCTCAGCTTGCTTTTTCCAAACCAAAATCAGCCAAAACAGGTTGAGAGGATGGAACAGTTGGGAAGTACATAACGAGGAAACAAAGACAAAGTGTTCAATTTGTTTCGCTTTGGCTACATCCACCAAATTTTTTACACCTTCAAAATCGACTTTATAAGGTCCAGTGGGGTCAAAACTGGGTTTCGCACCCGTCGAGCATAGTAGTACTGTACTATCTCCGATTGCGGCTGCGAGTTCTGCGGGTTGCAAAATATCTCCTTGTACTAACTCGGCATCGCGAGGAAGGATACTTCTGGCTTTGTCAATATCGCGTACAAGCGCACGAACTGGAATATTGCGCTTTATTAGCTCTTCTACGATACGACGACCGGTTTCTCCTGTTGCACCTGCTACAAAAGCTTTCATTATAAACGCTATCCTAAGAAACTACTGGTTACAATTGTCAGAAGTATTTCCGTACCCGAATTTTGCCCTAAGGAAGAACGTCTCCGTGGCAACTTCTTTCTGGCAAACTCTTGAACTCAAAGAAAAGTATGTGCTGATTGGTTCTGTTTATCTTATGGATTAGATGAAGTTTATTACATATTTTTAAGGTTTCTGTAAAAATAGGAAATTAACACGAAACATTACCTCCAGTCTGGGAATTATTTAACTAAGGGAAAAGAAAAAGATACAGGAACGCACTTTATGCTATCAAAAGACCAGGAGTATCAAGTATTTGAGACCAACGAACAGATTGTATCTGTCACTTCCAGCATGATAAATGCTGAAGATGTAATTCCAGATACAAAATTGTCAACACCAGGCAAATTTTACGGACATTATCGCGATCGCATGGACATGCACGCGCCCGCTAATACAGTAGCAAAATACCTGGACAGTCATAATGAGTGGTTTGGACGTTGTGCTGAACCAATGAAAGTACAGCCGTTGGGTGAAAATGGTTATGCTTTGGCAATTGGTAAGTTTGGTTCATTCAATTATGAAGTTGAACCAAAAATCGGTTTAGAACTTCTACCACCAGAAGAAGGTGTGTATCGCATTCGTACAATCCCGATTCCCAATTACACTCCACCTGGATACGATGTAGATTACCGCGCCAAAATGCAATTAGTCGAGAACCTTGCGGGAGATTCTTCAATCAATTCTGGTCATATCACAGGAGTGGAATGGGAACTAGATTTGGTAGTTTATATTCACTTCCCCAAATTTATCCATCGCTTACCCAAGTCTTTGATTCAAAATACTGGAGACAGGTTACTCAATCAGATTGTTCGTCAAGTCTCCCGTCGTTTAACACGCAAAGTTCAAGAAGATTTTCATCAGTCTATAGGCGTAAATTTTCCCAAGAAAAGATAATTATGAATGGGTAATTGATGATAATTCACCACCAATTACCCATTAACCATTAACCATTAACTAATTAAGCATTACTTAAGATTTTTTGAACAATTTGCACACCAGTTATAGCTTGCCAAGTAAATAGACCTAGCAGCGTAAAATTAAGCAAAATGTGAGTCATTCGCGCCCAATTTGCGCCTTTTTGCATGAATGGGGAAAGTGCTGCCGAAAGCGCGATCGCAATTGTCATTCCCAATCCAGCCAAGAGGTGGGGACCAACAAATAATTTGCCATTATTAATGTAGGTGACAGCCATACCTCCAACCGAACCAGTCACCATCAAACCTAAGAGTATCGAACCAATTTGGTGATGACGAAGGTTATAACGTCCTTTAATTAATTCTTTCTTTTCTTCCCCTTGAGCGCTGCGAGTGCGCTGAACCTGCAAACCAAGATAAGCTACATACAGCGAAACTGCCAATAAAGCCCACATCATTACCGGGTGAAAGAAATTTAACCCGTACTTAACCGATGGTGATAGTTCCATAATTATGTGTTCTCCCCTAATCTTAAATCTTAATAAAAATTAGCATAACTTTTTTTACAGAAGAAAGGCAGTGGGCAGTAGGCAGTGGGCAGAAGGAATAAAATATATACTTTGCACACTGCCTTATTGGTTTAAAGCCCAGATACTTCGCTTCACTCAGTACGCTGCGCGATTTATTTATGGGGTTTTCCACTGCCTACTGCCTACTTACTACTGACTTCTCAAAAAATTCTTTTTTATAAATCTCAGGATGTTTTTTTTCACCATGTGTTGGGAAAATGGTTAAGAGTGCTGAGTTAGAAATTAGGAATTAACGATCGCGAAATATTCCACCATGCCCAATTCCCAATTCCCAATCCTCAATTCCCAATTCCCAATTCCCAATCCCCAATTCCCAATGAGTAAAGACATGTTACTGCTGTTAGCAGCCCAAAGTGGCGATATTAAGAAAGTTCAAATGCTTTTAGCTGCTGGAGCATCGGCAGATATTTGCTCCAGCAGTGGTACGACAGCCTTAATGTATGCTGCAAATTATGGATATGTAGAAGTAGTGCGATCGCTCCTCAAAGCGGGGGCAAATGTCAACTTACAACGGCAGCAATATGGTTTAACGGCTTTGATGCTAGCAACCGCAGCCAATCAGTTGGATGTCGTCAAATTTTTGGTTAGCCAAGGTGCAAATATTAATGCCACTAACGAAGATGGCAGTACTGCACTAATGGCAGCAACCCTCAAAGGTTACACAGAGGTGGTAAAAGCCATTCTAGCGGCAGGTGCGGATACAAATATTCAAGATAATGATGGTGATACAGCCCTATATTTAGCTGTAAAACATGAACACAGTAATATTGTGAAATATTTAGTCCAAGCAGGTGTAGAAATAAATTCCCAAGATGAAGAGGGGGAAAGCGCCTTAATGCTAGCAACTGACTTGGGACATATGGAAATTATCCAGACATTACTAAGGGCAGGGGTAGATATAAAACTGCAAAATCAAGATGGTAGTACCGCATTACTAGCAGCCGCAGCCGCAGGAAATAGACCCATTTCATCACTGCTACTAGCTCATGGTGCGGATATAAATCACCAAGACAAAGACGGTGAAACAGCACTACATCTTGCCACAGTTGAAGGATATGTGGATGTCACCGAAGTCCTTTTAAATCGAGATGCTAATGTCCATATCAGAAATAATCTTGGTGATACACCACTCTTAGTTGCAGCATTACAAGGACACAGCCAAATCGTAGAAGCGCTATTGCGACGAAGTGCCGATGTTAACGCTAGTAATCTCGGAGAAACACCCTTAACGCTCGCTATCTCCCAAGGGCATCTCGAAACAGTACAAGTACTATTAGACTCAGGTGCAAACCCTAACAGTAAAATTGCAGACGGCAAAACAGTCTTATTAAAAGCAACAGAACGTAATTACACCAGCATTGTCCAACATTTAATTATCAAAGGAGCCGATGTCAATTTTCAGGACACGGCAGGGGCAACAGCACTAATGTGGGCAGCATCGCGGGGAAACAGCG
The DNA here is from genome assembly GCF_002289455.1 of Brunnivagina elsteri CCALA 953. Taxonomy (GTDB): domain Bacteria; phylum Cyanobacteriota; class Cyanobacteriia; order Cyanobacteriales; family Nostocaceae; genus Brunnivagina; species Brunnivagina elsteri. The sequence continues at coordinate 3,903 of NZ_NTFS01000228.1, forward strand.
AAGCAGTGCAAACACTACTCCAAGCAAATGCAGACCAGAATCTCAAAAATCAAGGTGGATATACGGCATTAATGCTAGCAGAATTTAATAATTATCCAGATGTAATAAAAATTTTAAAAGCATCAGGAGGATAGTAGAGACGACCCGATGGGTCGTCTACAAAAAATAAACCCCCGATGATGGATCGTCTAGAAATAAATGTCCAATGCCCAATACCCAATGCCCAAAACCTAAGATTGCGCCTTTTGCTCAAAATTAGGTGCATAAGCTTGAAGTAGCTTACTGACTTGAGAGACAAGTTCGTTACCAGTATTCTTCGCCAAAACCGGAGTTTTGTCATCATTCGGTCGGTCGAGGTTACGTGCGATCGCTTCTCCAACTTGCTGGCTAATCAAATCTTGTAATTCAGCTTTAGCCCGTTGACGTTGCCAACTAGCACCCTCTTCTGTAGTCGCATACAGGGGAGGAAGACGGTTGAGAGCATAAGCGGCAATATCTCCAACATCAAGCGTTCTTTCACTAGTCGCTTCGATTTCAGCAACACGAGCAACAGCCTCAGTCAAAACCAAATCTTCCATGACGTTAATAAACTGCTTGCGAGGTACCGCCACTACCTCACCTGTTAATAGTGACCCCATCAACCGATCTAACGCCATGTATTCCTCGATCGAGAGTTCTGAGGCATGGTCGCAGATTCGCCCGACTTCGGCTTCCATCGCTGGTGTTAGATAACCATCTTGGAGAGCTTGTTCTACAATTTTTCCTATACTCATACCACTCATCTTTAATTTTTCTACCACCCAAGCTAGGTAGGGACGGATACCAACCGAATCTATATTTGCTCTATTTTGCTCAATTGTAAACAGTTTACATGCAAATTATGTAGCAAAAATGTCTCTAAGTACTTTAGTACTACCAAAATTTACTATTCAACAACACCATTTAGCCACGGCATTGGATCGATACTTTTGCCATTTACGTACAAGCCCCAATGTAGGTGAGGTCCTGTAGACGCGCCTGTCGCACCAACTGTGCCAATCTTTTGACCTGGCTTAACGACATCGCCTTCCTTAACAAGAATATCCTTGAGGTGCATAAATATACTACCTACCCCTTGTCCGTGGTCAACCCCAATTACATTACCATGAACTTTAAACCCTTCTTTGACAGTACCAACTAAAACCACACGTCCTGCTGCCGGGGCAATCACAGCAGAACCGGAGACTCCAGCGAAGTCTAACCCACGATGGTAGTAATTATTGGCAAATACACCGTTGTAGTAACGACGCACGCCAAATGGGGTACTCATACGGGCATTGCTAGGCTTGATAAAAGCGCCATTCCAGAATTTTTCTGGAGTACGTACTGCCCGAAATTCGGTAGCTCGTTGAAGTTCGAGCTTTGTAGCGGAAACACCTGCTTTACCTGGGGGTAAATTAATCCGTTGAATTTTGAAAGTGCGTGTTTTTACTTGAATGGGTATTTTTTTTGTTTCCCCACCACCTGTAATTATAACTGTTCTCCCACCTGGTTTTTCTAGGGGTATGGTGGGAATAAAAGCCCGATATCTATTTGGTGCTACCTCATACGCAGTGTAATTATCTTTACCCACAGAGACAGTCACATTGCTACCACTAGCAGGATTATCTAGGCTGACAACTACGGAAATAGTATCTCCCAATCGGGGCGTTTGGGGGTTCATTTGTACTTGTAGGGCATTTGCTGGGAAAGCTAAAGCAATAGGTAAAGCTGCCATCCCGATGGTAATGCTAGCTACTTGGATATGGTTATTAAAAGCCTTATTAAACCTGTTAATCGCTGCGCTCAAGCAATTGCTTTTGGTACTTTCTAAGTAACTGTTACGGTCGATGGTAATCATAGAGTTGCAAAAAAAATTCTTACTTCTGTGGAAAACAGACTAAATGATTGTTATGTGTGTTTCCGATAAGAAGCAAGTAACTAGAAGACGTAAATTAATATAGCCCCTAAATATTATGTATAAAAATTGTATAAATGCAACATTTCCAAAATCACTAAATTTGTAGTCTTTAAGTATTGCTTTGCTAGAAAATGAATGATTTTAACTAGCTTTCGCCAAATCTGTATCACTTTCTAACTTTCCATCTTCCAGGTGTACGATACGGTCAGCAATGTCGAGAATACGGTTATCGTGAGTAACAAGTAAAATTGTACAGCCTTGTTCCTTTGCCAGAGTTTGCATTATATTCACAACATCACGACCAGATTTACTATCGAGTGCTGCCGTTGGTTCATCCGCTAGTACTATTTTCGGATGACTAACAAGTGCCCGTGCGATCGCAACTCGTTGTTTTTGTCCCCCAGACAAATCATCTGGATAATAATTAACGCGATCGCCTAATCCGACATGTTTCAGCATTGCGATCGCACGTTGGTTCATTTCCCTGGGTGAAATACCTTTGTGTACTTCTAAACCCATTCGCACGTTTTGTAGTGCATTCAAGCTGCCATGTAAGTTATGTGCTTGAAAAATATAACCATGATTCCGACGTGCTTCTGTGAGCTTTTTGGCATTTGCCCCGACTAGTTCCTGTCCCAAAACTTGCAAACTACCTGATTGTCCGGAACGTAATCCACCTACCAGGGTTAACAGGGTTGTTTTACCGGAACCAGATGGACCAGTCATAATAATTATTTCACCAGCATTAATATCAAGATTGATATCAAATAATACTTGTTTCCGAAGTTGCCCGTGACCGAAAAAATGATCAAGATTTTTGACAGAGATTACAGATTCCATAAAATTTGGGCATTGGGAATTGGGAATTGGGTTTGTTGACTTGTTGACTTTGACCGAAAATAATGGGATACAAGCCTCGTATTTCTAGGACGGCTTTTTGTTATAATAGAAATTTAGTCGCCATAGGGCATTGGGAGACTATAAACGGACATGGAGGGACGATAAGACCACTTAATGGCGCATCCCAACGTTCGCGCTACTCTACGAGAAGCCGCTTCGCGTCTACCGCGTTCCCGTAGGGTAGTGTCAAGGAATCCTCGCTCTTTCAAGACGAGGAGGTATGTTAATTCACCTTCTTCTTGACAATGCCCAATTCCCGTTTCCCAATGCCCAATTAAAACATATCTGCGGGGTCTGCGGATTGGACTTTATGGGTAGCTACAGCACCGGAAATCATACACATAATAACTGTCAGAATCATGACTTGAGTTGCTCGTGCTAAGGTCATAATTACTGGTAAATTTGTGGCGTTGCGGGTCATTGTGTATAATCCCAAGGAAACAGAAGCACCAGGAATAAAACCTAATATTGCTAAAATAATTGCCTCTTCAAACACCACACTTAATAAATAAGAATTACGAAAACCCATTGCTTTAAAGGTAGCGTATTCTTTCATATGGGCGTTGACATCGGTAGAGAGAACTTGGTAAACAATAATTACCCCCACCATGAAACCCATCATCACCCCAAGGTTAAAAATAAAACCAATCGAGGTGCTGTTCTGCCAGTAGTTTTTTTCAAAGGTCATAAATTCCTCTTTGGTCAAAACTCGGACATCGTTACCAAGATGGGTTTTTAAGTTTGCTGCTACTTCCTGCGGGTCGAATTCTGGTTTTAATTTGACTAAACCAATACTGACGCTACCAGCTTCACGTCGAGGAAATAACCTTAAGAAATTTTGGTCGCTGGTCATTAATGTTGCATCGGCAATGAATGATGCTCCGACTTTAAATAAGCCAACAACATTCACAGTATTACGTTCTATTTCTACTTGTACTGATTTACCTTGGTCAACACTTGCAATTAGTTCTAAGTAATCTCCACGTCCACCGCGATCGAATAATACTGCGTTGGGTAATTTGACTTTGTTTTGCTGGCTTTTCACTTCTGGTAAATCAAAAGCTGGCTTATCCGGGTTAAATCCTGCGATTAAGATTGTGTTTTTTTTGCCTGTTTGGGGATTTTTCCAGTCGATAAAGTTGACGTACATGGCTTCTGCTGATTTTACCCCTGGCACGTCGTTTGCCTGAAATAGTCTACGTCGGGTAAATGTAGACATATTTGCCAAGTTTCGCGCTTGGGGACTAATCAGAAAAATATCTGCTTCCATGCTTCGATGTAGTCGAGTATTACTGTCGAATAATGCAGCTTGAAACCCTAGTTGCATAAACATCAATACGTCAGCAAATGCAATACCCGATAATGCGACTAAAAATCGTCCTTTTTCGTGAGTTAGTTGTAACCATCCTAGTGGTGTACGACGTTGTAAGTTTTGGATAAAAGCAACCATAATAATTTTGGATTTTAGATTTTAGATTCTGGATTTTGGATTTTAGATTTTGGATTTTAGATTCTGGATTTTGGATTTTAGATTTTGGATTTTAGATTTTAGATTTTAGATTTTAGATTTTGGATTTGTAGAGACGGGATATATAGCATCTTTACATTTTGGGTTCTGATTCCTGACTTCTTACTTCTAATGATTCAAATATATTAAGACTCTTTTGAACATATTCACTGGCATCTTCAGATAAAATTTCCTTAATATAGTTTGAAATATTTGGATTTTTAGCAACACTACCCCGCACCAAAGGGTATTTATCTTTAGCTAATTTCTCTAAAGCACGAACCGTTATATTTATATTATCAGCCGCATTCCTTCGCACGAATACAGATTCATCTTCAGCCAAATTTTCTAAAATATTTATAGGTATATTTAAATTACTCGCTACTTGCCTTCTGACAACAGATGATTTCTCTTGAACAAGAATTTCTAGAATTTGTAAATGTGTATTCTGATTCCCCGCAACCTGACTTCTTACATCTTCGCTATCATCCTTAGATAACGCTTCTAAAATATGAATTGGTGTATATAAACTACGAGCAATATCACTTCTAATACCTGCGCTTCCGTTTTCGGCTAATTTTTCTAAAATGTGGCTAGGTGTGTTTTTATTTTCTATGAAACTTGTCTGAATATCAACATCAATATTTTCCTCCGAAAATAATAATTCTAAAGTATAAATTGGTGTATTTAAATTGCGAGCGATATTACTTTTAATCTGCACGTCTTCCTGTTCAGCTAGCTTTTCTAATATCTGAATAGGTGTATTTTGATTAGCGGCAATATTTCTGCGAATATATATATCTTCATCTTGTGCTAATTGTTCTAATATGTGACTGGGTGTATACTCATTACTAGCAACTCCTGCTCTTACACCCTCGTCTTTATCTTGAGATAAATTCTCTAAAATATAGGGGATTTTTTGAAATTGCGCTACATTCCAACGAATATTTTCGTTTGGATGATTTGTACCCCATTCAATAAAGAAGAATGGTAGTTCATCATATTCAAATGGATTTGTCTCCCTATGTTCTCCATATAGTTCTTCTAGAAAATCAGGATTTTCTAGCAATATTAAGTCTAAAGCAAAATTATTCAGCACTGGAATAGGAAATTCATTAAATAATTGTTTGAGAACTTCTGGTGATGTATTCGGATTTTTAGCTACCGCAAATCTAATATTCTTGTTTTCATTTTGTGCTAATTCTCTTAATATTTGACTGGGTGTATTTTCATCTAACGCTGATTGTAATTCTGGAGATTGAATAGTATCACTCATCTTCCCTTTCCCCTAATTCAAATTATTTTTTAATAATTACCTGAAAACAAAAAAAAATGACTATTAAATATCTATATTCTTCTGTGTACCTCAGCGTAAAAATACCCTTCGGTAAGTCTCGCTTTGCTCGTATAAAGCGGTTCTCTGCGTTTAAAATTAATTTATTAGGTGCTTTGATAAACCAGATTTATTCTTTAATACTTTAGATATCAATAACTGCTTGAACTTGCAGATTTGTAAATTTCGCAGCTTGTTCGCTAGATTCATCATCTAAACGAACCCGTACCTCCACAATTCGTGAGTCAATATTACTAGAAGGATCACTATTGATGATATCCTGACGCTGAACCTGATACCCTACCCAATCGACTGTTCCCTGCAACTCTTGAGGTAGAGAATCACTGCTCACTCGGACTTTTTGCCCTTGCTTCACCTTACTAACATCACTTTGGTAAACTTCAGCAACTGCGTACATTTGGTCGGTTTCACCAAAATCGACAACACCTTCAGTACTGACTGTTTCCCCTGCATGGGTAATAATTTTCAAAACCCGTCCAGCTTTGGGTGCGCGAATATATGTTAAAGTAAGTTCAGAGCGTATTCTTTCTACACTTGCGATCGCACTATCAATTTCGGCTTGAGCTGTGGCAATATCGGTAGGACGTACTTCGGCTGTTTTTGCTAAAGTTCCTTGAGCTTGTTTAATCTGCTGTTGCGTAGTTGCAACTGTTTTGTTGAGATTTGCTTTCGCTTCTGTCACTTGTTGTTCTACGGTGGCAATAGTACGGGTTTGAGTCGCTTGACTTTCGAGAAGTTGCTGCCTTGAAGTTTCCGCAGTCAGTCTTCTTTGATTGACATCTTGACTAGAAATCACACCTTCTTTATATAGATTTTCGTAGCGTTGTACCTCAACTTGAGCATTACGTCTTTCGGCTGTGATGCGTGCTACAGTGGCTTTTAATGTTTGTTTTTGCCCTTGTAATTCAGCTTCAAGTCTCGCAATGGTAGCTTGTTGGGTTTTCACATCTCCCATTAACTCAGCTTGCAAACGGTTGATATCAGCACTAAGTGCTGCGAGTTCACCTTGTTTTGCTCCAGCTTTGACTTGTTCTAACTGGGCTTTAGCAACTGCGACTTTTCTTTCCGCTTCTTTTAAAGATGCTTGGATGCGATCGCGGTTTTCCATGATTGCTATTAAACCTCGTCCATTTTGAGAACTGGAGTTTTCCACGAAAATATATTATTGTGAATTTAGGGGTGTAGTTGAGAGT
>NZ_NTFS01000229.1 GCF_002289455.1 Brunnivagina elsteri CCALA 953
GTTTGTAATAAGTAATTAAACAAGTATCTTTACAGTCATTACGAAAAATAGAATACTGAATTGCTTAAGTAGTATAATATACTGAAGATTCCGCAGTTACCCGGTATTAGACGTTATTATTCTGCTTGACTCTGGGAAAACTAGCACCAGCAATGATTTAAAGTAGCAAATAATGGATAGGGTTCTAGAAACGTAAGTTCCTACCTGCCGCAGAGAATGTTTATTATACAATCATGGTTTACATCCCGACTAAAGATTATGCTCATATCGGAATTTTCCCCTACTAATTCGTATAAAGTCCTAAATTACTTTATTTAATACATAGGTTTAGGCATAACAATGGTGTACCCTGGCAACAATCGAGACCTACTTCTCCGTAGCCTTGTTGATTGATATACCGATTTAGAGATTGAGTAATTTTGCCCTAGTAATTTTGTTGAGTAATTATGAAAGAAGTTTGGTTTCGCTGGCTAGTCTGGCTTGATTTTCGTCTAGCGCTATTATTTGCGCTAATTGTACCTTTAGTTTTATTCATCTGGGCATTCGTCCAAAAAAGCCAAACAATCCAGCACTTGCTAGGGATTTACTGGAGAGTTGGGAGTTTGCTCTTAATAACTCTTTATTTAGCGATCGCACAATACCCGATCAGCTTTGTCTCTGGTTTGATAGCACGTATTTTGATTCCCCTGTCATTATGGTTTTGGGTAGATTTAAATGATGAAATCGAATATCAACCCAATAACCTGCTCAAATTAATTTTTACATCATGGCGATGGGCTACAACTGTTTATTTTGGATTAGGTGCGATCGCATCAGTTCCATTTCTTGGTTGTGGCTTCTCTGACAGTGCAATCAAGTCAAATTATTGCCAAGTGTGGTTTGAAGCACCTTTATTCTTCAAAGGAATTTTCCATGCCAATACCAAAACACCTTTTCTGGGAGTCTTAGGTATTTTAGGTCTAATTATTTACGTTCTCTTCTTGGGTTACTTCGTTCTCGTCAAACTTGGCAAACAAGGACGCATAGCAGTGGAACAATAGAAATTAGAGCGGCAAAGCACACAGCAAAATACGCCGTTCGAGAATACTGTAGGGGCAAACGGTTGTTTGCCCTGATTTCATCAAAACTAGAAGTGTTATATTACCCACACTGTAACGTTAATAACCAATTCCCTACCTAGCTTTATGATTGGCAAAAGACTCGAACAATACACAATTAAACACCCTGAAGAAGTCTTACTCGTCACAGTCGAAATTAACGGCGAAGAAGACCAAATAGCCATATTTAAAGGCTTCTCTAGTTCCTTAGTACGTCCTACAAACTTTGACCCCGATGTCCCAGTTTTACCTGATGGTGCTAAAATACTTAGAATCGATAGAGCAGTAAGTCCGTATAATCCCGATGCACCTCGCTATCTCGAACAAGGATTGTCTTGGGAAATAATGCAAACTCGATTGGCTGATACTCGTTAATTACTGAACAGTTTGAGAACAAAAATATCGTCTTGAAGTTCTACTTTGAGATTGGTCTGATTTGCTCTGGGATTGGAATTTGGGCAACTTTAAGATTTTATACAGAAAACTCTATCTGTATGTATACCCTTACATACCAAGCATTTTTATTAACAGTTGACCTTTGCGATCGCATCAAGATATTGTAAAAAGTCTAACTGCTTGTTCCCTAAACACAAATTTATGCTAATTTATTATGAATAATCATAAACAATCCCCATAAGTATCTTTTCTATCTAATACCATCTATAAATTTTCGGTGATGCAAGCGTCGTTAATATGCGTTTGTGAGGAGTCCATCTATACGTTTAGCGCCCCCACGTATAGCCAAGATGGTATCTATTTTGAAGCTCAGGGCAATTTATCGCATTTACATTTACACTCCCCCCATCCATGAATACAGTGGTGACTCTACTAACAGAAGAAGCGTCTCAGGCTTCGCAGTCTGTGAAGCTAGTCAATCGTCAGATGATTGTTATTCTCGACTTTGGCTCCCAGTACTCAGAATTAATCGCTCGTCGAATTCGTGAGACTCAAGTATATTCGGAAGTCCTTTCCTATCGCACCACAGCGAAGCAACTTCGTCAACTAAATCCGAAAGGAATTATCTTTTCCGGAGGACCAAGTTCAGTTTACGACGAGAATGCACCCCAATGTGACCCAGAAATTTGGGAGATGGGAATTCCCATAATGGGTGTATGCTACGGGATGCAGGTAATGGTGCAGCAACTAGGTGGGGAAGTTTCCCGTGCCAGTCGTGGAGAATACGGTAAAGCTTCACTGTATATCGATGACCCCACAGACTTACTCACCAACGTTGAAGATGGTACAACAATGTGGATGAGTCATGGCGACTCGGTGACGCAGATGCCCGCAGGCTTTGAGTTGCTGGCACATACAGAGAATACACCTTGTGCTGCGATCGCAAGTCATGACAAAAAGCTGTATGGGGTACAATTCCATCCCGAAGTCGTACATTCCTTAGGTGGATTCGCATTAATCCGTAATTTTGTCTATCATATTTGCGACTGCGAACCAATCTGGACAACTGAAGCCTTTGTCGAAGAATCAATCCGCGAAATTCGCGCCCGTGTCGGCAGCAAGCGGGTTCTACTAGCCCTATCTGGGGGAGTTGATTCTTCAACCCTAGCATTTTTGTTACACAAAGCAATTGGCGATCAACTGACCTGCATGTTTATCGACCAAGGTTTTATGCGGAAGCTGGAACCTGAACGTTTAGTCAAGTTATTCAAAGAAGAATTTCATATTCCCGTAGAGTATGTGAATGCACGCGATCGCTTTATCAATTCCCTCACCGGAGTCACCGATCCCGAAGAAAAGCGTCGTATCATTGGGCATCAATTTATCAGAGTATTCGAGGAAGAGTCAAGACGGCTTGGACCCTTTGATTATCTGGCACAAGGTACTTTATATCCCGATGTAATTGAGTCAGCCGATACCAATGTTGACCTGCAAACAGGGGAACGGGTAGCAGTGAAAATTAAGAGTCACCACAACGTCGGTGGATTACCCAAAGACTTGCGATTTAAACTTGTGGAGCCTCTACGGAAGCTATTTAAAGACGAAGTTCGTAAAGTTGGACGCAATATTGGATTACCAGAAGAAATCGTCAACCGTCATCCTTTCCCAGGTCCTGGTTTAGCGATTCGTATTTTGGGAGAAGTTACCGCCGAAAAGTTAAATATTTTACGCGATGCCGATTTAATTGTCCGGCAAGAGATTAACCAGAATGGCTTGTATCACGACTGCTGGCAAGCATTCGCTGTATTGCTACCAGTAAAAAGTGTTGGTGTAATGGGCGACCAACGTACATACGCTTATCCAATCGTACTACGGATAGTCACCAGCGAAGACGGTATGACCGCAGACTGGGCACGGGTTCCCTATGATGTATTGGAAGTAATTTCCAATCGCATTGTAAATGAGGTTAAGGGTGTAAATCGGGTAGTATACGACATTACCTCGAAGCCACCTGGAACGATTGAGTGGGAATAGTGAGTTAGGAGTTAGGAGTTAGGAGTTAGGAGTTAGGAGTTAATAAATATTAATTTTCCAATACCCAATGCCCAATACCCAATAAGTAAAAAGTAAAAAGCAAAAAGTCCAAATTATCTCGAAATATTGAGGCAAGTAGAGTAACCATGACTGCAAAGAAAATGGTATTAATGCCTTCTATAAATCGAGTATTTGGACTTAGGAATTATGTGTGTAACCGTGAGAATGATTGAATTGTAAGAAAGTGTAAAGCTTTTTTACTTCGGAATTTTTACTGAATATCAAATCACTGTATTAATTTATTTGCTAGTTTTTGCTGATAAGTACAGTTAAATTGTTACGGTTGTTACAAACTCAATAAATAATTCTTTATGTAAGTATCATTAATAACTAATTTGGCTTGATTGATAGCTAGGAGGTTCGACGTGAATCAAAATTCTAGCAGGATTAAATTTTTCTTCCAAAAGTTTCTCGACTTCTTCAGTAATGTGATGAGCAGTTTCAATATCACCAGCATCAACGATAAGATGCATTTCGATAAAAACTTGTCTTCCCACAACACCACGAGACGCAATATCGTGACAATTTACCACCCCAGGAACCGAAATTGCGATCGCGTGAATTGTTTCTGGTGCGATCGCAATTTCATCAACTAACCAAGGTAAATTCTCTTTCAACACCATCCATCCACTCCAAAATACCATCAGAGCAACGGGAAAAGCTAAAACAATATCAAACCACTGATACCCCAACCACACACCAATCAAACCAGCTATTACCGTCATTGTCACCCAAATATCGCTCATTGTATGGGTAGCATCAGCAACCAAAATGGCACTTCCCACTCGCTTACCCTCACGACGTTCATAAAAAGCCACAAAAATATTCACACCCAAAACAACCAACAATATCCACAACTCTGGTGCAGAAATTCTGACAGTTTTACCACCATAAAGAATCCTCTCAATCGCACCTTGAAGAATTTCAAAACAAGCAATTCCCAAAAAAGCCGCAATCCCCAAAGCACCTACTGCTTCAAATTTTTGGTGTCCGTAAGGATGTTCTCTGTCAGGTACAGGTGAAGAAAAACGACTAGCAACCAATCCCAAAATATTATTTGCGCTATCAGTTATGCTATGTAAAGCATCAGCAAGTAAGCTGAGGGAACCAGTCAAATTTCCCACAATAGCTTTCAATATCAGCACAAATATATTTAGTAATAGCGTAATAATTAGAACCCTTCTAACAGTAGCGCGATTATCGTAAAGCATACAGTATTTTTTATTTCCATTCCTCTACTTATACTGTATAGCTTTTATGCCAATAAAAATATTTAAAGCTCTTACAAATAAAGGATTATAGGTATCTTTAAGTGAGACTTTAATTTGCTTACTATTGCAATTAATTTTAATTAATTAATCAGAAGCACTCAATAAAAGCAACTTTATTCGCTTTCAACTAAATGACTTTATTTTTCATTAATTATCTAAAAAGTTTTCATTTATCTATCTGTGGAATTATTTCTATAGGTGTTAAAAAAAAAACTAATATTTCCGAGCAACTCACAAAGTCGAAGATATGAATTTTCACTAATATTTTATGACTGTAATATATAGCTGTTCTCAGTTGATTGAAACACAGTGTGCATTCGATAAGATGTAGGGAAAACCACGATTGTTTGCCCTGCTTTTTAAGGTTGTTAGTGATTTTGAGCTATTTACAACTATAATTTAACAATTTTTAATTTACAATTATTAACACTTTCATTCCATAAAAAAAGAGCAGTTGCCGATTTTAACTGCTCCTAAAGTATTAAAATGACTCAAGCAAGTGAAACGAAATAGTTATGGAGTTACAGCAATCTCTACTGGACTTATGAGATATTGGTTTTCTATTGCGACTTATCAAGGATTTTGCCTAAGAAAGCAAATGCAATATCCGTAGGGATTAAGCGATCGCAAATGGCAGATGAAAAATCGCAATATAAAAATTAAGTATCAAAAGTCAAACACCATTGTTGTAGAAATACTTAGCGCCAACAAACCTTTAAATTACATGGTACAAACTTTAACATTTTCGTGGGATGGAGAGCAGTGTCTCATTGGGTTTCCCCATTATGGCGACTGTAGAGCATCCCTGCTCATCCGGTATGGGACTGAAAGAAACAAATATCTCACAAAAAGTTAACTGATACAATTACATATAGTAAACTTCTAAAGGCATCCAAAAGACAAAATCAATTTCCGATCGATATTATAGGATAAAAATCAGAACCTAATTGCCCGAAGTCATGCAAAAGTTTAAACATGCACGAATTAAATGTTAGTTAGCTTCCAAGATACAATTTCTTAACTAGAATTTTCGATTCATAAATCTTGATAATTCAAACCTGAATATTTTTGCTTCACGGATGACTAAATTAGGTAGATGCTGTTTTATTTTGGATGGGTAAATGCTGATTGTTTATCAAGGATTTTCTTTGCTTTATGGTTATAAAACCTTATTGCTGTCAAATCTATGGCTGTTTTCTAAGTCACCCAACCCAAAACCTGGATTGAGAAGGAATTAGTCATTCTCCCATTGTTCACGACCAATTAGGTCGGCAATGCGATCGCGCAGCAAAAAGTCACATTTTTCTAATTCACACTCAACACAAACCCATTCTCTAGCAGGAATGTACTGGCACAGAGTATAGATTGGCTGTTGTCTGCTTACAACCCCCTTCTGCACAAGCCGACGTGCTTCGTCTTGAATCACGCCGAGGGAATAGTAGTTGATAGAAGGCACCGTATTGACACTCATGGTATTTACTCACGATTACACGTAAATAGTGTTCCCAAAATTTTGACTGGAATTAACACGGCAATAATAAACTTGCTGCTTGAGTTTTGTAGTTTGCTATACTGAACCATTTCCATTTTGGCGCTATGCATTCTCAAATTATCTAACAGAAATGTGAAAAAAATCAATAACTTCTGACATTCTTGTTATTTTTTACTTGTCGAGCAAGGTTTCAGAGTCAAAATCTTTACACAATCAATTTAGAACACTTCTTCTCTGATGCTACCAAAACAACATAGCATTCGTCCTAAATGGAGAATGCTAGAGACTCAAGTTGACAACAGAAGAGCCTTATTGCTTGCAGATTTAGTTAAGTCGTTAATAATTTACGCAGGATGGCTAACTTCAATTTAAGCTTTGCTCTTCCTTAAGATAGCACAGGCATTAATTGTGTGATGAGTGATGTATAAACCGCCGCAAGCTACGAAAGCAAATGTACACCATTCCCCGACTTATTTTACCTTACCTTAAGAGTCTTTTAAACAAAATCTAATTTATCTCTTTTGCGATCGCAAACAGGACATCGGGGATCGCTTTATCAATGGAAGTATTTACACTTAGTAAAAATAAATGCCATTGATTAGGAGTAGGATGCATCCAAATTAATTTTGTTTTGCGATTAACAATGATGGCTTAGATGCTTTTAGTGAGTCTTTTAGGTGCTACCGAGATACTAGTAATATACCTAAAATCATTGTCTAAAAGTTTACACATCTATGACATTCGCAATAATCAATTAATGTAAATGATTGATTAATTATTGTGAATTTTCGTTTCTTTTATTAGAATAGCTGATGCTTTAAAGCAAAACAGTTATCAATTTAACGGTGTTCCATAATATCCACATCCGCATCACAGTTCTGGTCTGCAATATGGCTAGTCGCGTCGGGATAGATAAACATCTGGAAACGGTAGAGCTAGATATATTGAAATTCAAACAGACGCAGTGCGATCGCGTCTGTCACATATCTGTCAAGTAGCTTAAGCTAGTTTGTTAGTAAAGTTACAATTAACCACTAACTATCCGATGAATTTTCCTTCTTCTCATCACTATCACTATCACTATCACTATCACTATCACTATCACTATCACTAATATCAAGTTGATTCAACAGCGACAATAATTTTGTACCACGCTCAATTGAAAGGTCTTCAATAAATATTAGCTCCGGTGTACGACGTAGACGAACCCTCGCACCAATTTCTCTGCGGACATAACCAGTGGCAGACTTCAAACCAGCCATTGTTTCAGCTTTGGCTTCGTCTGTACCGTAAATTGAAATGTAAATTTTGGCGTGTTGCAAATCGCCAGATACATCAACATCAGTTACACTGACCATTCCAGCCCCTACACGATCATCTTTGATATCAGTCAGCAACATCTGGCTGACTTCGCGTCTAATTAATTCAGCAACGCGAGAAACACGGCGATTGGTAGCCATAAAAATTAAGCCTCCTCAAGAGAGGTTATATTACACAAAATTGTGCGATTAAAACCGAGCAATTTGGAAAAATTTGGTTCTCATTTTAATTTTGCTCGTATTCAGCACTTGCCACGATATTTATCTTGATTTGCCTTGATGCACTATACAGCACCTAAACCCAGCATCGCACGCAAGGTAAATGTCACAAAGATAAAACCGCTAACCGACAGACTAATAATCGCAATTAGAGTCACTGGATTTTTAAGTAAAGGAGCCAGGGGTGCAAACGTACTTAAAAACACGCCTAAAACAGTTGAAATAAAGTAGCGAGGGTAGCGGAAAACGTTGTCCCAAAATCCGTCAAACATTTGAATCTATACAACCCTATAATATGGTATACGTTTGAATTGATGTTATTTGCACTCTTAATTGTAATCTACATGAACCAAAATTTTCTAATTTAATATAAAATATCATTCGCAAGTGCAATATCTATTTTTTTAGCTTATTTAGCAGTTAAGTCCTATTTCTATGTGAACGATTAGTTAAATGTTAACTCAAATTCGCAAACAAACTTTCCCGCGTCCTTTTTTAAAATGGGCAGGTGGTAAAAGAATTAGTAAATGATGATTTTAGAATTAACCATTAAATTATATTGTTTTGGTTTAATTGCAGACAGCCAATTACGCAAGATAATAGGCAAAATTAGGAAATCTGGTTATTAATCAACTAAGAAAACTTTGCCCTAGTCAATTAACTCCTTAATTTTCCTCAATGTCCCTTCTTTCTTCTTCCTTGGCGTACTTTGCGTCTACCCTGCGGGTAGTCACTCCGTGCCTATGGCGGTTGAATCCTTTGCCCATCATAGTTTGTGCGGCAGAATACTAGGAAAGAGACAATATAAATAATTTTGTATTTTTTTAGCAATTGGTATAAGATACAACAGCTTTTATCAATTTTTTGTAAAGTATGTCCTTAGTAGTACAAAGCAACTATACTAGTCATAGAACAATGAAGGTAGTAGAAAAAAACAAGTCACTACTGCCGAAGGAGCGAAACATGTTGCTACCACCATTATTAACACCGTCGTTACCCAAACCCAAGCCATTTTTGAAATGGGCTGGGGGTAAAAGTAAACTTTTAGAACAAATGAGTCATTACTTTCCGCAAGGTTTGGCTGATGGATCAATTAATCGGTATATAGAGCCTTTTATAGGAGGAGGAGCAGTTTTTTTTCATCTAGCTTCCAACTATCAGGAAATTCAGAGTTTTTATTTATTTGATATTAATCCAGAACTGATAATAGCATACAAAACTATCCAAAAAAATGTAGAAGAGCTAATAGAAGAATTATCTCGTATTCAAACTGAATATTTTTCTCTTCCTTTGCAGGAACAGGTACAATATTTTTATAAAATTAGAACTAACTTTAATTTGCGAAAACAGGAAATAGATATTAATAATTATTCCTTTGCTTGGATAGAAAGAACTGCACAAACTATTTTTTTAAATCGTACTTGTTACAATGGATTATTCAGAGTCAATTCTAAAGGCTACTTTAATGTACCAGTCGGTAGATATAAGAACCCGAAAATTTGCAATCAGGAAAACCTGTATGCTGTTTCACAAGCCTTAAAGAAGGCAGTGATTCAGTTAGGAGATTTTGAACTTAGCAAACAATTTTCAGACTCATCTACATTTACTTATTTTGACCCTCCTTATCGACCTATTAGTAAAACTTCTAATTTTACTTCTTACTCAGAAACTAATTTTAGTGATACTGAGCAGTTAAAGTTAAACAGTCTATTTAAAGAGCTTGATGCTGGTGCTGGAAAGTTGATGCTAAGTAATTCAGACCCTAAAAATCAAGACCAAAATGATAATTTTTTCGATGATATTTATAGTGAATATAGAATTGAAAGAATCAAGGCTTCTCGCTCAATAAATAGTAATTCTTCCAAACGTGGAGAAATTAATGAACTTTTAATAATGAATTATTAATTAAACTTTTGTAAGTAATTATGAAGTTCAGCCCGATTTTCAAAGATTTGATTAATTGCTCTAGTTCCGAGGAAGTTTTTTCTTATTTGAAAGATTCTCTGACTGATTCAATTAGGCCTTGGACTTATTTTGTAAATTGGCAAAAAGTTCTGATTAATTTCCGCAAAATTGAAGTTCGCTTAAATATTTTAAATACTTTAATCGGCAAAAATAATACTGAGCAAGAGTTTAAAAAGTTGCTTACTGCTTATCCAGAAATATTGAGTGTAATCCCTATTTTACTTGCTTCTAGAACTTCTAACTTTCGGATTTTGACAGATTCTTTGCATGGTAATTTTCAGTATAAAAACTATAATTTCCCCGAAAAAATTAAGTCTTTAAGTCCACAGGAAATTGACGAAGCGGTTGAATTTGTCAAAGAAACAAGAGTATTAGATTTATTTTCTAACAGAACTATTAAAAGTATACCTGACTATGTTTTAGGTATTGAAGTTGGATTAGATACGAATGGACGCAAGAATCGTGGTGGTACTTCTATGGAGACTATCACAGAAGAAATAGTTTCTCACATTTGCAGTCAGAATAACTTTTTATATATTAAGCAAGTTAATGCGGCTAAAATCTTTAGAGATTGGGGAATAGTAGTTCAAGTTGATAAATCAAGTAGAATATTTGATTTTGCAATTAATAATCAAGGAACTCTTTATTTAATTGAAGTAAATTTTTATGGTGGTGGTGGTTCAAAGCTTAAATCAACCGCAGGAGAATATAGATATCTTTTTGATTTTATATCAGCACAAAAGCATCAACTTATTTGGATTACAGATGGTTCAGGTTGGAAAACGGCTCTAAAACCTTTGGAAGAAACATTTAATTATATTGATTATACTCTTAATTTAAATATGGTTAATTCTGGATTATTAGCAGAAATCATTAAACATAAAATTTAAGAATATATTAG
>NZ_NTFS01000023.1 GCF_002289455.1 Brunnivagina elsteri CCALA 953
TATTAGGCACTAATTATCTGAATCAGTAAGCAATTGTCAAAATCGAGATAAGTGTGTATAAATAATTAAAGGTGTATGGTTTCGCTGCAAATTCATCCAGTTAAGTGTATTTCATTCCAATTGTATTGTTCGACAATTCTCAATTCTTTCTCTGCTGTTCGATGGGGGTCTAACTGCAATATGAGGAAGGCTGGGTTTTTGCCTAAGTTTGTTACTGAAAATAGTTTAGATATCTCGTGCGAAATTTGAGATATGGGTTAGGGTGGCAAATGCGAATTTTATTTATGCTTTCGTTCTGATGAATTGGATTCAGCATTACGGCTTTAAAGGTTTTCAAAAACGAATCTAGTGGTCTGTCAAGCTAAAAACTGTGAGTTTGAGGGAAAATATAGTATCCGTCTCAAGCGTCTTTATCCACAAATAGAAATTTTACAGACCACTAGTCGTGAAATCAAAAAAAAATCAGGAGGTTAATTTGACTAAACGAACAATGTCAAAGCTGCCCCCCGATGCGGAACTTTTGGCAATTGAACAAGCATCAATCCGATTGGGTAAAGGCTTTAGCCGTAGTTCAATTTTTCGTAGAATTAGTTCTTGCCAATCAGCCCAATTAAATTGACCTTTATCAAGTTGCAAGGCGATCGCACGAGCTTGTTGTTCAGCATATTGCAATCCTGCAATCGTGGCTTTTACTCCTTGAGGTTGCTCTTTGGTTCTCAGCGATATTCTTTGCTGATGGGGTTTGGTTTTACCTGAATTTGACTTTGGCGGAAATGTCCCCCTGAGCCATAGAGTATTTCCACGCTGTTGAATAGCTAAGTACTTGCACAAAAATAATTATACATTTTATAATTAGTTTTATTAGAAAAACAGCTAATAATACAAAAGGTGCATTAATGCGATTTATAAAAGGATTAGCCCAAGATACTCTCAAACTACTAGAAAGAATTCATAAGCAAAGTAAGCATCATCAAGTCAGACAAAGAGCGCAGTGTATAAAACTGAGCTATCAAGGGTATCAAATTAACGATTTGATGAAAATATTTAATGTTAGCCGTCTGACAATAACAAATTGGTTTAACGATTGGGATGAGTTTAGCCTAATAGGCTTATACGATCGCAAGGGAAGAGGAAGAAAATCAAAGCTGAACGATGAGCAGAAAGAACAAGTAAAAAAATGGGCAAAGGAAAATTCAAGGAACTTAAATATAGTTGTAAAAAATGCTAGAGAAGAGTGGGGTATTTATATTAGTAAAAATTTAATCAGAAGAATTTTAAATTTATTTAAAGTGAGTTGGCATCGAATTAAAAGAGGAGTAGCAGGACAGCCAGACCCTATAGAATACAAGGAAAAAAAGGAAGAATTAGAAAATCTGAAGAGGCAAGAAGATGCAGGAAAAATTGATCTATTTTTTTGCGATGAAACTGGATTTTGCTTAATTCCTTATGTCCCTTATGCGTGGCAAGAAGAAGGAGAAGAAATAATTGTCAAAACTCAGAGAAGTAAACGATTAAATGTCTTGGGATTTTTAAATAGAAAGAACGAATTAGAAACTTATATATTTGAATGTAATATTAACAGCGATATTGTAATAGCTTGTATTGATAAATTTTGCGAACGAATAGTCAAACCGACTGTATTAATTGTAGATAATGCATCAATTCACACAAGCAGCTTTGTATTTGAAAAACAAGAAGAATGGAGACAAAAAGGATTGACTTTATTCTTTTTACCAACCTATTCACCAGAACTAAATATTATTGAAATTTTATGGCGCTTTATTAAGTATTATTGGCTAGATTTTGATGCATATAATAGCTGGCAAAATTTGGTTGAGTCTGTAGAATATATACTTCGGAATTTTGGGGAAGAATATATAATTAATTTTAGCTAAGTACTTAGAATAAGTTTAGGAAAACAGATACAGGATATGCAGTATTTTCACTCAGTAACCAAAGATAAATAAAATCTCTCAGAGAATTTACTGGTTTACCCATCTGAGCATGAAACAATTGCTAATACCGAGGAATACACTTGTGTCTAAATTTACAGCAGTTGCAGCAACGATAGCCAAAGTCAAAGTTTTCCTGAAAAAACATTTGGGATACGAAACAGAGGAATCGCGATTGAACGATAGTTACAGGAATCACTAGAACACAGCCCTGGTAAGGGTTTTGGGACATAGAAGCCAAAGCCGAGCAATCAGTGATATAAGCTTCGCTTAAATTTGAAGATTGTTTATCGACCAATCGCAACTGCTCTTCTTTTTGGGCGGCAATTACTTTTCCTGCCGCAAAAAAAACCCAAAGGGTTTTGGTTAGTTCTTTGAATCAAAAACCTGTCGCCCACTTGAATCTTAGTTGTATTCCCAACAGTCCAGTAGTGTTGATAACAGGTCATTTTCCCTATCTGTTCTTCCGCATCCTTGACATACTTTCTAACCCCGTCCCATTCTGATTCATCGCACAAAAAAATAATTAATGCCATTGCAATTCTCCAAAAGGTTATCCACCCTTTATAC
Source organism: Brunnivagina elsteri CCALA 953 (assembly GCF_002289455.1). Lineage (GTDB taxonomy): Bacteria > Cyanobacteriota > Cyanobacteriia > Cyanobacteriales > Nostocaceae > Brunnivagina > Brunnivagina elsteri. The sequence continues at coordinate 2,523 of NZ_NTFS01000023.1, forward strand.
ATTGCTTCTATAAATTAATCAGTATAATCACTGAACAATGGCAGTAACTTTTTATTAATAGTTTTTTAAAAATCCGGGACTTCATCTACCGACCCATTTGCGTAATGTTTTAAAAGGATATTGGGGGAATTTCCTAGTAGTTTAGCGACTTGAGGCACTGTCAGTCCTCCTTGAAGCAACCATGTTGCAACTGAGTGGCGAATTACTGACGGCGACCGATAAATATTAATTTGACCTTGCTTTATCAAAGTCCCCAAAATACCTGAATATTTTTTTGAATTAGACTGTCGGCATCCCTTCCAGACTTGGCGGGTGAACTTTTGAGCATTAATCAATCCTCCCTTATAAGAAGTAAAAACAGGTGTAGTAGGCTGATAATGTTCAGGTCTGAGTTGTTCCAGGAACTCCTTTAAGGTTTTGTTACATGGGAATTTTCTGGTGCTACTTTTGGTTATCTTCCTGATTTTTAACTCAGAATTGTAACTTTCCTGAAAATGGATGTAGCTAAAATCCGAAGCCACATGCCCCCAGGTTAATGCCACAGCTTCACCCATTCTGCATCCAGTGTAGAATAAAAATTGAACAAATCCGAGGTAATGCTTGTGGTAATCGTGTCCAGCTATCTGCTCTAAAATTAAATCGCGTTCTCGCTGGGAAAATACTTCGATATCCCCACAAATACCCCGTGGTTTTTTGATACTTTGAGCTAAACCTAAATACGGATTTACCGGAATTAGTTTGCTTTCCACAGCCCAAGTACAGCAAGCACTGACGTGCATCAAAACTCGCTTGGCAGTTTCAACTGAAAAATTTTCTAGCAGATAATCCCTAACTTTTAGGCTATCCCTAATATTTTTCCAGGGGAATTTCTCGATGTGATTACTAAATTTGCGTTTGTAATCTTTTTCGTAAGTCGTTTCGGCTAGTTGCGGACGCATGAAATCGCAGTATTTTCCCCAAAGCTCGGTTAAATCCCAGATGTAAATTGCAGAATTATTTTTTTTGGGCTTGTATTTTACGAACGTCCAATCAAAACTGCCATTTTTTAAATCATCCTCAATCTGCCATGCTTGTTCCTGGGCTGTGCGTTGATTTGGAACTGTGGCTGGCAGTCCCAAATGAATATACCTTTGAGAACCTTTAGCAACCTCATTGGGCAGTCTCAAACGGAGATAACCGCGAGAGGTTTCTATCCCGACTGTATACTTTTTTACGGTCATACTTCGTTATTTGCTTATCGCTAATGACTAGCAAACTAGCAAAAAATGGTTTTAACCGAAGGCTGGAACTCTTGAAATTAAAGGCGACACCCGGATTTGAACCGGGGGATGGAGGTTTTGCAGACCTGGGAAAACTACGCAAAGACAAGCTTTTCACTCCTCAACTCTGATTTTTACCCCAAATTTACCCCACACCATTAATTAGTCGAATTTTTCCGAGTTAAGCTTTAGAGTCTTCCAAGTAAAAAAGTGCCCAATTGTCATGCTGAATGGAGCGAAGCGCAATGAAGCATCTCTGTCTATTACATAGCGACTCAGGATCAACAGTTGGATCATTTATTTCTTGGATTACTCTTACTTATAGTTTGGATGTAACTAACTATGGCTTCTGCTGTGGGCAAATTAGTCGCAACCATAACTTGATTGATATTACATACTCTTAACATTGCTTCTTCATTTGCTGTGTTTGATTGCGCCTGGAGAAAATCTCTCAGAAAAATCACTGTTAAAATGTCACCAGAAGCAGCTTTAGCTGCGATCGCCTGATATCCTCCAGATGTAGCGGCGGAGGTTTGTTCTGTAATATTAATGCTAGCTTGGCTGGATAATATTTCGCTGATTGAAGGTGGAGCTACTGTTAGACACTTAGAGAAAAAGTCCTGATGTTTGGTAACAAATTGTGCAATTTCAAATCTTTTGCTGTCATGAGCTAATAGTGCAATATATTTTGTCGAAATTAATTCTGGTTTTTCACTATCAATTATTTCGTTTTCTTCTTTAAGTTCTGAAGGCTCAATATCTGTAGCATCTGTTGATTCTATCTCGACTTCTTCAGAAATTTGATCTGATACAGTGGAAACGAAGGTACTTGTTGTTTCAGAATTATCAATGATATCAGCAGCGCTACTACTATTTTTTTCAGCTTCGCTAATTTCACGTGTAATTGAAATTTCAGGTTGAGCTTCTTCTAAGCGACTAGTCTCATTCGTTGTTTCTAAAGGTTGAATACTACTAACGGATGTTTTGCTTACTTCTTCTAGTTGTGCAATTTCTGGTTCATAAATTTCTTTTACTTCCTCTGAGGATAATACATTAGTAGTTTCGGTAATTGGTATTTCTTCTCTTGTTTGAATGATTGTTTCTTCTAAAGTTTGATCCACTTCTAAAACAATTGGTGTTGTTGTATCAATTATTTCTTCTTCAAAAATATATGCCTCTTCTATAGAAGTAATAGAAGTAATACTAGGTTCAATATTAGATTCTAATGTTTCTTCAATTGCAACGATGTTTTCAGATGTGCTAAATAAGACTTCTGGTGCTTGTAAAGTTGAATCTGTAATTTCTATGTGATTTGAAACTTCATTAATCTCTTCAGAAACATCAGGTTCTAAATACGGTTCGGTTTTTGAAGTAATCTCCTCCAATTCGTTAATTGAGCTAATATCATCTGAATTATCAGTGACTTCTATTATTTCAGTCGATTGATTTACTGCTTCTACTACTTGTGGTGTTTCTGCTGTAGTTTCAATTACATCTTCGGAAACAGATATTTTCTCAGTTTGAACTTTAGTAAAGTCCTGATGATTTGTGACTTCTTCTGGTATTGAAATTACTTCTTCGGGGATACTATTAACAACTTCAGGTACTTGCTCTGCTACTTGTGGCTGATTTCGCTGATTTAAATTAGTACTGTCTCTCAAATTTGCAACCACCGTAGCATCAAAATTTCTATAAACAGTTTCAGCTATATTCTCTGTTTGGATATTTACATCTTCTAAGATAAGAACGAATTCTCCAAGTCGAATTGTATCTCCTGCATTCAATAAATATTTGTGACTTGTTTCGGCTACTTTACCATTAATCAGGGAACCATTTCTGCTACCAAGATCGCAAAAATAGTAGTCTCCATTTTCCAATATTAATTTAGCGTGCATCCGACTGACATCGGAGCTATCAAGAACAATACCTGATTCTGGTGAACGTCCTATAATACATTCATTTTTTATTTTAGTTACTAAATCAAGATTGATTTCGATGATATTTTTGAGAGTTTTGGAGTCGAAGACTTTTATTTTCATAATAAAACTTTATTTTTAAGATTGATTACAATTAAGAATGGTGCATCAATACAGCACAAGATAAGTATACTTAAGGCTTGCTGAATAAAGTTAGAACCTATTCAGAATAAGGGTTTCAATCCTTTTTATTTTAAACAGGTGCAAGCTAGGCTGTTGACTTTGTTGGTTTTTAGGCGATTTTGCGGAAAATTATTCGTGTTATTTTTTGTTTGTGGGGTGAATTTGAAAACCAGCCTCCGGAACTACTATTTTGTATACTGTGTGGCATCTAGATTCTCTTTGTAGAGTTTTTCAGCAAACCCTACTTACTGATTTGATATCCTCAGTATAATTTCTGATTAATTTTATTAATCTCTGTAACCCAGCGTTGTCGTGTGGAATGGTCTAAATTTAATATATCCTCTTGTGCCCAGTGAAAATGATAAGCAACAAAAGCTACCTCCTCGTAGAGTTTTTCTGAGGGGTAGCGCATTACTCCCCCGCAAGTTGAAGCTCTACTGAGAATTGATTGTTGCAATGAGGACATTGAGCGGGGATATGTGCATCTCCCTGTTGATTGACTCGGTTATAAAATTCCCTCAGATAAGCTAAGTCTGTAACTGTAAGTCCTTCTAATAAATCGGGACTGACTGAAGACAGACTCCCCAAGCGAGTAATAACCCGCGACAGCATTACTAAGACTCCGTAAGCTGAATTTTGTCGAACTTTAGGTTCTGTCTGTGTGGAAATTTCATCTCTTGCAGTAGCTAAACGCATAATACCTTGACGATGCACGTGGTTTTGAGCGTCAATTAAACCACGTGGGAGGGTAAAGTTAAATTCAATGTAAAGGTTTTCTTTACGTCGCATAGATTAATAAATTTTGAAGTATGAAAGGTGAGAAAATAATATTTAGCTGCAAACTAGATTTTCTGAAGAACTCTTGGTATGGTTGACAATATTTTCTGGGGGAGTATTCTCAGATTCTAAACCGTTGATATGGCGATAAAAATCTTGAAGAAAATTTAAATCTTGAGCAAAAAAATTTTCTACCTCCAAAGGGGTGATTTCGGTTAATATCCCCAGTCTAGTAATTACGCGAGCAAGGATAATTATTGTTGCATAAGCTGGATTAGACTTAACGCGAGGATCGCGCAAGGGGGAAATTTCATCTATAGCTGTGGAGAGACGCATAATTCCTTGACGATGCAAGTTTCCATCAGAGTCTAAGTAGCCTTTGGGAAGTGTAAACTCAAATTCTGTTTTAAACATAGGACTTCCTAAAATTTTTATGGTTTCACACGTTTAAATTCTTCAAAAGCAATCTCTAATTCTTCAATTTCAATTTCTGTACTGCGAGCATTAACATCAGTAATTTTGTAACTACTCGGCCAAGCACCAGCTAATTCATATTTTGCCTGAGGTTTTGCTGCTTGGTCATAAATAGTTAAATAAGCATTTCTACGTTGTGTTCCCCAATTACCTTCTTGAACAGCTTGAAACCAATCCCAAAGGGCAATCGAGCTTGTCATTCCTCTACGTAAAGTTAAGTTCCCACTTTTAACATTACCAGGAAGTTTAGTTCTAATTGTTTGACCTTTTGTGGCTTTTCCCCATTGATTGGCAGTGACTTCACATATCTCAATTGGTGCTTGAGTTTGCTGAAATCCCCGACATTCTAAGAAGGTTCCATCTACTTGATCGTTAGAACCATCCAGTGTCAATCCCAGGTAAAAACGACAGGCAGTGAGAATTTCCGGGAGTTGCCCTGTAGAATTTGCTTGTACCACCCTTGCTCCCCTCTTATTATCAATTGTTATTGAGACTAGTCTCACTCGTTCCCAGACTAAATATGGGAACGAGTGTCATTTTTTTACATCACTCTTTTTATACCTTCATGAACTAATTCAATAGTTTCATTTGCCATATCACCACCGGAAGCAGTGAGTGTTGGACCAGTATATTTACAGGGATAGCAGTTTCTAATTTCCCAACGTGCTTTTGGCGAACCTTGTTGGTCATAAGCAACTATTTGCCCTGTTTTACGATTTTGTGCCCATTTACGAGCATCTCCCATATCTTCGTTACACTCTTGATACCACTTATAAAGGTCTACATCCACTGTAGCAATCAGTTTCAGGGTGATGTTCGTAAATTTAACTACTGTAGGTGTAGCTTGACGAGTGATTGTGCCACCTTTTGAAGAACCATGAATTTCCTGAGCAGGAGTATTTTCAACACCTAAGCCACTAACTTCTTTGATGAATTTATCAGTAAGACCATCGGCTTCAAAGTAAAATTTACACGCGGTTAAATATTCACCAGGACTAGGCATAAATTAGCTCCATTATATTTAGAGATTAGTGGGAAAAGACTGTTTTGAAATAGAGATTGGGGAGTAGACAACATTTTGCTGCTAGTAACACACCATCAACACAAACTATTCAGCATCTTCCACTCCATTCCATTGGCTAATACGGAAGACGACGAATTCAGCAGGTCGTACCGGACAAACTCCTACTTCAATGTATAAGCGACCTAAAATCATTGTTTCTGGAGGATTCAATTCTTCATCGCATTTGACATAGAATGCCTGTTGTGGAGTGGCTCCAAATAATGCACCTTCACGCCAAATACGCTCTAAGAAGTTGCTAACGGTACGTCGCACTCTTGCCCAGAGGTCTTCGTCGTTGGGTTCAAAGACTGCCCATTGCGTACCTAGTTCAATAGATTTTTCGATGTAGCTAATCAAACGCCTAACGCTGATATAACGCCATTCGGTTTTGTCAGGCTCTACGAGTGTTCTTGCTCCCCAGATACGAATACCCCGATTTGGGAAGCTGCGAATACAGTTGATTCCAATGGGATTTAAAAGTTCTTGCTCACGGAAATTAGTTTCATAAGCTAAACCAATTACACCTCTGGGTACTTCATTTGCGGGAGCTTTGTAAACTCCTCTGGTTTCGTCGGTACGTCCCCAAACACCCATGATATGACCGCAGGGAGGCACAAGAATTGGTCTGCCACCATTACGGGGATTGGGAACTTTAATCCAAGGGTAGTATAGGGCTGCAAACATAGAGCGACGATTAAATCTTTGCAACCAATCTACGACTTCTTGGGGTTTGACGCATTCTGGTGGAGGATCGAGTACAACCATACGATTGGGTGGGTTGGGGATATCTCCACTAGCTGAACCTTCGCACATTGACACCATTAGCTCCATGATGCCGTGGACTTGTTCTATATTCATGACACCTGCTTGATATGCTCGCATCAAGTCCGGGCAAGCTAACATGGTGATTTCGTCGATTTCAAAAATACCACGCACCCCGGTGCGATCGTCCCGTATACCTTCGACATCCTGTGAAAATCTATCCGGTGGGGAGGCAGCAATAGCTGGTGCTAATTCATACTGACCATTGGATGGTCGTCGCCCTAGAGGTTGTCCACTTTGAGATACATCCCTGATGGAGACGTACATCGAATTTCGTAAAGCCGCAACAGCATAAGTAGCTACTTGTGCTGCTGGTTCGCGGTTCATCGTTAAATTTTCGTATTGTTCGAGAGTTTCTTCACCACGACGGATTTGGATTGTAAAATATTCACCAGTGTTTGGTGGGGCTTCTCCTTCTGTGCCTTCAGGTAGGGGACGGGGGGTACTCTCGGAAACCAGAATATTTATTGTTCCACTTGCTGCTTGTTCTGGTTTTAAAGTAAAGCTCAGACATGGACGGTTTCCCCTACCACTAATTTGTAAAGTTGCAGGTTGTGCTGTGGCAGGTTGTGGTGTGCCTGGTAATGAAGTGCCGATACTTGTTATCCAGCAACGACCACCACCATTCATAAAATAGCCGTAAACAGCAAATGGTAGATATGCATCAAAGTCTGTGAAGCCGTTAGAACCTTTACGTGCGAAGTAGTTAAGATACTGCGTCCAATTTGTAACCAGCATGGGTTTGTACAGTTCTGCACCTTCTCGGACATCTTCTGTAAAACCGACAAATCCTGCGACTGCTGTACTAACACCTTCTATGGGTCGGCTACCTCGGTCTATTTCTTCAACGTAAACACCTGGAGCAAAATAGTCAAGTCTTGCCATGTAAACCTCTCGATTTTAGATTTTGGATTGAATCTGGATATCGCTTTTACTCAGGATTGAGGAGATGTGCTATTGGTAGGCACAAAGTAAATAAAATTATGTATTAAGAAGGTGTGAGTAAAACTTCTTTAAAGGTATGGGTTTGGTTATCCACTAAGAAATTACTGTTTTGGGTTGTATAGCCAGAACATGAAAGAGTTAAAACATAGTTGCGTGGTTTTAAGTCTTCAAAGAAAAATACTCCTTCTCGATCGCTAGTCACTGATTTATCCATTCCCATGATGTTAATTTCTACATTAGGGAGCGGGAGATTGGTTCTTGCACTTTTAACCAAACCTGCGATCGCTACTTTTTTGGTGATAACTTTACTGTTGCCGTTACCGTTCTTATGCAATTGGTTTTGGGTGCTAAGAATTCGCTCTAGTACCAACGGAATAGAAGTCGGTTCGGGTTCAAAAGGTATTGTAACTGTTAGGTATAATGCTGGACGGAGGGGGACAGTCAAAGAACTCCACAAAGAGCCTACTTCTATAGGAGGTTCTTGGGATACAGACATAGATAAATTTCCATAACCTCGAAGTTCGGGTGACAAAAATTCCTCTCTTAAAGAACGATGACGCAACAGTAGTGTTAATGCTTCCGTTAACAAGCGATGTTCTCCCAAGGAAGTGGTATCCCAAGTAGTTAGTAATAGCGACACATCAAACCAGCTAGGAGTCCAGCTAACAGTTGCTGGTTGAAACCTACCTCGTTCCATGTTGCGTTCAACCTGCCTACCTGAGTGCTGTACTTGCTTACTTTCACGAATATCGTAAAAATACAAGTTTAATGTAGCCCCTGTTACCTCGTCTCTCCGACTTCCTGGAGGGCTAAAGTCAATTTGCTCTGTGCTTGTCAGGGAAGTTCCTCCAGCTAGGATTTCCGCTAGGGTTTGAAGAAAGGAGATAAGCATAATGCTGGCGATCGAGTTGAGATGCTTCTAGATTAAGAGTATTTCCACAAGATGTTAATTAGACTTTTGTCGAGATTTTTTAATTGACTGGAAATTTAGTAAACATCGACTTGAGAAAGAGTTAGAAAAACTTAAGCCTCTGTATATAAATATGCCGCATTAACTATTTAACTATTTATTAATACCTGAGTTTTTTATTAAATTTTATTACGAGGCGTGATTTTCCTGGTAAGTTTAAGTTTAATACAATTATCCAATATATCTTGTTTGTTAATACACGTCACTATCTAAGTGTTAGTGTGATTAAGACTTAATGATGAAAGTGGCTATAACAAATGCTACATCATCTTTATAGGGTTGTTTATGTGTCTGATTTTGTTATTTAGTGTTCTGTTGTATTTAATACAAGTTTCTAATCGAACAAGTCAAGCTACTGAGTACAGCTATGGCAATAGAATTATCTGTCCAGCATGTTCAATCTAAAAGTAAATATTCCAAACTTATAGATTTAGATAGTTTCTGTCTCCAACAACTCGAACAGTTAACTATTCAATATCCTATTTGCTTTGCTCGTATTGTCTATTATGATGTACTTGTAAAGTCACATCGAGAATTAATTAATTATGCACCCGAACAAGCAAATTTATCTCAAAGCCTCATCAGTTTTTTCCGAAGGGAAGAATGGTTCACTGAATATTATGAGACTTTTACTTTAAATAGAATTAGCCTCGACAATTTAGATTTATTCTGTTATATATGTCCATTGGGATATAAAAACAAGAAGCCTGAATATATTCAGTTACTTACAAAAGAGCCTCTTTCTTCAAAGTTACAAAAATACGTAATACAGTCTGTTGTTCTGTTAAGTAAATATTTCGATATTCATTTAGAATGGGAACAGCAAAGAGCAGAAATACAATTACTCGAACATATAATTCAACGTGCAACACATCAATTGCGTAATTCTTTAGGGCTGATTGGTTTGTATGCAAAAAATCTATGTTTGGCATTACATGAAAATTCTTGTAAAGAACAAGCAAGTATCATCAGTGAAAGTATTCAAGAATTGGATACTAATTTGACTGAGTTAATTTATTGCGGTCACAAAGATAAATTAAGGGTTAGTTTGCAAGATTTACGAAGTGTGGTAGAAGAAAGTTTGAGAGGCTTACTTCCTTTGACACATCAAAAGAAAATACAAATTTCATTACCAGATACATCTACATCTTTACTAATCGATCGCTTGCAAATCAAGCAAGTATTCGATAATTTACTTAGCAATGCTGTCCATTTTAGTCCAGAAAGTGGAAATATTCAAATTAGTTGGCAAGTTTTTCACAGCGAAGTAATTATCAAGATTTGCGATCAAGGTTCGGGATTATCGAATGAAGATACACAAAAGATATTTACACCTTTTTATTCCCGTCGTCCAGGTGGTACTGGATTGGGTTTAACTATTGCAAAAAAAACTATTCTTGACCACCAGGGTAGTATTTGGGTACAGAATTCACCAGAAGGAGGTGCCCAGTTTTTTGTAGTTTTACCGAGACCAAAAGTTGTTTAAATAATTTTAATTATTTATTCTAGAGGCAAAAGTACAAAATCATACTTCAATAAGTATTAAGTGTTAAAAAATCAGAATTTTTACCTCTAGATTAAAATAACAATATTTTGTTTGTCGTTTAGTTGTTTGCAATTATTTATTGAATTGAATTTTATGAATGTAATTAAAACTCTTTCGATTCTACTAGTTGATGATGAATCCCGCTTTCGTCAAGGATTGAAAACTCTTCTAAGTTTTTATGATATTAATGATTCTTTGTCTTTAGAGGTGGTTGGTGAAGCTGAAACTCAGAAAGAAGCCTTAAATATAGCGGCTCAATTATCTCCGGATTTAATTTTACTAGATTTAGAACTTGCTGGGGGAGATGGAATTACAACATTAGTTAAACTCAAAGAAATATCTTATGCTGGCAAAGTTTTAGTATTGTCAGGACATCAAGAAGATGATTGGATATTTAGAGCTATGCAAGTAGGTGCTGCTGGGTATGTATTTAAAACTCGTTTAGCAACCCAATTATTTGATGCTATTAATACTGTTTTAAAGTCGGAAGTTTATTTACCTGCGGAAGTTGCTAGTGGTTTTTTCCGTAGTTTTCAAACTAGTTCAGATTCATGTTTGCAAATTCGTCGTCAGCTACACTTGACAGAGCGGGAACAAGAAGTTTTAAACTGGTTAACTCAGGGAGCTTCTAATGAGGAAATTGCTAAACAATTATATGTCACTGTTGCAACTGTCAAAGCTCATTTGACTAGTATTTTTGAAAAACTGGAGGTTACAAGTCGTACTCAAGCTATTGTTGCAGCTTTAAAGTTAGGACTAATTCATGCTTAATATTTTTGTAAATGTTTAGTTCTTATTGGAGTAAAATTAGTGCCGATCAAGAAAAACTTATATCAAGAATATAGGTGTTATTGTAATACACCACTAAATTGCGATCGCCCTTTGCAAACTGTTATCGATACACCGGAAGCAAAACATCTTCCAGTCAAATACTGCACTGGTTGCGGGTTTCCAGCAATTATTGCCCAAAATACTGAGATTAAGGGTAATCGTATTTATAAAGTTACCAGTTTCCTGGGTACAAGGGGATTGGGACGTATGTATTCAGGGGTACGTATTGATAATAACCAACCTGTTGTGATTAGGGAATATTTACTGCCTAACCGCAGTTTTAATGATGAAGAGACTCGTCAGCGCAAAGAGAAATTTCAACGTGTAGCAGGGGTAAGTCTTGCAGATGGTAGAAATCAGAATTTTCGTTTGATTAATGCTGTAGAAGCTATCAAAGACGAACGGGGAGAGCGCTGCTACTTAATTATTCAGGAGGTGGATGTATCCCAAACTTTAAGGCAATATTTACAAGAAAATGGTGCGATGGAAGCTTCACAAGTACGGGAAGTTCTCAACCAAGCATTGCAAACTCTGCAATTTCTCCACACTCAAAAGTTACGTCTACCTGCGAATCAAATACAGCAAGGAATGGCTCATGGCAATATTAGCTTAGACAGTATTTTAATTAAATTAGAAAAAAATCAAAATCATCAAAGTAATCAACAGTTTTATATATATTTTTGCGATTTAGCTATTTACGAATCTTTGTTTGAACATCCTACAGTCCAAGCTTCACAAGCTAAACCAGAAGAAGATTTAATTGCATTAGGGCTAGCAGCATTTTATTTATGCTTAGGACGAGATATTGATAGTAATTCTGGTCAACCTCTCAACCCTAAAGATGATAGACTATGGTCGAATACTGATTCTCACCTCAAGCTATTTCTTCATCAGTTGATTGGGTTAGATACTCCTTTTGAAAGTGCAGAAATAGCACGTAAAGCATTATTACAACTTCCCAAACCAAGTCAAAGCAATAGTTTTACGACTTCACAGCAGGAAGAAAAACAAGAAAAAGGTTGGAACAAAACTTGGTTTGTTTTTTGGGGAATTTTAGCTTTAATATTGCTAGGAGGTGGTATGTGGTATTTTTTAAGACCAAAATATCCTAGCCTCAAACGGGAAAACCCTCTTTGGTCTCGTCTAGTTCCTAACTTTTCTGATGTTCCTAATCTTCCACCAAGAGAATTTACTTATACGGCAGAAAAAAACAGTACATGGGGTTTTATTTTAAGACAAAAACCACAGACGACGAAATTGGTTGAAGAAACACTTACTAAAGTCTCAAATACAACATTTAATTACCAAGCTGTACAGTCACCAGATGTCAGAGTTCGTAGCTTACCATTAGACACAGTACGGGAATGCACAATACAATCATGCAAAGCATACTTTGCCATTACATCTTTTCCAGCAGAAGATGGGGGGCTAAAAAGTCAAGCGATCGCATCCGATGGTTTACTTATATATGTTGCTCACAGTAAAAAAGACTCTAATCTTCCTCAGCTTCTCAAAGGGAAAATCAGTTTAGATTCACTGCGTAAAATTTATACTGGTCAAATTACAAACTGGAAGGACGTAGATAAAAATTTACCAGATTTACCAATAAAACCCTATGCACCAACCGAACCTGAAGCTGTTTTATTATTCCAAAAAAGAGTATTGAATGATGACCCGCAATCAATAGCTAACTACAAAACAGTAACTACGCAATATACCCAAGCAACCGAAGAAACCACAAAAGTAATACGCGCACAATTTGATGAGAATCAAGCTGGTATTATTGCTTTTGGGATTATCGGCAAAGTCTGGAATCAGTGTAATGCCTATCCTCTAGCTATTAGTGACTCTGACAATAAAGGAAATGCTATTCAACCTTTATTTAAACCAGAGGGTCAACCCATAGACCCAGACATAGATTTATGTATAAAAAGAAATTATTATATTGATGAAAGTAATTTTCAGCGCTATCCTTTGGGCAATCAACTTTTTGTGGTGTACCCTAAAGATAACAGCCTACCTCCTGGGGGTTCGGCATTTTGCAAATTGTTAATCACCCGTGAGGGTCAATCTCTCCTGCAAAAAGCAGGGCTAGTTCCTTTATTGAGTCTACCTGAAAATGCCTGCCAATAAGTGTTCTAATTCCGGTTGCGAATATTTCAACCGTCCTTTACCTAACAACATGGAGTGTTGCCCTGGTTGCGGTAGACCACTTGGTAATGTTATTGCTTCTGCACCAGCACAATCTACTCCCCCTCCGGCAACTCCAAATGTTGTTTCGTATCGTCAGCAGGTTCAAGCACCTCAACCATCGCAGCAGCAGCCTTTTCAACAACAAATACTCTCAGAAAATACCGATTACCAACCCCATTCCCCCTATATCCAACCAACACCAGCACAACCACCCCGCCTGGTTCGACCTGTGCTAAAACTAATACATACAGCGACAGGGAGAGAATTTAGCTTTCCGGGGGAAGAGGGGCATATTGGTAGGCGATCGCAAATTCACGGGACAATTCCAGAAATAGATTTAGTGGGTATTCCCCATGAGGGTGTTGTTTCCCGTTCCCATGCACGAATTTTTTGGGACTGGAATCAAAATAGTTATATGATTTTGGACACTAGCAGAAATGGTTGTTATCTCAATAGGAATCCACTTTCTCCGGGAGTTAATTATCGCTTGAGTAATGGGGATTCCTTACAACTAGGTCAAGATGGTTTAGTGTGTTTTACGGTATTGTTGGTGTGATTATCCGTGACGATAAAAATGAAATCTTCCAAAACCCAGAAATTGACTGTGAGATTTCTCTCCAATCGGGGATGCTGTAACTCCAAAGAGATAAACACCTTCAACCATCGGATTTTGCACCGCTTCTAAGGCAATAGTGATGGTTTTTCCGGGAGGTACTGGTGGGTTAAAAATCATTGATACAGTTTGGTTTTTTTCATCGCTGCTAATATCTTGTAATCCTAATTTTTGTCCTTCGTGCGAACTATTTCCTTCAAACGCAAAACTCTTTTTTAACCGAAAGCGAATATATTCTAAACCTTCACGCTGGTTGATTGTAATTTTTTGTAATGGTTCTCCAGCATTCTCCGGCAAGTCAATGGTGAAATAATATTTCACACTGGGAATACGAATTTCTTTATAACTTGTTCTGGCTGCAACTAGACGCGGCACTTGGGTAAAATATGTTGTTTTTATTGGTGAATTCGTAGGTAGTGAAGGTGTATTTAATGGAGGTTTAGTTAATGGAGGTTTAGTTAATGGAGGTGTAGTTAATGGAGTAGTTGCAGGTAGTGGGTTAGTCACGGAAGTGGCAACATCATTACCATCACCTTTTGAGTTAAAAGCAAATGAACCAATTAAAGAAGATGATTCCCACGGTGTTTGCTGACCAGTAGTTTTTTGGACGACATCTACACGTACTCGCTTAAACATTTGCTCCACATCTAAACCGGGAGTTTTAATATATTGCAATAATGCCGAACTATAAGGACTATTACGACCTTCACCGTCGAGTGCAGTTGTACCTGGTGCTGTGGCATAAGCAATTAATACACCCTTGACTGTTTGTGCGGGTGCTGCTAATCCACGACTTAGCGATCGCCAACTGCGGCTAAAGGGATTGTTACGACAGGCATCTAAGATGATGATATTAGCATCATTACCTGCATCTTCAATCACGCCAAGTAACTTTCCCATTGGAAAAGCTTCATAACGGACATCTTGCTCTCGATTCATCCGTGCGTCTATGGGAACAAAATAATTTTCTCCATCAACTTGTACCCCATGTCCAGAAAAATAAAACAGTCCGATTCCACCTTGACGCAAATGACGATTAAATATCTCAATAGCTTCTTCCATTTGTTTTAGTTTTACATCTTGGAGTAGCGTCACTTCAAATCCAAGTTGCCGTAAACTATTAGCGATATCATTAGCATCATTGAGTGGATTTTTTAATCTACCGACTTCTTTGTAGTCTGCATTCCCAATTACTAGCGCGGTTCTCCGTTGTCGTTGTGCAGTGGTAGGATTCTGAGCAATTATTTTTTCGATTTTGTCTGTAAGTGTATCAGGCAACATCCTCAACTGAGTTACATTTGTCTGAAGATGGGAAGAAGCGATCGCCGAGTTTTTATCAGAATTTTCTATCTCTAAAGTCAATGTTAACGGCAACAATAGTGCTGCGATCGCAAATGAGGATTGCCATCTTCGCTGTAACATCGCTTTTCCTTTGTGTAATACCAGTACATATATTTTATGCATATATTTTCAGATTTTAGCTTTTTCTGAATAGATTTTTCTAAACTGGATATCTTTAAAGTAATAATTCACAATTTACAAAACGCAATCTTAAACTTTTCTAAGTTAGACCTTTGGCTAATTCTTATTTTCATATATAGCCTTTAGTCTGAAATTAAGAACATATTTTTTTAGATCGTGGATTCACAAAGTATCAAACCTTCTATTGCCCCCATTAGCGATATTGGTGGTACGGCTGGATACGCTACTATACCAGTAACTTCTGAAGCTGCTGCTGGTAAGTATCTGAGCGACTCTATTTTATTGGATAAATTGTGCGATCGCGTTTACGAATTGTTACAGGAAGACATGCGATCGCAACGTGAAAGAGTCAGAAACTATGGTTCGAGGAGGTGGTAATTATGTCTAATAACGGTACTGTGACACATGAATTAAATTATGTGACTAGCAATCGTTTTTATGTGGAGATAGATAGTGCGATCGCAGCTTCTTTTACTGAATGTACAGGATTGAGCGTTCAAATTAAGAAAAATGTTTTTTTTGAAGGTGGTGTCAATGACCAACAGCGTATTTATTTAGGTCACGCAGAATTTGCAGATATAACACTGAAACGGGGAATTACAGACCACTTTGGCTTTTTAAACTGGATGACTAAAATTTTTGATGAAAATAATAGCGATAAAAATCTTCGACGCAATGTCAACATTATTTTATTCAATCAAGCAGGAGAAACAATGATGAGTTGGACTCTCATTGGAGCAATTCCTGTTACTTGGAAAACACCTACCTTGCAAGGAGATGGTAATGCAGTTGCGATTGAAGAACTGACTTTAGCTTATGAAGGATTGAAAGTCTCTAAAGACAAAGGTGGTGGTAATCCAGTCAACCGAGAATCAAAATCAAGATTTTTTTCGTCTAATTAATCCAATTAAGTTATATTTATCAAAAGCCAACAATGCAAGTAATTCAACCTTTGCTTGGTTTGTCTACATTTCCACTAGGAATCGTCAAAAATTTTGACCTATCGAATAGACTCTTACTAAAACAAGATTCTAATTTTCAGTTGGGTTTTAAAAATGCTATTCAGCCTTTAGGAGCGAGTTCAAGAGTAGGATTACAGACTAAATTACCAGGTGTACAACCATTAGTAAATTATTCTAAATTATTACTACCTCGTCAAGATAAAGCCGTAATTGACGAAAAGGTATGGAATAGTGAAAATTGGGATATTAATGAGTTTACAACGTTTTCTACATATGAATTAGAGAATGAGTTAGAAACTGATATTTTTCTGAGTCAAGAAGAGGTAAACACTTCTTCTGATAGTGAGTTCAATAGTAATATAGACTCCATAGAAAATCCTTTTACAACTATTATTACTGATTTATTGCCAAGCAATAATCAAAGTAATTTTGATGTTCATATTGAAAATGAAGGCAATAATATTAATAATGCGAATATTGAAACTAACAATATTTATGCTACTAGCGATATCAGAAAAGAAGAAAATATCCTAGAACAATTACCTAAAAAATCAAAGTCAAAATCAAAGGAGACATCGACAACAAAATCTAGAACTAAAAAAAGTAGCAATAAAAAATCTCAGAACGTAGTGGCTAATAATATTCAGTCTAGCCATAATGAAATGTCTGGAGATACTTCAGTCAAGCAACATTTACAACAAAATCAATACATTCCAGCACAGCAAGAAATATCTCATCCAGAAAAAGAACCATTAAACCAAGAGTTGATAGCTTATTCAGCAGAGAATACGGTTTTTCAGAAAATAGAAGAATCAAATGATATAGACCAATATATATTAGAGTTAGATGCGATCGCACCTGATAATCATATTATCAATCAATCAATTAATAATGAACCCACTCAGAACAATTCTTTTACTGTAATTGATGATTTAAAAGCACAGGAAAGCTTACCAATTACCGAATCTAATTTTAACATAATTCCTGAATTGCTTTTACAAATGACACCTGATGCTTTAGAAAGTAACAGGGTTAAAGAAAATAAAAATGTTTGTGAAAATTTGAATAATTATCAAAAAGATATACCACAAACACCACAAAAATATATTGCAGAAAATTCAACTACTCAAGAAGAATATAAACAGCATAATATTGAACCGAATACAATAAAAAATCAGTCAGAAAATAAGCCAACTTTAGTCATAGAAGCATCTTCTGCTAACTCCAATGAGATTATAAATACAGCTTACACTTCAGAAAATTCCATAAACTATGTTCCAGTAAAAGAGAATATTAACTCAGCAAATACAGAAAATAAGGTAGAAAGTGAGGTTAAATTATTACCTATTCCAAAATCAGCAAGTGAAAATAAAATTGTAGAGAATCAACCAATAATAATTGAAGAGAAGAATCACATAAATACTCATGACAATAATTTAGAGACAATAACTAAAGATATTTCTCCTGTAGCAAATTTTGATTTTGTGGTTCCAAGTATAACTCAGGATAATTTAGAAATACATCAGGAATTAAATCATCCCGTACAGCCAATAAACTCCGATGTAGAAAATACCGATACAAATAACATTGTCACCAATTTAATAAACTATCAACAAATCGAATCTACTGGAATACAACAAACTCACTTATATCCAGAAGTATCATCTGATGATAATTTAGAGATTCCTAATATTCAAGAAAAAACGGAGAAAGATAATAATACACTAAAATTAACAGAAGGAAATAATATTAGTCATGACATTTCCAAAGAAAATCTTAATAATATAGCAAATAACGCAATTGAATCCCAATATTTAGAAGATAGCGAACAGTCGTTAAGTATCAAAACAGAAACATCGCAACAACAAACACCAACAGAGCTTTCGCTCTCAAAGCTTGAAGATAATTCTTTAGAAACGCAAGCTGTAGAAAATCTTCCTGATATAAACGAGGTATCACAAAAAAATCATTTTGTTAACTTATTAAATAAATTATCTGATAACCTACCCGATCATTTAGCAGATAACTTACCAGCACCTACAGGTTATGCTACTGGTGGATTAGTTGCACAAACTAATATATCAGACAATTCTGCGATCGCACCTTCTGATACTGTACCTGCAATGCTGACTCCTGGAGAGTTTGTCATTAACGTTAGGGATGCACAAAAAAATATTAATGTATTGCGTCATATTAATACTGGTGGAACATTACCAGAGAATATAACTATCTCGAAAACTCCAAGTATTGAACCAATAGAAGTAAAAGACACTAGTTATATTCAACCTTTGACTCAAGTAGATAATTTCCAAAATAGTCCTGATATTATCTCTCCTAAAATCACAAATACTTCTGTTTCATCCTTGCCAAGTCCTAAAATTAAAAATCCTGTAATTATTGCACGTCATCCTTTGCAATTTAATACATTTGATAACTCAAATCACAGCTTACCCGATGAAAACTTAACAACCAAAATACCGAATAATCATAATAATTATTCATCTCCATCTTTAATTTTTCGGCAAGCAAAGACAAAAAATACAGCTACAGATAATAACTATAATACTAGTTTGCCTATTCAATGGGGAAGCGTAGAAGAATTATTAAATGGGAATGCAGATGAATTTATAACATTTAATTTTAGCCAAGATCACCATCAGAAATCAAACTTAGATGATTTGACAAATTTACAAACACCACAAATATTGACTAAGCGCTTACCTGCGATTCAAGGTTTTGCTGATGGTGGAGAAGTGGCTGAATCAGATATTGCTACAGATATTGAACCTATAACAGAAACCATACAAAGTCCCACAGAATCAGCTAATAATTCTAATTCTTCCAACGAAGAGAAAAGCAAGGAGAATTCTCCAGATTTAGAAATATTAGCTCGTGAGATTTATAGCAAATTGCGGCAACGTTTAGAAATAGAAAGAGAACGTTACGGAATGTATTCAGGTCGTTTACCTTGGTAGTTTTTATTTTCAATAATTCCATCAAAATTTGTAATATTTAATTAAATGAGGAGAAATAAATAAATGTATAGCAACACAAATAAACCTACATTTATAGAACCACAAAAACGTCATGCAAAACTCGAAAAAGCAAAACTGAAAGCTTATAACGGTGAGTCTGATGATATTGAATTTATGTTTAATCCTACGGAACTTAGTTTCACAAGGGCTGTAAAGTGGGAAAGTAAGCAAGGCAATAGAGGAAGTGAACTATTACCAAAAGTGAATTTTTCTGGTGTTGAGCCTTACAAATTTACTCTCAAACAATTACTTTTTGACACCTATGAAACGAAAAAATCTGTAATTGATGAACATATAAACAAAATCAAAAAAGGAGTAGAAACAGTAAAAGGAGCTAGTGATAAGCGTCCACCAGTTTACATTTTAATGTGGAAAGATGAATATTTTTATTGTGTAATTACTAGCTTAACTTACACTCTTAATATGTTTTTAACTGATGGAACACCTGTAAGAGCAATGGTAGATATTAGCTTACAAGAAGTTGATAAAAATAATCTCCCAGGTGGTAAAAAATCATCTAGTACAGGTAAAAATCGCACTAATAATTCTCACGCTAAGAGCTTACCAAATACTCCTCCAGATAAGAAGTAGTCATAAAAATACAGTAGTCAATTTGAGTGTTTATTATTCTTTTAACTATAAAAATATGCCTGCACAAGTAAAAGAAAGTCTTTATTTATGCCAACCACGTTTGCAATTTTCTAATGGTAGTGGTTGGGAAAATATGAATGCTGAATTAATCAAAGATTTACTACAAATCAGCATCGAAGAAAGCTTACATTTGCCCGCAATGTTTACTTTAGTCGTACATAATAGTTATATTCCTGCTAGTGATAAACCAGAAAGTCGTCCGAAACGACATGAGAAGATTTTTGAGATTGGTAAGAAGATACGCTTGGGTTTTGTTTCCAGTACAACTCAAGATAGTAATTTTAGGGAAGATGACAACGCTTTTATGATTGAAGGTGAAATTACAGGAATTGAAGTTCACTTCAATGAAAAATCTGAAGCTCCTATTATAGTTCGCGGTTATGATATTTCCCATCGCTTACATAGAGGTCGTCACAATCGCTCGTTCCTAAATGAAACTGATGCTGATATTGCAGAAAAAATAGCCAAAGAGGTTGGCATACAAAAAGGTCGAATAGACCCAAGTGGAGAGCCTCATGAATATGTCTTTCAAGAAAATCAAACTAATATGGAATTTTTGCGCGAAAGAGCAGCTCGTATTGGTTTTGAATTTTTTATTACAGAGGATAAACTCAATTTTTGCAAACCCCAAAGCCAGAAAACTTTATCATTAAGATGGCTGGTTGATATTAGTCATTTTAGTACCCGCGTTACTAGTGCCGAGCAGGTAAGTGCAGTAGAAGTACGCAGTTGGGATTACACTCAGAAAAAATTAATTACCTCAACTGCACGATCGGAAAAAGTCATAACCAAAACTGGAAATAAACGGGGAAGCAGCATCAGCACCGAATATAATCTCAACAATAAACCCCCTAAAATGACTGTTGTAGACCAGCCTGTATCCACCGCTAAACAAGCAGAAGTAATGGCACAGGCATTGTGTGACGAACTCGGAGGTGAGTATGTATATGCTGATGCCAAAGCCGAGGGAAATCCACAAATTCGACCGGGAAAACTAATCAAGCTTGAAGGAATGAGCGATCGCTTTGATGGTGAATATTACGTAACCGAAACCCGTCATTTTTATAACCAACGAATTTATTCCACTG
This sequence comes from Brunnivagina elsteri CCALA 953, assembly GCF_002289455.1. Taxonomy (GTDB): domain Bacteria; phylum Cyanobacteriota; class Cyanobacteriia; order Cyanobacteriales; family Nostocaceae; genus Brunnivagina; species Brunnivagina elsteri. The sequence goes on from NZ_NTFS01000023.1 coordinate 23,333, forward strand.
AGTTCAGCGTTCGCGGATTGCGATCGGGTAGTTTATTAACTACGATCTCTCCACAAGTCCATTTACAACCAGGTCAGACTTTCTTAGCGGCAATTGTTACAGATAATAAAGACCCTAAAGGTTGGGGTAGAGTCAAAGTAAAATTTCCCACCCTCACAGAAGAACATGCCAGTCATTGGGCTAGAGTTGTTGCATCTGGCGCTGCAAACGGTAGGGGTTTTGATTGCTTACCGGAGGTGAACGACGAAGTATTAGTTGGTTTCGAGCATGGGGATATTCACCGTCCCTATGTAATTGGTGGTGTCTGGAATGGTAAAGATGCACCACCGGAAAAAGTGGATGATTCCATCCAAGGTGGTAAAGTGCGGTTGCGGACTATTAAAACTCGCACCGGACATACACTACAATTTGTCGAAGAAGATAAAGGTGGTAGTAAAACAGGTGTTCGCTTGCAAACAAATAAAGGTCACAAAATTTACTTAAACGACAGCGAAGCATGTATCGATATTGAAACCAAAGGTGGTCATAAAATCAAAATGGATGACCAAGGTAAAGCGATATCGATCGATTCTACAGGGAATTTATCAATCAAAGCAAAAGGTAATATCGAAATTAAAGCCAACGGAATCATTACCGTGAATGGGGCAATGATTTATTTAAATTAGTAGAGACGCGATATATCGCGTCTCCACAACTACGATTTATTTTTTTCTATTTGCAAATATCAAGGGATAAAATTATGGCTGGTAAACCTGCTGCTCGTGTTGGAGATATAACTGCTCACGGTAGTCCCTTGTCCATTGGACCGGGTAGCATGAATGTAATGATTGGCAAAAAGCCAGCTTGGCGAGGAATTTCCGCAGCGCAAGCAGCGTTATTAGCACAAACCTTTGCTAAGGGAATGGAAGATATTGGTAAAGCGCAAGTAAAAATGGCTGCTGCTAGTGGAACACCTGCCGCACCTGCTGCCGCGACTAATCTTGCCGACACTGTTGTAGAAGCAGTGGGAAATATGGCAAATTTAATGGCTAGTTTTGCCGCAGATATTCACAGTTGTCCCATTGTCAAAGTTACAGTTCCTGATGGTGTAGGTGTAGTCATCGACGGCAGTCAAACTGTTTTAATTAACGGTCTTGCAGCTTGTCGTATGGGCGATACTGTTCAGGAAACCACAAGTGTAAATAAAATAGCTGTGGGTGAATTTACCGTCATGATTGGAGGGTAAAACAGGCTAAGTACTTAAACAAAAATATTTATGCTTTCGCGAATCAATTTGATTCAACTTGATTCAACTCAAACCCTTGCGTTGGCAAAGCCTGCCCAAAGGGCTTATGTTTCGTTACACTTCGCTTCACACTCCTGCGGAGAAGCAAGCTACGCAATGAAAAATATATATTTAATTTCGTAAAAGTACTTAGTACAAGAAAATTCAAAATCCAAAATTATTAGACCTTTGGCGAATATTTTTATATTTGCAGTCTCGATATTCTAAATATAAATAACGAGGGCTGTCACAATGTCGGATACAGTTGATAGTCAAGAACGAGACTATTTAGGGACTGGTTGGGCTTTTCCGATGCGATCGAGTTTGCAGGGAGGATTGCAACTATCTTCGGATGCTAAAAAAGTAGAAGAATCGATGTGGATTATTCTTCGCACGGGAGTTGGTGAGCGGGTGTATCGTCCGGATTTTGGTTCGCGTTTGGCTGAACTTGCTTTTGCTCCCATGAATAGTGAAACCCTTATGCTGGCTCGTCTTTATGTTTTAGAAGCGCTAGAAGTTTGGGAACCACGCATAACTATAGAAAAAATTATAATCGAACCCTATCCCGTACAAGGTATTGATAAAAGTCTTAGTAATTCATATTCTATGAAGGGCGAAGAAGGTCGGTTAGATATTATTATTTATTATCGCCTCAAAGACCAACCCGATATTCATAGTTTTGTTTATCCATATTATTTAGTTTCGACAACACAGGAATAGGTTGTCTAGAAACGCGATGTATCACACCTCTACATCAATCTAAAATCTAAAATCTAAAATCCAAAATCTAAAATATCACCGTGGAATTCGATTTTTTAACCAAATTACCTAATTCAAATCTGGACGATCGCGCTTTTGATGATTTGGTAGAAGAGTGCATCCAACGCATTCCTCGCTATTGTCCGGAGTGGACTGACCACAATCTCAGTGACCCTGGAATCACGTTTATTGAGGTATTTGCTTGGTTAACCGACCAAATGCTACTCAGGTTTAACCAAGTCCCTCGCAAAAATTATGTGGCATTCCTAGAACTGCTAGGAATCCGTCTCCAACCCCCAGCACCTGCACAAACCGATTTAACTTTTTATCTAACTACTGATTTACCGGAAACCTACAGAATTGAAGCTGGGGTGGAAGTTGCGACTGTACGAACAGAAACAACAGAAGCGATCGCTTTTAGTACCGATTACCCTTTGATTATTGGTAAACCCCAACTGCGTCATTTTTTAACCGCACAAACGGCAGAGGATACACCCGTTGCTTTGCGCGATCGCTTTACCAACCAATGGACTTGTAATCCTATAGGTTTGTGGGAAGGACGAGAACAAGCACTTTTTGAAGATACTCCCCAACCGGGTAACTGTTTTTATTTGGTTTTAGAACCAGAAGAACCTTTAGAGGGTAATGTTTTAGCCATTGCCTTACAAGGTGCTGCGGCAACACCAACGGGAATTAACCCAAATAATCCTCCCCGTAGTTGGGATGCTTGGGATGGGGAGCAATGGGAACCTGTGTTATTACAACCAACCGACGATGCAACACGAGGTTTTAGCTTTTATGAAATTGCTCAACAAGGAGGAAATCCCAACCAAGGAACAGAAGTGATTTTACACCTACCAGAAAGGTTTCCTGTTCAGAGTTTTACTAGCTACCGGGGTCGTTGGTTACGCTGTGTTTTTACCGCTCCAGAGAGAAATCAATCGGGATTTGGTAGTTCTCCGCGCATCACAGGGTTAGGAGTGCGATCGCTTGGTGGTACGGTCAGAGCCAGCCAAAGTTCTCTTGTCGAACAGGAACGCTTGGGAATTAGCGATGGAAAACCCGGTCAAACCTTCCAACTTCAAGGAACTCCCATCCTAACCAGACGGGAAAATGAGTATATTGTCATCACTCCCCCTGGTGGTTTACCCCAAACTTGGCAAGAAGTCTCAGACTTTGCCGATTCCCAACCAGATGATTTGCATTACACCATTGATTCTTTCACCGGAATCGTCCAATTTGCTCCCCTAATTCGCGAACCCGACCAACTGCGAAGCAAAACCCGCATCCGCAGTAAAATTCAACAACCCGCACCAGAAGATACCCAGGTGCAAATTCGCGATACAGAACTACAAGGGCTAGAATACCAATATGGAGCCATTCCTCCACGGGGTTCCGAAATCAAGATGCTAGCTTATCGTACGGGGGGTGGTCGTCAAGGCAACGTTCAAAAAGACACCCTCAAATTTCTCAAAGCTGCTGTACCCTACGTCGAGCGGGTAACTAACCACAAACCTGCAATTAACGGTGCCAATGCCCAATCCCTAGAGCAAGCTGTTTTGAAAGCACCACAGATTTTACGTACCCGTGACAGAGCTATCACCAGCGAAGATTTTGAAGTTTTAGCACAAAAAGCAGGTGACGGAGCAGTTGCTAGAGTCCGTTGCTTACCAGCAAGTTCTATGAGTAGTGCGGGTACAGTGCGTTTAATCGTCGTTCCCCAAGCAAATACAGATGCCATTACCCAAGGTGAAGGGATATCACCCGATTTATTTACCCTCCAACCAGCATTACGCGATCGCGTTATCAGTTACCTAGACGAAAGGCGAATATTAGGAGTGCAACTACAACTTCAAGAAGCAGAATTTGTTGGGGTTTCCGTCCAAGCAGAAGTTGCCCTAGAGCCAGCATATAATAATCCCCTTGCCCGACAAGAAATTTTAATGAATATGCGAGTGGCTTTGTATAAATATCTCAATCCCCTCACAGGTGGAATTGATGGTAACGGCTGGGCTTTTGGCAGACCAGTCTACACATCAGATATTATTGCCCTATTGCAAAAAATGCCAGGTGTGTATTATCTCGGAACAGTATTGTTGTTTGCAATACGTGAACAAGATGGTAGATGGACTCGCCAACCTTCACCAGAACAAGTGATAGACCCCGGTACATTAGGTTTAATTTGTTCCTGGGCAGATAATCGCATCCGTTCCAGTCATGTCATTAATATTATTTGATACAAAAACGATATAGCCTCCTGCGGAGGAGCTAGCACTAACGCGTCTCTACATTCCTAACTCCTAACTTCTTCTCGTCATGGTTCAAATTCGCTCTACCCCTACAATTAGTCTACAACTAACCCCGATGCGAATTCCCGAAGCAGTTCCCTCGGCAGGTTTTTCATTCGCTAACCAAGAAAATATCGATGAAATTAGCAGTACTGGATTACTCCTGCATCCTGGGGAACCTAGCGAGTTAGTTGTACAAATCAAAAACTTGACCCAACGCAACTTACAACTGGAATTGATGGTGGAAGGTGATTTCCCCAGCGAATGGTGTTGGATAGGTGGTACAGAAGGTAGAGAAATTCGACCGGGAGGGCAAATGGATGCGGTACTTTACTTTCAAATTCCCAATACATATTTTGAAAATCAAGAGGCGATCGCACCAGAAAAACAAGAACAACTGCGGCTCAATTTTACCAACTGTCAAGTAGTTGCATGTATAGATAGAGGGAGCGATCGCGAACAAATCCAAGAAGCAGATTTCAATTTATATATACGTCCTTGGTCTGCGTACATGGATTTTTTGCCAGTTTTGTATCGGGAAGTAGACTTTATCGGTCGCTTTATGAAGATATTTGAACAGGCTTACCAACCAGTAATAGACAGCTATGCAGTTATGTGGGCAAATCTCGACCCTTTAACAGCACCACGGGCTTTATTACCATTTTTAGCCCATTGGGTAGGATGGCCCGTAGAATCTATTTGGAATTTACCCCAACAACGTCGCTTAATTCGTCGTGCAGTAGAAATATACCGTTGGCGAGGTACTCGTAAAGGTTTACGTCTTTATTTGCATTTATATACAGGTTTACCTTTAGATGAAAACTTGCCAAATGAAACTGATAAACATATTAGTATTACAGAACCCTTTGGTGAAAATTTTGTGATTGGAGATGCACAAATAGGAGAAGCAGTATTAGGAGGAGGACAAGCTTTTCATTTTGTAGTTCGCTTGCGTCCCGACCGTATAAATAGTATTAGCGAGCAATTAGTTAGACGTATTATTGACCAGGAAAAACCTGCATTTTGTACTTATGAATTATTTATTGATAATCCTTTATAACAAGAAAAATTAAAAAAAAACGGGATATAGGCAAAATAAATATTTTATAAATGATGTCAATATATGCCAACAAAAAAGAGATTCTTCCTGCGTCAGAATGACAATTTCAGACATTTTTTAACTTTTAAAACATAATCCAAAATCTAAAATTACATGTCTCACCCTTTTCCGACACCACCAATTACACCTTTTGAACGACTTCAAGCTGCCGATGGACTATTAATAAATGCAATTCGCTGGCGTAAAGCACATGACTATCATCGCTTGCGTCAAAACACTCATTATCAATCCTTAAATCAACCAGGTATTGTCTGCGGTTTGGGAGTAAGAATTATACCCGCACCCAGAAACATAGAAGGTCAATTTAGAGATAACCGTTGGGTACAAATTCAACCAGGAATCGCCATAGATTTATTAGGTAATTTAATCGTCGTTCCTGAAGTTTTTCCCTTCCGAATTGCCACAGAAGTACGCGGTGCAGATGCCGTACTTGTATACTTAGTTGCTAGTTATGTAGACCCCGACGAATTGCGACGTTCCTCCCAAAGAGATATTGTCCAAGAAACATTTCGTATTGATGAAAAAAGCACCTTACCAACAAGTTCCGAAATCGAACTTTGTCGTGTACTTTTACAACCAGGAGAGGTGACTGTTACTCCACCTCCCGATGTTTTTTTTCCAGGTTATAACAACATAGATTTACGTTACCGAGTTCAAGCCCAATCTCGACCTCAAGCACTTGTTCGCATGGCACAGGTAAATAATGATGATAAAGAATGTGCCCGCAATTTTTTCAATCTTTCTTACTTGTTACAATCTGTAGAATCCTTATATCCATCATTGCGTGGGACTGAAGAAGTGGGTCAAGCTACTTGGAGCGAAAATCTTCAAGAATATGACATACTTTATTTAACGGGTAAACAAGCTCTAACACTGAATAACTCTGAATTTGAAAATCTGAAAAATTATCTAAATTTAGGTGGAGTTTTAGTAGTAGACGCTCCTTTAGATGCAACAGCGCTAATTGAAAGCATCAACGCTTTAGCCCAGCAATTAGAATCACCTTTGCGAGCATTAGAAGAACAACGACGTGACCATCCTTTAAGAACAAAACCATTTTTATTTGCAGCTTTACCAATTGTTAATCAACAACCAATTCAGATATTAACAGGTGGAGGAATTATTTTAGTTATGGGCGATATTGCATCAGTTTGGGGATTAGATAGTAGATTAAGCTTACCTCGATTAACTATTCGCACAGCACAGGAATTAGGAATTAATATTTTGCTATATGCTTGGAAACGCAGACAATTTATTGGTTTGCAACAGGAAGATATTTCGGGACAGTGGTAAGAGGATACGCGATCGCATTTCCCCACCATAACAAGCGATAGGCACTCGCTGGCTATACTTCGCTGCGAACCAAGTTCAACAGCTTACCCTGAACAGATTCCAAAATATAATCTCGGATGTAATTACTGGCATTGAGAATTTCTACGCCAATCAACTCTCCATCTGCATTCAGTTCGGCAGTGACATTTGGACTAATTTCAATACTGGCTGATTCTGGCTCTTCGGAGATTAGCAGATGAAGAATATCCTCTTCTTTGAAGTAGTTCATTTGTGGTAATTGTTGCTTGAAGTCAGACATTTGCAATAAACCGTTCAGTTTTTAGACGGAATCGAATGTAAGCTTATATACTCAATAATTAATAACCGCAGATAGTTAAGTTTTTCTATGTAAAGTTTTATTTGTGGAAATTGACTTTCCTCTGAAAAGTACCAATCGGCAAAATAAGAAATATTAAATATATTAAGTTTTGTTAATTTTTTAATTATATCTTGATAATTTTCTAACTCATCATTATTAATTACTTGAGAAGCGCATCCCTCAATATCAGTTGTGAAAATTTCTATTTCCCCTAATATGCTAAAATTTTTTGACTCTTCCCACTGACCTATTTGCCGTCTTTCTTCGCGTGTATTCTTATATTCACATAACAAATCCTTCAACACTTTACCAATGTAGTTTTTAGCGGTATGGGGATTTTTAGGGATATTTGATGCTGTGAGGTTTTGCATACAATGTGCTAGTTTTCGCCGTATGAGATAATCTTGCCATTTCTTTCAATTATAAATTCATTTCCTTTATTCCATCTATCTGCACCATCGCTAAGTATTGTCTTTCGAGCGCCTTTTTTGTTGAAGTTATTTGCTTTTCTTAAATATTTCAAATAATTGTTTCTAAAATCATGTTTGTCAGCATGGTTGACAATACTATGAGCTAAAGTTGGATAGGTAGCTTTATCCCAATTTTCCATAAGTGTCTTCATTTCAGCTATCTCAGCATCCGTGTATCCACTAAATAAAATTTTTTCATAGGGGTCTATTTTTTGAGGGTGAGTAGGTTCATCTTGGCTATTGGGATTCATCTTAAAGTTATTGTAGTTAGTTTTTCTGAACTAATAACTAATTTTAATCGACATCGAGATTTGAGCGCGATACCTACGGTAAGGTGCGCGATGTCACAGACAAGCCGCTCCGCGTCTACGCACTTCTTCCCTAAACTGTAAGAAGCGAACGGTTTACCTCGCACTTTCGCAACTTCCCAAAAAGCCATAACTTCCTTAAGCTGCGCGATCGCACTTTATAGAACCCATTTGATATCTCAAGAGGAGGCTAATCTGCGTAGTAAGAGTCGGAGAAAGCAAAGATGAATTTTGGT
>NZ_NTFS01000230.1 GCF_002289455.1 Brunnivagina elsteri CCALA 953
GGTAAATGACAACCAAGTAGTGCAGAAAGGAGAATTGCTGGTTGCGATTTGGAGAATAGTTCCAAGCCCAACAAATAACATTATCATTAAAGAAAGTGGTAATAATCGCGAAATCGAAAAAGCAATGAGTGCCAATCCCAAAATAGTTGGCGCGATCGCAATTATCTTTCCCAGCCCAAATATGGTTTTTCTGGTAGCTAAATAGATACCCCCAACCAATGCACCAATTCCCGAAGCAGCCATTAAAAAACCTAATGTTTCTGCACCACCTTTAAGAATTTCTTCGGCAAATATTGGGACAAGAATAGTATATTGAATCCCAAATAAACTAATTAATGCTGATAACATTAATATGGCTCGAATTGGTGGAAATCCGAAGGAATAGATAAATCCTTCTTTGATTCTCTGTAAAGGGTGGACATTACTTCTGGGTATTTGGTTTACTCTGACTCGCATTGCTAATAATGCCATAATTACAGCAATATAACTAACACCATCAATTAAAAAACAATAACCAGCACCAACTTGCGCTAACAATAAACCACCAATTGCAGGTCCAACTAACCTTGCACCATTAAACATAGTAGAATTAACTGCGATCGCATTTGCTAAATCGTCCCTTTTTTCAATTAACTCCACCACAAAAGCCTGACGTGCAGGAGCATCAAAAGCATTCACAAATCCCTGAAACAAGCTCAAGACAATAATATGCCAAATTTGAATCGTTCCCGATAATGCCAGTGCAGCTAAAGTTAATGATTGCACCATCGCTAAAATTTGCGTACCAATCAAAGTCTTATGACGGGAAAATCTATCAGCAAAAACTCCACCAAAAGGAGCAAGAAAAAAACTCGGTATCTGACTAGTAAAACCCACAACCCCCAACATCAAAGGGGAATTAGTCAAACTATACACCAACCAAATTGTTGCTAATTGCGTCATCCACGAACCAATTAGCGAGATACCTTGCCCAGCAAAAAATAAGCGATAATTTCTTGACCTAAAAGCTGGCAGTATTTGTTTTAAACTAGCAGATGCATTGAACACAGAGATTTCCCCGAATCAGCAAAATTTTTGCTTGTTTTTCAAGATAATCCCTAACCTATTCATATCTCTACTCTCTGAAGACTGAATTAATCGGAATCTGAATTAAATAACATACAACTCTTTATTGTATAGTCCTGATGTTGGGTTACGCAAAGCCTCCACCCAACCTACAAAGAATTGCTGAATTAAAAAGTAGAGAGGAAACTAGAAACCGGGTTTCTCTTTAACTCAGTACGACTATCTTCGATGTAACACCAATAAGAAACCTGGTTTCTCCCATCATCGAATGCTTGATGCAACGAAGAATTATTCGGGTTCTCGCGTTTAGGGAGAAAGCGAGTCACTGCTGTGCGGAGGTTTCCTCCGTTGAAGCAAGTGACGGGGTTTTTAGGTTATCCCAAAGATTAGAGATTACCCGTGGGGGAGAAACCCAATTTCCTGAGTTTTCCTCTCTGCGCCTCCGCGTGAGATATGGTGATTACTTAACCACAACACTCACTTCAGCCGACATTCCTGGTGAAACCCGCGATTCATAACCTTGAATACTCCCAGAATCAAACACTATTTTTACAGGAATCCGTTGGACAATCTTAGTAAAATTACCCGTGGCATTATCTGGTGGTAACAAAGCAAATTGCGCTCCCGATGCTGGGGAAATGCTATCTACACGACCTTTAAATGTATGCTTCGGAAAAGCATCAAGTTTAATTTCTACCTCTTCTCCCGGTTTCATCTCCCCTAACTGGGTTTCCTTGAAGTTTGCAACCACCCAATAATCATTGTTAACAACTGCCATCAAAGGAGTTCCCACTTGTACCCGGTTCCCAACTTCGACATTTTTTCGACCAATTCGTCCGGTTGCAGGTGCAGTAATATTACTGTAGGAAAGCTGTAATTGTGAATCTTGAAGGGATGTTTGCGCTTGGCTAATCGAAGCCTTTGCGGCTTCATACTGCGCCCGATTAACGTTGGTTTGCTGTCCCCCTGCTGTCGCTTGTTGCAACCCACCTTTGGATGCAGCTAATTTTGCCTGGGCACTGGTTACACCTTCCCTCGCTTGCGCGAGTTGAGATTGTGCCCGTACTACCCCGACTTTTGCCGATGCTAGTTTTGCCTGTGCCTGCTGTACCCCCTGCTGTGCTACGCTTTTTTGGGCTACTGCAACATCATAGGCAGCTTTTGCTGTGTCTAACTGCTGTCTGGGGATTGCACCTTGTTGGAAAAGGCTATTGTAACGGTTGTAGTCAGCTTGGGCTTTTTGCAAATTTGCATTAGCTTGTGCTACCTGTGCTTGGGCTGCGGGAATACCCGCTTGTGCTTCATCTATAGTCGCTTGGGCTGCGGGAATGCCTGCTTGAGCTTCTTGTACGGCTGCCTGTGCTGTGGAAATTGATGCGATCGCACCACTCACATCACCTTGTGCTTGCGCTGTTTTGGCATTAGTAGTCTGGGAAGCTAACCCGATATTTGCTTCGGCTGCTTGCGCTTGTCTTTGGGCTGCTTGTAATGATGCTTGTGCTTGTTGAACTTTGTTTTGGTAGTCGCGAGTATCAAGTTTAACTAGCAATTCTCCTTTCTGCACTACTTGGTTGTCATTTACCAAGACTTCGCTAACTGTACCAGGAATTTTGCTACTAACCTGATTGATATGTCCAACAACGATCGCATTATCTGTGTCTTGGTGCGTCGAAGCATACTGCCAATAGTTATGTCCAATTCCACCTACCACAACAGCACCAACTCCCAACAGTCCCAAAATTAATCCTAATGGCTTCTTTCCTTTGGCTGTGTTCGCTTTTCCTTGTTGCTGTTCCTTCTGTGTTTCCGGAGTGACGAATGCTGCTTCTGCTCCACCTGCTCCTGATAGCTCTTCTTCTAAATTTGGCTTGTTTGCGATGCCGAACATCTTTGTACCGCTTTGCGGTTCCCGCAGGGTTGGTATCCCATCTTGTTCAATCGTAACTACTTTGGCTTTATGTCCGTTATTTGTAACTTCCATGATTCTTTACCCACCCTTTTTATAAAATACTTTTAACTCTTATGTTTAGTACGCTGAATATATACCTGATTTAATTTTATCCTAAATTAGTTCGTGTGCTAAGGATTTTATCAGAAGAACTTAGTAAATACCCTCTGTCAATTAGGTGAAACTAGTTTGAGCAAAAGGTAGAGATATCTTGGTTGACTAGTTCCCCATCAGGAGATATTGGAAATTGCTTGATTCAAAATCTGGGAAAATAATTCGCGATCGCAATCAGAAATACCTTTCATAGCTTCTTCCCGTAACTCGACAGCCAAAGGTGGTAAGGTATGCTCAAGTTCTCTTCCAGCATCAGTTAGCCAAATACGCCAAATTCTTCTATCTTTAATATCCCGTTCCCGTCGCACTAAGCCACGTTCTTCCATGCGATCGATAACACCAGTTAAAGTCCCACCAACTTGCTGTAATTTATCGCCAATACTCGAAGTTGGCAAACCGTCATCTTGCCATAAACAGCATAACACCAACCAATGGAACGGCGTGAGTCCAAATGGTTCCAACTTTTCGGTGAATTTGCGCGTCAACAATTGTGAGAGCAACTTGATTCTGTAACCCATGTTATGGGGTGCTAAAATTTGTTGCCAGGATGGAATTAATTGAGAATTGTCAAATGCAGATATCATCTTAAATCTACTTAGCGCACGTAATATTAATATAGCATAGATTTTGTTGGATGATTGTGTAAGTACTTAGGCAAAATTAATTATATATTGTCAGTACAATTAATTTTGCACAACTACTTAGCAGCTTTGGGAATGGGACAAGGTTGACATCAACTTACTCTCATACTACAATGTAATACAATAATAAAAAATGAATGTGTTTAATCCAAATGTTGTTTGATGTTGAAAATCCCATCTGGCTTAATTATTAGTCTCGATATTCACTCAATAAATCGTTAATTGAGAATAAGTGAGTAAAAATTGCCGGGAAAAGACACTTTTTTGCTCTGGCACGATTGACGCAAGTAGTTTATAGTACGGGAACACTTTTGTATCTTCCTAAGTTCCGCATCGCAATACTCGATTTAGAGAACTCCACAGAATAGTTGATCCTGTGTTGTCATGCTGAGTGTAGCGAAGCGAAACGAAGCATCTCGCAAGATTCTTCACTACACTTCGTTTCGTTCAGAATGACCGAAAAGCATTTCTTTTTGTGGAGTTCTCTTAGTGTAAAAAGTCTGATACAAGTTTGAATATAAGTCTGAAATATGGATTTTGATTATTTTAGAAACAATGACGGTTCTGCCGAAAATAGAAATCGTCATAATTTACTTTCTAGTGGCTGGCGACCTTTGCGGCGTGATTTTGATGTAAAGTATTTCTGGCAGTTGTTTCAGACTGATACCCAGGAGTTGACGCAGAAAAGTGTTAACCTCGCGAGCTATTATGCTGATGCCTTGGGACGAAAACAGTATGCTTGGTGGGCTAATATATTAAATGTTGCGTCAGATTATACCCGTGGGGAATTTGAAAAGTATTGGAATTACGTAACTCCAGAACCCCTAACACCAGACTATCGCTACAAAGAGGTTTTGAGTACTGAAACCCCAATTGTTCAATTTGTGAGTCGCAACAGTATTCCCATTGACTACGTACTTAATCGTTTGCAAGAAATAACTGTGGTGCGAAGTCTGGAAATACTTGGTCGTCCTGATATGATTACCCAATATTATTCAGAGCGTGACTTTTATTTTCCTGTAGAAAAATTTATTAATTGGGAACGTCTCGATGTCATCAATACGGTGTTTGCCTATTGGTCGAAATATGACGTTTGGTTGCAAATTGACCCTTACGATCGCGGCAGAAGGGGTTATAGTTTGATGGCGAAAAATTTAGCGCCATTAATTAACAAGTCTACTTACGATTTAGCAGTAATGCTAAGTGGGTATCAAAGTCGTGTTGGCAAGGTTCACAGCCAATTTTCCATTCGCAGTTTTCCCGATAGCATCCAAAGCTTTACCGATTCGGTACAACAAACTATTCTCGATCAACCTCAGCTAGCTGTGTTGGTACATGGTGAACCGGGAACTGGGAAAACCGTATGGACACAAGCCGTCGCTAAAGAAATTTTAGTCCCATTGGGGTACGTAATTTTCATTCTTGACCATGATGCGATCGCAAATTTTGTTCCACCTACATACTTGGAGCGTATTTGTATCATCATTAATGAAGCTGATAACCTTGCCCAAAATCGTGCTTCTGAAGTTGCCCAGTACAACAATAAGACCGAACATATATTGAGTTTACTTGACGGAACCCTTTACCAAAGCGTCATCGATGAAAGAGGTATCCACATTCAACAACGGCTAGTTATCCTCATGACTTGTAATACTACCGAACGTTTAGACCCCGCAATGTTACGTAAAGGTCGGATAGACTTGATGTGCGAATTCGTACAGAAATTTGTTTAAATAATATCGCTGGATTGGTTGAATACCTCTAGAATATGACGGCAAAAATTTTTGATGCGATCGCTTATTTCCTCTGATGGATGGGTTCTACCAACAACATTCCAGTTTTCCACTGTGGAAAGCCTCCAAGCCTCACCCAGATGGTCAAATCCGGCAACTTCGACTCCAATGACTCGACGTGAATTTGTGATAGGGTCTTTATATAAGCGAATTTGAAATAGTAAACTTCGACTTCGCCATGAACGACTGATGCCAGGAAAGTGAAAACCAATATCGATCGAGTCGGGGTCGATTAATTCTCGCGTGTCTGGGTCATTTTGCCAAGGTTTGAGGTCAGATTTGGCATCTGGAAATTCGTACTTGAACAAATTGACCACAGTGGCTATTTTGCTGGCGAATTCAAGGCTAATTGCCATCTCATCTGCATTCACGAAAACACTCCTAACTTTGTGTAGGTGCTTTTTCTGATTTGACGACAGAAAAATTACTGAAAAGCTTATTCAATTAGTGTTTCAGCTTATCAATAGTTGTTAATTTTTGCAACGTTAAATCAACTTTTTCGCTCTATTTTTATCTCACGTAGGGGCGCGGAGAAGGGGGGGAAATATGGAAAATGGGAGAACCCTGAAAAAGAAGAAGGGAATAATGGTGAGAAGTAACACGCTCCGATCTAAAATGACATTGTTAATTGGCTAACAAATAAGCTCTGTTTATGGCGCGTCAACGGACTCTTATTTCCTTAATTCTGGTATTTTTGGCAACATTCTTGATGAGTTGTGGAGGTCCTGCTGTTTCGACACCACCTCCAACTTACACACAAGCACAAGTGCAAAAGATAGATGAATACAAGACGGATATCATTGCGGTACGCGATCGCGCTACCGAACTCAGACAGTTAATTGGTACAAAGGATTGGATTAAGGTTGGTAATTTTATACATGGACCAATGGCGGAAGCGCGTTTGGACATGACATATATTATCCCCAATCTGCTACCCAAAGAGCAACCAATAGCTCGAAAAGTCGCACGGGATTTGTTTGAGCATTTGGTTAAAATCGACCAAGCAGCGACTTCTGGCAATCAACCAGTTGCCGCAAGTAATTTTGCTGCTGCTTATGTTGACTTTGATAAATTCCTGGAATTATTGCCTGAATCCATCAGTTCTACTGAGGAAGGGTAATTAAATTGGGTATGGGGTAATGGATGAAGGCAAAAGTAAAAAGCAAAAAGGCTAAAGAAAGAACAATAAAAAGGCTTTAAAGCCCTTAAAGTTAATTTATGAGAATTTTGTTTTTATTTTTATCTTTAAAAATCTTTTCACTTGTGTCTTTATTACAATGCCCAATGCCCAATCCCATTTTCCCAAAAAATAAATGCAAATAGCCATAATTGGATGCGGTATTGTCGGAGCTGCGATCGCATACGAATTAAGCCAATTTGAAGGATTGCAGGTTACTGTAATTGACCAAAAGCCACCTGCACAAGCTTCTACAGGGGCAGCTTTAGGGGTGCTGATGGGCATTATTAGCCACAAAGTCAAAGGTAAGGCTTGGAGGATGCGAGAAACAAGTATTGCGACTTATGAGGAATGGATTCCCAAATTGGAAGCGGTATCGGGACGAAAAATTCCCTGCAATCGTCAAGGAATCCTGAGTTTATGTTTGGATGGAGATGATTTAAGCATTTGGGAAAATCTGGCTAAAGTTCGTCATTCCCAAGGTTGGCAGTTGGAAGTTTGGGATCGAAGTCAACTTAAACAAGTTTGTCCCCAATTAAATATTGAAAAGTTCATCGGTGCTGTATACTCGCCTCAAGACAGACAAATTGACCCAACGACCCTAACATTGGCTTTGGTTGATGCCGCAATTTTAAATGGCGTTAATTTTAAATTTGGTGTAGAAGTATCGGGATTAATCCCATCCCCTAGTGAGGGGGAGAAAATCGAAATTGAAACCAGTGATGGGAAAATTACCGCAGATAGGGTTATTATTGCAGCTGGACTTGGTTCTACTGCTTTAACTAGCCAATTGCAGCAAAAAGTTGATATTCGTCCAGTATTGGGACAAGCGATACATTTCCACGTTGGACATGCTTTAGGAAATCAGGAATTTCAACCGATGCTAACGGGTAACGACGTACATATAGTTCCTTGCGGTGCAGGTATTATACCAACTACCGATTATTGGGTAGGTGCGACGGTGGAATTTCCCAATGCCGAAGGAAATTCATTACCCCCAGATGCAGAATTATTGGAAACGATTAAACAGCAAGCAATATCCTACTGTCCCGAACTGGCAAATGCTACAATTACCCGAACTTGGTCAGGTTTTCGTCCTCGTCCAGAAAATCGTCCTGCACCAATAATTGAAAAATTACCAGGATTTAGTCATATTTTACTTGCCACGGCGCATTATCGTAACGGTGTTTTACTTGCACCTGCAACTGCGATCGCAATTCGTGAGATGATTCTGAATAACCCATAATTCTTGCTACGTCTAATCACCCTATTTTATTACTTGGCGTACTTGGCGGTTAAGTAAACAAGTATTTTTTTAGATGGGAAATTAACAAACAACCAATAAAAATGGCAGTTCTCGAAAAAAATATCAAAATCGACTCTTTAGAATGGTTTTATCGCGAATCTGAACCCATCGGTCGCAGCGATTTATTACCTGTAGTATTACTTCATGGTATAGTTTCCCAAAGCTATAGTTGGCGAAACATTTTACCAGCTTTATCTAAACAAGGAAATCATGCGATCGCACCCGATTGGATTGGTTATGGTTTTTCTTCTAAACCCGAAAAACGCGAGTTTGCTTACAATGCTGATGCCTTTATTAATGCATTGGCAGGATTTATCCAAGCATTAGAAATCGAAAAATTTTCCTTAATTGTTCAGGGATATCTAGGTTCGGTTGGGTTACAGTATGCTTTACGTCATCCCGAACAAATTGCTAATATCTCAATCTTGAATACACCAATTTCCACTACTGCTAAATTACCCTGGAAAATTAAACAAATGGGTCTACCTTTAGCTGGTGAAATGATAACCCAAGACCCTTTACTTGTCGATAGAACTTTAGAAGGTGGTTCCCGTTATCGAATTGAAGATAAGGATTTAGATATATATCGCAAACCCTTCTTAAAATCCTCATCTTCAGGACGAGCTTTACTCGCAACAATTCGTAATTTACAACTTGAACAAGCTATGAATGAAATAGAAACTGGTTTCCAATCATGGCAAGAACCCGTATTAATTCAATGGGGAGTAATTGACCCTTGGTTGCCTGTCGAGATGGCAGAAAAATTTGCCAAAGCTATTCCAAACGGTGAATTAGTGCGACTTAACAACGTCGGTCATTACCCACAAGAACATTACCACGAAACCATATTACAAGACTTATTGCCATTTGTGCGGCGATCGTAATTACAGTAATCGATCAATCTGGAATCTCTAACGGTAATTTGACTAGTACGAAAAACGGATAGAATATAAACTTTTGCCATTTGTGCGGCGATCGTAAATTACAGTAATCGATCAATCTAGAATCTCTAACGGTAATTTGACTAGTACAGCTTGGCATAAATATACCTACCATTTAGTGCTTGAATTTAGTCCTCTTTTAGAGGACTTTCGCTATTAGACAGAGGTTTATAACCTCTGGCTGGCTGACGGGTTTGGTATTCACAATAGTCGGTTTACTTGCGCCGTGTTGTACTAGTACGAAAGACGGATAGAATATAAATTTTTGTCATGCTGACGAAGGTACGTTCCACGTTCCCGCAGGGTAGCATCTAAAGTATTTTTACTTTATTGAAAAGTATATCTTTAACCGGTTATTAGTATAGTACGAAAAAACCTTGATTCTAAAAGCTTTGATAGTGCGATACGCTTTTAGCGTTAAACTTCGTTTATCGCAACTCATAAACATAAATTTGGCGAAGGTATTAGACATATCCAGAAGTTGTCTGAAACCATCACAGAGACGTAGCAATACTACGTCTCTACATTCCTTTTAGGAGATGTCTACATGATAGAGATTTGCTATTTCAGTTGTAACTCTGCATCACCCACAACTTGCTCTCCTGATTCACCTAAAACTTGTGAATAGAAAAATCCTGCCAAGATAGCACCTAAGATAGGAGCTACCCAAAACATCCACACTTGCTTAAACATTTCTACCCCAGCAATAATAGCAGGACCAGTACTACGAGCAGGATTAACCGATGTATTAGTTATTGGAATACTGATTAAATGAATAAGTGTCAGTGCCAAACCAATCGCAATAGGTGCAAAGCCTTTGGGAGCGCGTCCATCTGTTGAACCTAAAATCACTATTAAAAAAATGAAGGTAAGTACAACCTCTGTAATAAAACAAGCAAGCAGTGAATAACCTCCAGGAGAATGTACATCAAAACCATTTGTCGCTAATGGATTAGAACCAGAAAGTGTAAATCCTGGTTTACCAGTGGCAATTAAATAAATTAGACCAGCAGCGACTGTTGCTCCTAATACCTGAGCAACAATATATGGAAGTAATTCAGAACCAGGAAAACGTTTTCCTGCCCACAAACCAAATGATACAGCCGGGTTAAGATGACAACCAGAGATATGACCAATTGCATAAGCCATAATCACCACTGTCAGACCAAATGCCAAAGCAACGCCTAAAAAACCAATTCCCAATTCATTGGCTTTTGCATCTGGAAATGCTGCTGAAAAAACAGCACTTCCACATCCACCAAGAACTAACACAAATGTTCCCAAAAATTCTGCAAGACAACGCGTAAAAAGTGATACCATATATCTTCCATATCATTACTAAGTTTTCCAATGGCTTGTTGAGTTTCAACTTTTTGCAACTTTAGGACAATGTTTGTCTATCTTGTCGCAGCAACAAACTGATTAGTAAGAAAATATTAAGCTTTTTCAGCTAAAAATTGATCGTGTTGCAAAAAAAATCTCTAAACTTTATACAACACCTGGATAGTTTCAATGCGATCGCAGTAGTGTATTGATACTACTTTTTTTTTTAAACTGACGCAGAATTTAACGATTGCGATAAGTAAAGTATCTATCTTAAGATATATTTTGCATTTGTTTTAATATGTAAGGGTGGCATATCTCCGCCATAGCTTACGACTGATATGGTAATATACTGCAAACGGCTTAAAATTTGACTAATATAGAACCCCTCTCCAACCTCTCCCCTTACTAAGGGGAGA
>NZ_NTFS01000231.1 GCF_002289455.1 Brunnivagina elsteri CCALA 953
AAATTATATTACGCTATTTATAATAAATTAAAATTCTCATCCACTGTCTATTGTTTTGCGACTATATAATAGAATTTTACAGTATTGAAAGTTTTTCGGGCAATTTTGATTTATAAATCATATATTCAAAATTATTTTTTGATATTATTTAAGTTCAAAGCTCTCAATCAAAATATATCGATTCATATGCATATGCTTAAACTCAATAATAAAAAGTTACTACTACTGCCATTTCTGATTCTTGGTTGGGGATATTTTAGTGGTGTATCGAGTTTAAATGTAGATGACTTTTGGAAAAGTCAAATTGCATTGATCCCCGTTCAACTAGGTGTGGTTATATATTTTACTTATCTACGTTGGAATACTCATAAATCTTCTAGTGAGTTAAACCCTAAGTTTAAAAAATTAAGGAAAAGTTAATTAGTTTGACAGCATGTCAATTTGGTTAATTCGCAGTATTTAGCCTACCCTCAAGTAAGAGGCACTATTTTCTATTAGTGCTGAAGTTTCGTAGAAAATCCAACAATTCCCCATGCAGACTGTTCCAAGTACCGAACAAAAACCAGACAATAACTTAGAAAATCCCTCAGCAAAAAAAACAGCAGTAGCAAAGATAACCCTTGATGTTGGAGGGATGAAATGCGCGGGTTGCGTGCGTTCCGTCGAACGTCAGTTAAGTCAATATCCGGGGATCGTAAATGTCTGCGTCAATCTGGCAACTGAGGTAGCTGTAGTTGAGTCGGAAATTGGTGTAGTTGATGCCGAAGCATTGGCAAAGCATCTAACTGTAGGTGGATTTCCGACTCAACCCCGTGTACCCCACGGGAAAGCAAAAGATGTGGAGGAAAAGCGCGATAAGCACAGCTTGGCATATCGCAAGGAAATGGATTCAGCATTAAGCCAGCTAATAGTTGCGGGTTTATTACTGCTGCTTTCAACATTAGGACATTTTGGTAATATTCTTGACCGATTAGTTCCAGGATTGAATAACATCTGGTTTCACTGCGGATTAGCCACGATCGCACTATTAATTCCTGGACGTTCGATTATAGTTGATGGTTGGTTGGGGTTGCGACGAAATGCTCCCAATATGAACACCCTCATCGGTTTGGGTACGGTAACAGCTTATACCGCTAGTATTGTGGCACTACTGTTTCCAAAAATGGGGTGGGAATGCTTTTTCGACGAACCCGTGATGATGTTGGGATTTATCTTACTCGGAAAGACTTTAGAACAACAAGCCCGAACCCGTGCTGCATCTGCTTTTAAAAGTTTACTGGCACTTCAACCACAGGTAGCACGGTTAATTGGAAAATCAAAGTCGGAAATCGCACCTTCTGACTCATCCCTCCCTAATCCCTTTAGTAACGGGGTTGTGGAAATACCAGCCGAACAGGTACGGATTGGGGAATGGTTACAAGTGTTACCAGGGGAAAAAATACCCGTTGATGGTGAGGTGGTTTACGGGCAAACGACTGTGGATGAGTCGATGCTGACTGGGGAGGTTATACCTATAATCAAACAGCCTGGAGATGGTGTCACAGCTGGAACGATAAATCAATCTGGTGCGATCGCAATTGCTGCGACTCGGATTGGTAGCGATACAACCCTGGCACAAATTATTGCCCTCGTGGAAGCGGCACAAACTCGTAAAGCTCCGGTTCAGAAATTAGCTGATACTGTCGCTGGATATTTTACCTATTTTGTTTTAAGTGCTTCTTTATTAACGTTTTTATTTTGGTACTTCTGCGGTACTCATATTTGGTCGGATGTTGTATTAAATGTTTCCCTGACAGCAACATCACCAATGGGACATCTACACGAATATTCCCAGTCCCAAATCCCAACTTTACAATCCCCATTTCTATTAAGCTTAAAATTAGCGATCGCAGTTATGGTTGTTGCTTGTCCTTGTGCTTTAGGACTTGCTACCCCAACTGCAATTCTCGTCGGCACGGCAATGAGCGCTGAACGTGGTTTATTAATTAAGGGTGGTGACGTTTTAGAAACAATCCATAAACTCGACACGATTGTTTTTGATAAAACAGGTACTCTCACTACTGGTAAACCGACGGTAACAGATTGCATTGTACTTACTGAGGATATGGAATTAGAAGAAGGGGGAGAGAAAAACTCGCTGTTAGCTGCTCAATTCACTTCTCAATCTTTACTAGAAATAGCAGCCTCAGTCGAAAAAGGTACATGTCATCCTCTCGCTACCGCAATTCAAAATGCAGCCCAAACGCAACATTTATTTACAGAAGAACTAACAGAAGAACTAACAGAAAAATTAACACAAGAGTTAACAATCCCAGAAGCTGTAAATTTTCATACCGAACCGGGGTTGGGAGTATCAGCGTTAGTCGATGGGAAAAGCGTTTTGTTAGGTAATTCAGATTGGTTAAGCTGGCATGGTGTGGTGATGGGCGATACCGGGATTACCAAGGCGCAGGAACTCGCTAACGAAGGAAAAACAATTGTTTATATTGCCGTTAGCGGTAGACTAGTTGGCATCATAGCTGTTAGTGATTCTTTAAGACCAGAAGCCAAAACCACTATCGAAAAGTTACGTCAAATGGGTTTGCGGGTAATGATTTTGAGTGGCGATCGCATTGAAGCGGCAACCACAATTGCCAAACAACTTGATATTGATAGTCACAACGTAATCGCAGGTGTTCCCCCTACCAAAAAAGCTGCGACAATTCAGATGTTGCAAGATGATAAAGGGAAAAATCTCAAATCGATTGTGGCAATGGTCGGAGATGGTATAAACGATGCCCCAGCCTTATCACAAGCCGATGTGGGGATTGCAATGCACTCAGGAACAGACGTAGCAATGGAAACTGCTGGGATTATACTGATGCGCGATCGCTTAACTGATGTAGTAGAATCGATTCGGTTGAGTCGTGCAACTTTCAACAAAATCCGCCAAAATTTATTTTGGGCATTCGCATACAATACGATTGGGATTCCTCTCGCTGCGGGCATTTTACTTCCAAACTTCGGTTTTGTTTTGAATCCTGCTAGTGCTGCTGCGTTAATGGCTTTTAGTTCAGTCAGTGTCGTTACCAACTCACTTTTATTAAGACGAGTTGTTTCTCCCAATTAAGTGATTTCTCAAAATAATCTTAGAATAAGCCACAAAATGAATGATCCTGTGTTGTCATGCTGTAGCTTGCTACTTACAGAATGACCGAAGAGCATTTCTTTCTGTGGAGTTCTCTTACCTATTCAGAGGACGTAGCTTGCTTCTCTGTTTCCGATTACGGCAGTTCTCTCCTACGATAAAATAATATCGTGTGGTGGTTTTTATTCTGTAAATCGCCTTCAAGTGGATGCTACCCAGCTAAAACACTAGTTTCTTCAACCTCAGATTATTCTACATTTTAGGTTTCACTAGGTGGATGGACAAGGCTGCCACACAACACATTTAACCATTTATTCATGCCATCAAAACAACAGTACATGCAGAATTAGAACAATCATTTTTGAACCTGCACTAAATCTGTGAAGTGTGTAGCCAATGGGATAAATTTGTATTTTCAGAAAGCGAATGCCGACTTAGGCAAACCAAAAGTTTGCTCCTAAGAAGAATATATCCAGAGGCATTCTTCCTCGCACAAAATAGGTGGAATGCTTGATTTAGCATTATCTTTGGGAATGCTAATTTGCATTAGTCACATACTATATAATCAAGATTCGAGAATGGTAGTAAACAAGACTCAAAATAGATTAATTAATCAAAGTCCAACTGATTTTAGTGACAATTTGCCAATGGCAGCAGAAATTAATGAAAGCCATTTATTGATCGTAGAAGACGATCGGGGACGCAAAGAAATTATCCTTGAGCGTCCAGTCTATTCTATCGGTCGCGATCGCGAGTGCGATATTCGTTTGAATTCCCAGTTTGTCTCCCGTCGTCATGCCACATTAGTCAGGCTTCCACGGGATGATAATAACCAAACTCATTATTATCGAATTGTGGATGGAGATGCCAAAGGAAAGCCCAGTGCCAATGGCTTAGTGATTAATGGACGCAAGCTACCAGCTCAAGACCTTAAAAACGAAGATGAAGTCGTTTTTGGACCTCAGGTACGTGCAATCTATTATCTCCTTAAAGATTCAATGCGAACCGGACAAACAGACTCAACTGAGTATGACATTACATTAATTAATCCAGGAATGGCAGAAGATATGGAAGATTAAAAGCTCAAAGTTATTAGTTATTTATACTGCGAACGGCTTAAAACTTGACTAATATAAAACCCCTCTCCATAGACGCGTACCCCTCCGGGGAAGCGAGCTACGCGAAGCGTGTCGCTTGCGACTCAGCGGCTTTCCGCAAGATACCTCTCCCATTAGCAAGGCTACGGTGTACACACAAGTCCTATCTGCAAGGGTTGTAAGCTTTCTATACTCTTTCCTCCTCATTCCCAGGCTCTGCCTGGGAATGCCCTCCGAGAGGCTTCGCCTCCAGTCACACCAAGAGGCGGAGCCTCTGGGGTTGCGTTCCCAGGCAGAGCCTGGGAACGATGAAACCCGCTCTGGGTATACTTGTGTGTACACCGTAGTTACTAAGGGGAGGTGCCACAGGCGGTGGGGTTAATTTTATTCGAGCTTTATTGTGGGTGTTGATAAATAGGATAATGATTTTGGCTCGTTGTGCCACAAGTGGAGCTTAATGCATGAAGGCATATCGCCATGCTGCAAAAAAAAATCAAATCAAATCGAACTTGCCAGACTTTCAATTAAATTCCAATAGCGACTATGTTCAATTTCCTGTTTAATATAGTCAAATACTTGTCGGCAATGATTATCAAGCTGAAGCGGTAATTCTTCGTTTTTAATCACTAAAGTCATTCGAGTTTCTGATTCTGTTGCCGTTGTATTGTCAATTAATGCTTCTACCGTGACCAATTTGGAGAATGGAATACTACCAGGAAATTCACGAGCCATGACGTAATCAGGGGTGTAATATTGTACATCCAAACCACTGCTGTGTAGAAGTTCTATCAGCGAGGGTTGGAGATTCTTTATTGAAACAGAAAGAAGAAACGAACAGGTATACCGAGCCATAATAGCCCCAAGCCTTGTAACACTCAATCCATCCTATAATATTTAACTATCCTATAGCTAAGTATTTTTCGATTCATCAAGAAATAAAAATTTTACTGAGTTACTGAAAAAGGCAGAAGAATAGGAGGCAGAAGACAGGAGGCAGAAGGCAGAAGGCAGAAGACAGAAGACAGAAGACAGAAGACAGAAGACAGAAGTAATAAAATATATTGCCTTATTCCTGCTCATAGAATCAATTATTCCTGCTCATAGAATCAATTCCCATTCCCTCATCTGCCCTTTGCCTTTAGCATTAGAGAATGGTTTGGCAGAGGTTTTCATGAAAGTCGCGATTACAGGTGCAACAGGATTTGTCGGAAGTCATTTAGTTCAAAGACTCCAATCGCAAAATACAAATATACTAGTATTGACTAGAAATCGCGATCGCGCTGAAAGAGTTTTTCCAAAAAGCTCATTCCCAAATGTGGAGATTATTGCCGCAAATACAACTACTTCTGGTACTTGGCAAAATGCTATATCTGGGTGTGATGCTGTCGTTAATCTCGCAGGGGAAGCCATTGGAGAGGGAAGATGGACGCAAGAACGTAAACAAGAGATTCTTAACAGTCGCAAGCTGGGAACTCAAAAAGTTGTCGAAGCGATAATTAACGCAAACCCAAAACCTAGTATCTTAATCAATGCTTCCGCAATTGGATTTTATGGAACTAGTGAAACCGATACCTTTGACGAAACGAGTCCATCGGGCAAGGATTTTTTGGCACAAGTATGTCAAGCTTGGGAAGCGGAAGCCGAAAAGGTTAAAGATGCCGGGGTGAGGTTGGTGATTTTTCGCTTAGGTATTGTTTTGGGCAATGGTGGTGCTTTGGATAAAATGATTACACCATTTAAATTATTTGCAGGTGGTCCCCTGGGTAGCGGGAAGCAATGGTTTTCTTGGATTCACATTGATGATATGGTGAATCTCATTGTCCAAGCATTGACAAGGACAGAGATGGAGGGAGTGTATAATGCTACTGCTCCCCATCCTGTTCGGATGTCAGAATTATGCGATGCGATGGGTAAAGTGATGAATCGTCCTTCATGGTTGCCAGTACCAGCTTTTGCTCTGGAGGGTTTGCTTGGGGAAGGGGCAATAATTGTACTTGAAGGACAACAAGTTGTACCAAAACGTACTCTCGAATCTGGATTTACTTATCAATATTCACAAGTACAGCCAGCTTTAAAGGAAATTATCAAGTAGTTAATGGTTAGGAACGCGGATTAAATAAAGTGCAAAAGTATCAAAAGTAGGGTGTGTTAGCGCAGCGTAACGCACCATTCCAAATCAAATCGAAAGTTGTAGGTTATTAAATCCTCATTCCTTAGTGATTGATATGGCGATTCTTGTTTTGATGTAATAAAAATCGGGGCAAACGAATAATAACCAGGGCAAATAACCTTGGGTTCCGCTACCGGATTCTCAAACGGCAACCGTGTTTAATTCGTAATTTTTAATTTTGAGGATAGACGACCCATCGGGTCGTCTCTACTGATTGGCTGAAAATTTCTTGGAAATCCAACTAATAATCCCGCTTAAAATCGCTCCTCCCATTAAAATACCGATCGCAGGATTAAATACGGGTATCCAAAGCTGGTGCCACAAATCTAAACCCAGATGGACTCCAGTAGCCTCACCAATAACTGCGATCGCAAACCATCCAAACCCCAAAAATACTAAAAAAACATCGGCTACAAGTATGATGTTCAGCCAGTTCAAAAATTTTTCTCTCATAAATTTTGTTATTTGTCAATGGTTAATGGTTGTTAGATTTTAAGTATTAGATATTTTTTGAGGTGACTAATGTTCGCCCTAATTTCTAATAATCCCTGTACAGACGACCCGGCGGGTCGTCCATAACCCATTTAGAGAACTCCACAGAAAGAAATGCCCAATGTCATTCTGAGGAACGTTCGCGCTTCGCGTTCCCGAAGGGTAGAATCTCGCGTAGATGCTTCGTTCCTCAGCATGACAACACAGGATCATTCATTTTGTGGCTTACTCTTAACCCATCAAGATTCAAATAGCCAATTTTTAACTTTTATTAAACTTTTCCAATCAGGTTTTCTAGTTAAACCATCTTCGATACTTTGCTTGAGTTCTTCGCGCCATTCTTCATTGACAAAAATCAACTGTTGTGCAAACTCAACATGTTCGCGCAGTCCTTTCTGTCCGGTTTCTAGCATTGCGAGAATTAAATTAACCCGTGCTTGGGGGTCTTGTTGGTTAATTTTAACTGCTTTTTGAGCTGCTTTGTAGGCTAAATTGGCTTTGCCATCAAGCAGGTAGAGCCAAGCCAAACAAGTCCATGCAGAACTACTTTTTGGAGAGCGATCGCATACCTCTTTAAAAACAGGAATCAGTTCGGTGACGCTTTCTCCAGCTTTATAACGTTCTAAACCTGTATCAAACAGGGAATCGACAGTTTGAGTCATAGTAAATTATTTATTTAGTCGTTAGTTAATGGTTATTATTGGTCATGGGTTAATGGTTGTGGGATATTTATTAATACCCAATCCGCCATGCCCCATGCCCAATCCCCACTAACAAATGACAATATTACACACCGAAGGACTTACCGCAACCACAGGTTTGAGCAGCATTGGGGTTAGTAAACTGGAATCCACCACCAATCATGGCATCGCTGTAGTCGAGCATTAAACCATAAAGATATAATAAGCTCTTGCGATCGCAGAGTATTTTGAAGCCATCATAGTCAAACACTTCGTCATGAGGGGTAATCTTACTTACGTCTTCAAAATCCATTATGTAAGACATCCCAGAACAGCCACCTTGGCGAACTCCTACCCGCAAACATAAGTCTTGATTTTGCTTCTCGCGCAAAGATTTAACTTGTCGTAACGCAGCTTCGCTTAACTGGATTCCTCGTGTTTGAGATTCGGTTGCTTGTGTCATTTTGTTGCTCCTTCAGTTTGGGGATTAGTGGTTAGGTATGGGGAAGTAGAGAAAGAGGTGTACTTTTATTATTAATTATTTAATTAACTAGTATCTAGTCCCTAGTCCCACCTATTGTAGCGAGGTTCGGCTTGGAAGTTAGGAATATTATTAAACACTTAGCAAAAATCGACCAAAGGTTTTTATCCTAGAATTGAGAGACTCAGTGTTTTTGGAGAATCGTTTTTGTCTTGTCGAAGCCATATATAATACAAAATCTCATCCAATTACCTCTCACCGCTAAATATTTTGTATTTTGGGATTTTTAATATTCTAGGAGTTTTATCAAAAAACCCTCAATAAAAAAACAAAAGACCAAAAAAACATAAAGACTCAAAAAACTCATACTGTATCGCTTTTTCAGATTCACCTAGTTTATGACAAGTTTTAATCGCTCTACCAGTCGTCGGTTGAAGAAAGTACCTCAGATTCCTTCTGTGTGGGAGGGCGATCGCCGTCCATTATCAAACACGCAATCAAACACCCAATCCCCACAATCAGAAGAAGATAAGGGGGAATGTATTCTTTGGGTGGATGGTTCGCAAGGAATTGTCCGGGGAATGGATGTTGTTGCCCAAGATACGGGACCTGAGGCAATTGTGCGTACTTTAATGCGGGCAATGGAAAATCCCCATAGTCCTGCAAGACCAGCACGTCCACAGCGAATTGTGGTGCGCGATCGCGAAATTCAATTCTACCTGCGGGGTGTCCTCCAAGACTTGGATATTGCCATCGACTACGCACCTGAACTACCCCTAATTGATGAATTGTTTCGCGGATTTGCCGATATCATCGACAGCCAAGTCCCCGACTTACCTCCACAATATGCCCAACAACTTCATGAAAAAGCCTACGCCATCTGGCAAGCTGCACCGTGGGATTTTTTGGAAGAACAGCAAGTCATATCCATCGAGGTTAATAAGTGGGATATTGACACCCTCTACGCCTCAATTATGGGGATGTTGGGGATGGAATACGGTATTTTGCTATATCGTTCCCAAGATTCGCTCAAGCGCTTCCGAGCCGCAGTTTTAAAAGACGATGAATCAACCCAAGATTTAGAAGAAGCTTTTCTTAAGCAAGATTGTTTGTTTCTCACTTTTGATCGTCTCGAAGAAGAGGAAGAAGAAGAATTTGAAGATATTGCTGACTTGCCATTAGCAGAAATTAATCCCACCTTTGGCAATATCCATCCTTTGGAAGGGTTGCGCTCTGTTTTATACGACGAAGAAGCTTTGGTTGTATACGTGGCACTCGAAAGCCTATTTCGATTTGTTCGCGATCATCGTCGTCAACTCAATACTGACGAATTTCCGACTCTCAGCCGTCGCTATCGTATCGCTTTACCAGAAAATGAAGATACGAAGTCCCTTAGTGTTAGCGTTGCCACCATGCCTGAATTAGCTGCTGAATTAGAAGAAATGGCTGGTGATGAAGACGAAGAAAGTACGTCTGGTGAACCAATGTTTCGTTCGCTACGGGATGATTTAATCCCCGAAGACTCCTTTTTGAGCTTGGGTGTAGTCTCGTGGGAAATGCTCGATTACTTACGTAAAGGTGTAACCTATCAGCCAGTAGGGGAAATTATTAAGCCAGTCGGTGATGGTTTACCTGTGATTTTAATTCAAACCTCCCGTCCCAAAGCTAAAACTGTGATTGAAAGCATTGAGAAAGCTGAAGGGCTTAATGCTATTTGTTTTAACCCAGGTGCTGACCCTTTTGGAGCTGAAAGTTATGACCTCGGATTATTGCAAACCCACAATGGCGAATTATTTCTATTTGGCGAATTTGAAGATGATGACCCAACCCATGTGGAAGCTCGTCAAAAATGGAACCAACGCTGCAAAGATACCCAGGGTTACTGTGGTTTAATTATTGCCAAAGGGCTTACGGGTGCTAGTCGCGGCAATCCCCAACTGCGTGACATGATGGCATTATTTGAAGCGCGATCGCTCTCTCCTCAAGACCTGGGGATTGGTACTTTACAACTTATGCCCCAGTTGCAATTTGAGTAATTAAGCTACACCTGTTAGACCTCAAAATCTACTGTCATGTTGTAACTTGCTACTTACTTTTATCTGCTTGCCCGTCTACCCGAAGCCGCCCTTTTAGGGCTAGTGTAGAATCTAGGCAAAAGACTTCCTAGAGGGTAGAATCTTCAATATCTTCACGCAATTTCAAAGTAAAGTTGAAACCCATTTTTAGTGTAAATAGAAAAATCGCGACATCTCGACAATTACGAGTAATCGCGGTTGTTTTGCTATCCTCACGTATTATAAAATACTAGTATCCAATTAGTATGGTGTCTCAATCCAGTGACGAGTAATACCGCATTATCTTCAAGATTTCAAAAAGATTATCAGCTAAAGCATGAGTACAGATATCAGTACAAAACTCTGAAAGATAGCTTGTAATAGTTTACTGACCTTTTTAAAAAGCTAAGTACCTTACAAATATTTTCCAAATAGTTCCCAAATATTTCCCAAATCTGTTTGCAGATATCACGTAAATTCTTTAGTCCAAACATTTTTCATAAAATATTAGGATGTATTTGAAAATACATTATTTTGTTCTATAAAAGCATCAATACATAACTGAACTTAGTACTATTTGTCACTATAAAAATTTATTTAAATATTTGTTTTATTCTCAAA
>NZ_NTFS01000232.1 GCF_002289455.1 Brunnivagina elsteri CCALA 953
AAAACTGCTGAAGGGGTAAATTGAACCGCTGCTACCCATTTTTCATCCTTGCGATAAAAGTGCCAAGTTTTTGCGCCCCTGCAATAAGTAAGTCGTCATTGTACCTTTTCCTTTGATTTCGATTTCACCACGTTTTTCACAGGTAAATTCATTATGTAAGAGATTGTATGTATCTTCAGAAACTTGAATTTTACCGACTAAACCGTGTGATTCCATTCTGCTAGCGATATTGACCGTATCTCCCCAGAGGTCATACGTAAACTTTTTAATACCAATTACCCCAGCGACGACGGAACCACTATGAATGCCGATACGAATGCTGAAATCTTGTTGATTTTCCGCGTTGAAAATTACGATCGCATTCTGCATGTCGAGTGCCATATTCGCGATCGCTTGGGCATGATCGTTGGTACGATTGGGTAAACCACCGACTACCATGTAAGCATCACCAATGGTTTTGATTTTTTCTAAACCATAGCGATCGCATAAGCGGTCAAATGCTGAGAAAATTTGATTTAGTAGTTTGACTAGTTGAATTGCCCCTAGTTTAGCAGAGATTTGCGTAAATCCCACGATATCGGCGAATAAAACGGATACATTAGCATAGTCTTCTGCGATGTTGCCGGGTTGGATTTTTAAGCGGTTAGCAATGGCTTCGGGGAGAATATTT
This sequence comes from Brunnivagina elsteri CCALA 953, assembly GCF_002289455.1. Classification (GTDB taxonomy): domain Bacteria; phylum Cyanobacteriota; class Cyanobacteriia; order Cyanobacteriales; family Nostocaceae; genus Brunnivagina; species Brunnivagina elsteri. Next base: position 671 of record NZ_NTFS01000232.1, read on the forward strand.
AGTAACAGACGTTCACTTTGTTCTTGCTGTTGTCGAAGTGCATTTTCTGCTGCGACACGCTGAGTTATGTTGCGAAAAATTCCCCTGGTAGCAATGGGTTTACCATCTGCAAATTTACAGTTGACATTGCCTTCTAAAATAATGGTGTCGCCATTTTTAGTTAGAAAGGCTGTTTGTACAACTTCAATTTTTTCACCTGCGAAAACACGAGAAAACATTTGCCGACAGTGTTTTTGATAATCGGGAGGAATAATATCAAAAATATTCATAGTCGCGATATCATCTTGACTATATCCTAGTGTTTCACACCAAGCTCGATTCACATAGATAATTTGTCCGTAAGAATTAGCTGACTGAATTAAATCGTTGGCATTTTCAAATAAATCCCGGTATCTTTCTTCGCTTTCTAAAAGTGCTTCTTCTGCATGTTTTCTTTTGATGAATTCTGCGATTTGATTGCCAATGGAAACCATCATTTGTAGTAAATCAACATCGGGAGGTTGGATTTCCCGACTAAAAAAGGTCATTACCCCAAATGTGTGACGATCGTCGAGAATGGGAAACCCAAATGCAGCTTGTAATCCACTTGTTTTGGCAAATTGCGATCGCGCATCTACATCACTTGTTATATCCCTTACCCATATTGGTGTACCCATTGACCAAATTCTACCTGGTAAACCCATTCCTGACTGATATATGGTTTTCCAAGTCACTAATTTAAATTCTCGGATAGATACGGTACGGGATGACCACATTTCGACGCAGCGAAGTACTGGATAATTTTGAGACTGTAAAGTTGATTTAGAAATATATTCGTTAGTTGTCCAAAGTTCTCCTAAATCCCATCCTAAACTTTCGCAAATCATTCGCAAAATTTCCGGCATTGCTGATTTAATGCTGGTTGATTCGGAGATAATTCGAGTAATTGAATATTGGGCTGAATGCCTTTGCTGTCTAAGTTTACGTGCTGTTATATCCCGTCCAATATAAACTATATCTTCTAAACCGTCGATTTTCTTTTGAATTACCGAACAAGAAAAAGCTATTAATAATTTTTCTCTAGTTTTAGTTCGGCAAACTACTTCGGCATTTTGGAAATATTTGTGGAAAAAACTATATTGTTGAATCGCTTTTTGTAAAAGTTGATTATCATCAATAATGATTGAAATTGATTGATTGATTAATTCTTCTTCGCGATAACCAAATAACTCCAATGCTGCCCGATTAACTTTTTTAATTTCTCCAGATTTTGTTGTCACTATCAAAGCATCAGCCATTGAAGTGATAACTTTATCCATATAATTTTTATACGAAACTAACACATTTGAGAGTAAGTTAGTCTCACGGGAATGTTGGGAAAATTTCTGCTTTAATAACATGCTATCGGTAACATCTTCCAAAAGAATAATTAGCCGATTTTCTTCCTGATTTTGACCAGTTTCCCCCAAAATATAAATATCAATATATATAATGTCAGATTGATTATTAAAACATCGCTGAATTCCCTCTAACTCAAATAGTTCTTGATTCCCTTCTAAGATAGAAATGAATACTTCTTCTAAACCAATAAACTCTGGAAATCCCAACCGTACATCTTTCCCTAAAATCACTTCATCAGGATTGTCAGCAAATCGTTTTACTTCTGAAGAAGTATCAACAATATAAAAATTCCCATCAATTTCTAAACGCTCAAACTTACGTGATGCTTGATGTTTATTAAAAATCCGGTCGAGTACCTGGTATTTCATCTTGGTACGGTGATAATTCTGCAATATATTGAGTTCAGTAGAGAACAATAGGAAAAAAGTAGTAGAGAAGCTCACTACAACCTTTTAACCAAAAAAAACTGTAATTATTGCTACTTATTGTCTTATGCTTGTCTAAATTTATGGAAAAATTCAGCTTTTATTTGCCGCACCACTGATATATCTACCTATAGAGTGTTTCAAAAAATCGCTAAATATGCAAGAGGAATTGGGAATTGGGTATTGGTATTAACTCCTAACTCAAAACTCCTAACCCAATACAACGCGATCGCGTCCTCGACGTTTTGCTAAACTTAGAGCTTGTTCGGCAGCGATAATAATGGAGTCGGGTTCGGTTTCGCGATCGGGAACAATGCTTGTTACCCCAAGACTAACAGTTAAAACACTGGCAGGAAGTCCACCAATCCCTGGATAATCGCATAAAATCCCCAGTTCCTTAACATCTAAACGAATCATTTCCGCAATATTTACAGCTACACCAGCATCAGCATGGGCAACAATCGCAAATTGCTCACCACTATAACGGGTAATTAATACCGATTGACTTTCCAATCGCATATTCCCGGAAATAGATGTATCAAAAATACCGGGAGCAGCATAAAAACTACCACCAAGCAGTTTATCTATACATTTCTGGATAGTTTTGGCAATTTTCCGTAAACAATCATCACCAGCCATATCCCCGTAGGTTTTGTTGTAGATTTTGAAGTAATCAATATCGCACAAAATCAACGACAGAGGAATTTCCAGGTTTTCCCGTGGATAGCGTTGCCACTCAACTTGTAAATAAGTATTAAAATAACGACGGTTAGCAAGTTGAGTTAGTTCATCTAAAGTCGATCGCACTCGCAAATGTTGATTTTCCCGTTCCAGTTCCTCCATCCGATATGCTTCTTTTATTAAGCTGCGATCGCGACTTGCATATTCACCATAATTCAACTGTTCGCGAAAATAAAGCCGAAACAACTCACAAACCGGATAAACGCGATCGCCTTCCAAATTAACTAACCCCAAACTCTGTAAGCGATATGCCAAAGCTAGTTCCAATTTTACCGGAATATCAGTAGCAATAACCTCATAAAAAGCTGCCGCAAGTTCGGATTCTCCCCGCAAAAACAACAGATATTGTCGCAAATACCCATCAAAAATACCCGATTCCGTAGGAGCTTGTTGCAATAGTTGCTCCAAATCCCCCTGTAATTCCCCTTTCCCAACCAGATAATACAGCGCTAACCTAATTAAATAAGGATGTCCCCCTACCATCCCCATCAGTCGATTGACTTCAGAGCGATCGCACCAATCTAAACCATGTCGCTGTGCCAAATCCTCTACCTGTTCTTTTGAAAATGGCGGTAACTTAATCGGCAAACCAATATTAAATGGTGAATGCATCATCCGCAAAGGCACCAGAATCTCGCTAGAATAAGCCATTACCAACCTTAAACCCTGCCAAACCTGCATATACTTTGCCTGTTCGTACCAAGAACGTAACAGCGTCAAAAAATCCCTAGCAATTTCCGGATATTCCAACACCACTTCGATTTCATTTAATGCTAAAATCATTGGCTCTTCTATCGATGTCAGCAAATAGTTCTGAAAGTAAATCAAGCAACTAACTTTGCTGCCCATATCCTGGTTCCAATAATCGTTGAGTTTTGGCTCCAAGTCCAATTCGCGACTGACATTAGCACAAAACCAGCGCAAAAACTTATCTATATTCGTAAAAATAGAGATATCAGCTTGCTGAAAATCCAAACTCACAGTTCTGTAACCCAAATTTTTCCCATGTGCCAAAATCCGCAATAGTAAGGAACTTTTCCCCATTTTTTTCGGCGCTTTTATACAAACTGCACCTCCTGGTTCTGTAATTTCATCACAAGCCATCTGCTCAATTGGTGGACGACAAATATAAAAATTAGAATCAATTGATACAGGACCATTAGGAAATTCTAATGATACCTTAGTTGAAACATGATTGAATTCTTTAATCAGTTGATGCTGCCTGCGATTTAGTTGTTGCAATTCTAACACTTGACGAAAGTTGGATTTTTGGATTGGTTCTTGCCAAAAATCGCTGATTAATTGCCATAGACTTGAAGCAACTTTTCTAACTCTTTCTTCACCGTAGTGAGCTTCCAAAGCTATGTTAGTATAAGTTTTACCCTCCCATGAAGAACGCAGCACCAACTCTTGAAGTGGAGTTAAAGTATTGGGAAAACTAGCTTTGAGTAGGAATATGACTTCTTCGATTGTCATCAGTCAATAGATGTTATTGTTATGGTTTTCTTTTGTAGCGTTGTCTAAAAAGTTCGGAAGTGAAACAATTAATAGTGATGTAGCCTCGACACTACGGATAAACTACCTCTTTCACTAAAAACACTACAATAAGTCCTTGACTTTTCTTTGAATTTATGAAACATCTATTTAGCCTTGATTTCAGTTATTGCTGAATCTTGCTAGACCGAGAAAATTAATAGGAATAATGTTAACTAGGATACAATAGCTGGTTGCTATTTCTGATTTTAAATATACATGATGTAGCTTATTTAACGTTGAACAGAGCATTAAAGAAAACGAGAGAGTTACATTTTTCCGTTTACGTTTTTGTTGCTTCAGTCCAATATTGGGAACAGTGGCTGACATTAAAATGCGACTAAAACCATGTTGAGTTAACAGTTCACAGTTTAAACGTCAGGGTGCTAAGACCGAGTAACAGCTCCAACAACATCTTTTCCATCCTACCAGCAGCTATGCACATCGAAGAACCAACTACCCAAAAATTTGAGGTCGATGCTTCACAACGATGGACCCAAGTCTTTTCAGAACAAGGGCAATTGTCTGCACCCCCAACGCTAGAAAATTGTGAGAAACTACAGTCAGCGTTATTAATGGCGTTAGCGAAAGATGATTTTTTGGTTAGGGTACGCAAAATAGTCGATTGCATCGATCCAGAGATATCCCTTGAAGATATCTTGCAAGCATCCGTTAAGGAAGTCCGAAAATTTTTCCAAACCGATAGAGTTGGGATTTACCAGATTTTCCCGGAGAGCGGAATTGTGGCTGTTGATTCCGACTCCTCAGTTTTAGCTAATTTATATAGTACATCTGGATTAGTTACGCCAATTTTGTTGCCTCAGAAAACTGGAGATAATCAATCATCTGGGCAAATGATGATGTGGGGAATGGTAATTATTGATGATTCCCGCATTTCTCGTACTTGGGAAACCAGGGAAATTGATACTTTAAAACAAGTAAGTCGGGAAATTGCGATCGCAATTGAAAAATCTCAACTTCGGCAACAAATTAAAATAGCCGAAACTGCATCGAACCAAGCATTAGATGAAATTGCAACTACACAGCAAGAAATTACCCAAATCCAAACCCAACTGCTCCAAAAAGCCAAACTATCGACACTAGGACAATTGATTGTTGACTTAGTTAACGAAATTCATAACCCCGTTAACTTTATTTTCTCTAGTATTTACAGTACCAGCCAATATGCTGAAGATTTAATCCATCTCCTCGAACAGTACCAACACAACTATCCCATACCTCCCAATAGCGCTTCACCACAAAAACTTACTAACATCGATTCTGCAAAAACCGAATTCCTCAAATCCCTATGGTCAATGCGTGCAGGTTCAGAGCGTTTGAAAGATACCGTATCAGCATTGTACAAGTTTTCCCAATTTGACAACACCCATCTGAAAAAAACCGACCTGCATGAGGGTATTAACAGCATCCTGACCATTTTACAACACCGCTTGAAAGAAAAAGCCCACCGAGCAGGTATCCAAGTCAATAAGAAATTTGGTGATATTCCACTAGTAGAATGCTTCCCTGGGGAAGTAAATCAAGTATTCCTAAATATTCTGACTAACGCTATTGAAGCTTTAGAAGAACGAATGCACCATGACTACTCCTTTGCTCCCAAAATTTGGATTAGTACGGAGATTGTCAATAGCCATTTATCTCTAATTAGCAGTAATGGCATCAAGCCTGCAAATCAACCAAATCAGCAGAAGCAGAAAATACTAATCTGTATTTCCGATAATGGAAATGGTATTCTTCCCCACATTCAACGTCGTATCTTTGAACCTTTTTTTAGCACCAAACCAATAGATAAAGGCAACGGACTGGGTTTAGCGATTAGCCGCAAAATCATTGTTGAAAAACATCGGGGCAAACTCGGCTGCAAATCTCAATTAGGAAAAGGTAGTGAGTTCTTCATTGAAATAAACACCGCAGCTAAACAATATGTCGATATCAGAAAACATGCCAGCTTTTAACTAAAAAAACTAAATACATTCTCCATCATATCCAATAGTAGCTACAATCCATTTTCACTAAAAGAGGGCTTTCACCCCTCTTTTTTTGTTTGACTCTAATTCCCATACTAAAGATGGAATAGATAAGTTCAAACCTAATCGCAATTGAATCATTTTCTAACTTACGTCTTCAGGTAGATGTTGAGTATTAATAATAACGTTATTTTAAGAAAGTCTTTTGTCAGTGTAATCTAATACTCGTACACCATTAGTTAATTTAAATGGGAATATATCTTTTTTTACTAGTACCCTAATTTCTCTAATATATTGATGTTTCGTATATTTGACAGCATTGAGTATAAACAATTCATTCTATTTGTCAGTATATTAATAATAATTTAATTGAAAAAAGAAATATTTTTTGTAAATGTCAATACCTACAAAGAATGACAGTTTTTTAAATAAAATATATACAGATATTAGCATCATCAACTGTTTGCCAAAGCTAGTGTAATAAACTCACTTAATACACTTAATACTGTATCCATAAATCAGCCTAAAATAGTAAATCGAATAAGTAATTTTATTTAGAAAAATTGACACATTAATAATAAATTGATGAAAGCTTTATGAACTCTTTACAGTTTTCTGAAAAAATGATGAAATAGTGTCCCAATCCATATGTAAACTGTGAATTGAGGTAAAAAGGTTCCCTATGGCTCAAAAATGAAACACTCACGACATCAAGACATAAAAGATGAATAATAAACAGGTTGAAGAAGTTATCAAAGCAATAATTGCAGGCAAATATTCTTGGGCTTGCGTGCTTATTCTGCGTTTCAATGGGTATGACCCACTCCACTATATCCCTTATCGCACATACATTAGACTGCTGAAAGATAACTACCAAATGGATAGAACTGGTGTGAATTAAATTACTAAATTGATATACCTTGGTTTAGAGATTATAAATTTACATCAACTAAGTCCACAACTTAAACTGGTACGTATCAACTTGACATTTTTTCTGTGATAAAGAATCCTTACTAAAATATATCGTTTTAATTAATGAAGGTAAGTTTGAACTTGCCTTCATTAATTTTTAGAGAATCATGAATATAAAACTAAATAAACTGGCACATGCAGCATTGATTATTATGCATACTTCTTAGTCAATAATTCCGATAAAGAATTAATATATATAAATTGCCATTAGCACAGCAGAAAATATCAAAAGTCAAAATATATCAAGAAGCTAAAAATGACAGTTCCAGCCAAAAGCATAAAAATTGCCATACCCCAAAAAAGACGCTACGGGATGTTAGCAGCCAAAATATTCCACTGGGTTAACATCGTTAGTATTTTCGTTATGCTTACCAGTGGGTTACAAATTTATAACGCTAACCCAGTATTCGGAGGACGTGGGGGATTGCATATCTTTCCCCTGTTTACATTGGGAGGATGGTTAGCAGGTGGTAGACACTGGCACTTCGCAGCCATGTGGGCATTTTCCTTAAACCTATTTTGGTACGGCATCTACGTATTCGTAACCCGTCGCTGGCAGCATAAATTTGTGGGGGCAAACGACATCAAAGCGCTGCAAAAAACCCAAAACCCCAAACGCTTGGTATATGCTTGGCATCGTATTGTCTACACCAGCATCATTCCCATCCTCCTGTTATCAATATTTACAGGTATGGGTATGTACAAACCAGCGCAGTTTCCTTGGATTGTGGAATGTTTCGGGAGTTGGCAAGCGTTACGTATTGTCCACTTCTCCTCGGTGCCAATAGTGATTATTTTCGTCCTCATTCACTCATTTCTGGGGTGGAAAGCTGGAGGTGAGAAATTAACCGAATCGATGTTTTGGTAATTATTTCGGTAATTGTCAGTTACGACCAACTTCTTATGATTTTACAGAGAGACGACTCACCGAGTCGTCTCTACATTCCCCAATCAAAAATCAAAATGGGCATAATTCGCATACCTCGTCCGCAATTAACACGTCGTCAAATTCTGCAAATCTCAGGTTTACCCTGGTTAAACTTCCTTCTCGGAGGTTGTGGTACACCAATATTTGAAGATGTAGCAGGTAAACTTTCCGAACCACTCAACCAAAAAGTGGAATCCTTAATCTTCCAACCACAAAAACTTGTACCGGAATTTTCTCGAAATCAAATTGAATCAAATGCATTAATCGTCAATACTTTTCGAGATACACCAATTATCGATATCGAAAAATATCGTTTAATAGTTGATGGGGAGGTAAATAATCCTCTGAATTTGAGTATGAAAGAGATTCAAGCATTGCCATTGACATCAATGATTATTCGTCATATTTGTGTCGAAGGTTGGGCTGCAATAGTGGAATGGGCTGGTGTGCAAATGAGCGAAATTGTCGCACTTGCTCAACCAAAAGAAACAGTAAAATATGCCTATTTTCTATCAGGAGATAGTTACTATTCGAGTTGGGATATTGCTTCAGCAGTACATCCACAAACTTTATTAGCCTATCAAAAGAATGGCGAATTATTACCAGTTGATAATGGCGCTCCTTTACGTTTAGCATCACCAATAAAACTTGGTTATAAACAAAGTAAATGGGTGATTCGGATTACGCTAGTTAGTAATTTATCCGTTTATAAAGGATATTGGGAAGACCAAGGTTATGAATGGTTTGCCGGGGTTTAATATATTTAGGAATTAGTAGTTGGGAGTTAAATAATATCTCATTTTGGTGTGAATTAGGAAAAGTAAATTACCCAATAGGCTAAAATTAGATGTTCGTTAGCTTCAATTTAAATTATTATGATTTCGCTAAATAAACTCCTACAATGGTTAGTTATAACGCTGTTATTTCCCCTTATTTTTCTGAATGGTTGGTTAGGATTAAAATTCTTTCAATACTTCCAACCAGTTACGACAACCATTATTCTGGCTTCATTACTGGCATTTATCCTCAACTATCCAGTGACATTAATCCAGCAACGTGGTTTGAAGCGAGGTTATGCAATTGGATTGGTATTTGGATCGACTTTAATAATTGCGATCGCACTCGGCATCACAATATTCCCCATTGTATTTGAGCAATTTCAGGAAATGGCAAAAATCCTCCCCCATTGGATTGATTCTAGCGAGCAAAAATTACTGAATTTCAATAATTGGGCATCTAACCAGGGTTTAAAAGTTAATTTTAGTCACATAGTTACTCAGTTAACTAACCGTTTTCCTGACGAATTACAATATTTTGGTAATCAAATTGTCGATTTTACGATTGAAGCATTTGATAGTATTTCCGAAGCTTTAGTCACAATCGTATTCACTTTCTATCTTTTAGTCGATGGTAAGAGAATTTGGAACGAGCTATTCAAAAAGCTACCAGTTAACATTGGTTCTAAACTCCAGCAATCTTTTCAACAAAATTTTCAAAATTATCTGATTGGTCAAATTGCATTAGCTTCACTAATGGGAGTTTCGCTGACATTGCTATTTCTAATATTGAGAGTTCCATTTGGTTTAATTCTCGGTTTAGGAATCGGAATTGCCAGTTTAATCCCATTTGGGGATATTGCTAGTCTAGCTGTTGTCAGCTTGATTATTGCTTCCCACGATGTTTGGTTAGCAGTAAAAGTAATTAGCATATCCATCATTATCGATCAACTTATCGACCAAGCGATCGCACCTCGTCTCTTGGGTAGTTTCACCGGAATTAGACCTATTTGGGTATTGACATCGCTGCTTGTAGGTGCTTATGTTGGTGGCTTATTAGGACTGCTAATTGCCGTACCCATCGCAGGTATAATCAAAGATGCTCTAGAAGCATGGGTATCACCATCGAGCGAGAACCTAGAAGGCAAAGAAATAGAAACTAAAGAATTATCGGAATTGCTTACAGAAGATTTAGCATCCCAGTAATTCAATCTGACTTTTCCCGTTAAGTCTGAAAACATAGAGGTAGCAAGGGTTTCAGTCTACAATACTTTTGTCAATAAAAGAGG